>CAXTMW010000046.1:5144-21401 GCA_964245455.1 uncultured Acidobacteriaceae bacterium
GATTGCGGAGGCAATCTGCTCGTGGGTGGCATCGGGCTTGAAGCGGAGGGAAAAGTTATGGATAAACATAGATGCCTCCTGCTGAGGTGTGCGGCTTACTCGTGGGACGAAGACGCAGGGAGCCGACGGAGCGCTCGCCCTGGTGAAAGCGCGCGTGGTGAAAGGTCCTGGACGTTTGGAGGGACTGCTGTTTGTTTCGCGGCTTTCTTGGTTGGTGCTTTCTTGGCTGAAGCTTTCTTGCCGGGAGCTTTCTTAGCTGGTGCTTTCTTAGGGGCGGCCTGTTTCGCTGCCGCTTTAGCCGCGGCTTTCTTGGCCGGTGTTTTCTTGGCGGGTGCTTTTTTCGCGGCTTTCGTCGCCGGTGAGCGGGTTTCGCTTCGCGCCTGCTCGAGACCGTGCGGGGCAGCTGGGACAAGCTCGCTGTCGTGATCGCTGCCGCCGAATGAGTGAGCTGCTTTCTTGCCGGGAGCCTTTTTACGGGCGGCTTCGGTCCGATGTTTCAGCTCGGCGGTCAACTCGGCGGTGTCGAGCGACTTCGCACTTTTGCGCAGGCGCTCAATGTCATAGAACTCGCGGGTCTGTTCGGTAAAGATGTGGACCACGAAGTCGATATAGTCCAGCAGGATCCACTCGCCCTGGCGGCGGCCTTCGACGGACTTGGCGTAGGTGCCGAAGTCGCGCTTCATGCGCAGCTCGATCTCGTCCGCGATGGCGCCGGTCTGGCGGGTGTTGGAGCCGGAGGTAATCAGGAAGAAGTCGGTAAAGCCGGCGTCGGCGGGGTCGAGCTCCAGGATGCGGGTGTCGGTGCCCTTTTTGTCCTCGCAAATTTCGGCGGCGAGGCGGACCATGGCGAGGGTGTCGGCGGTAACAGGCACCTCCCTACCGTAGCATGCGGCTGCTGCGTTCGGGCAGCGGGCGAGGGGACAGGTCAGCGATATAAACCGCGCTCGGCGATGTAGCGGGCGACCTCGGGGGTGAGATAGGGCGCGGGCGCGCCTGCGGTGAAGGCCTCGCGGATGCGGGTCGCGGGCGAGGGGTCGTGGAGATGGGGCAGCAGGTTGAGCGGGGTGGCAGGCGGGCCGGCAGGGTTCAGAAGGCCTTGCACCAGCACCGGACCGGATTGCTCGCTGACGCTGCCGAGCGCGTAGCCGGCCGGCAGCGCGGAGGGGAGGGTCTCGAGCGAAAAGCCGGGGCGAGCGGCAAGAATCCACCCGTCGAGCAGGCCCCCTGCGACGGCAGGCCGCAGCAGCGCTTCGGGCTCGCGCCAGTGCGGAAGGGTGAGGAAGGAGTCGGCGCCGGCAAGGAAGAAGAGCTCGGCGTTGGAGGGCAACGTGAGGCGAAGGCGAGCGAGGGTGTCGACTGTGTAATTGGGGCGCGCTGCGGAACCGGGTTCGCGCGCATCCGGTTCGGGCGCGTCAAGTGGTGAGGCGGTGATTCGGGCATGGCTTCCAGTGAGCAGCGCGAGCATACGCATTCGCTCGACAAAAGGGGCGGGCTTATGAGACTTAAGCGGCTGCCGGCCGACCGGAGCCAGGAGGACCTGGTCGAGCGCGAGGCGTTCGCGGGCGGCAAGTGCAATGCGGAGATGGCCGGAGTGGGGCGGGTCAAAGGAGCCGCCGAAAAGTGCGACGCGCATGGAGGCTAGTGTATGGGGCGGTCGTCGCTGCGCTGCTTACTTCGGTCTGGTGACAGCATGGCGATGCTTGTTGGTTCGCTAGCCACCTGAAACAGAGCCTTCGCTGCGCTCAAAGGTTGGAAAGGACATACTTTGCTTGCAATCCCTGCATAGCTGGGTATAGTCGATGGATGGGGACGAAGAAGTTCAATGGCATCTGGTTCTTCTGTTACTCACACGACCATCTGCCGCCCCACGTCCATGGCGAAGCCAACGGCGTCGCCATCATTCTCGAACTACTCGCAAACGGAACTGTAGTGATCGCCAATCGTAGGGACGCAGTGACTCCGTTCAATGCTCCAAAGAATCAAGTCCGCCGCATCCGCCGTACCGCTGTGAAGCAGTACGACGCGCTGCTGGCCCTCTGGGAGGGTACACATGGCAAAGCTTTCTGATGAAGAGCTCGACCGCGAAACAGACCGCCAGCTTGCGGCCTGGCAGGAGAAGTACGGCGACCAGCCTACGAGTCCTTACGCCGAAGAGGTCGAAGTAGACGACGAACACCGTCTGCTGATTCTTCACATGTCGGACGGAGGCCGGATCGCGCTGCCCCTCGAAGACATTCAGGGCCTGGCTTTCGCATCACCGTCGCAGCTTCACGAGTTCGCCATGCTGGGCCTTGGGACCGGTATGGAATGGCCGTCGCTCGGCGTTGCATTCTCGGTTGCCGGGCTGCTCGAAGGCTCCTATGGCAACAAGCTCTGGATGCAGATGCTGCGGCGCAGGGGCGGGGCGGCGAAGTCGGAGGCCAAAATCGCTGCGGCCCGTGCGAATGGCGCCAAAGGCGGCAGACCGCGTAAGGAGAGACTGGCCGAGACAGGGCCCCGCCGGATAGCGGAGGGGTGAAAGCAGGTCGCTTGCTCTGCACCGCAGCGAGCAGGCTCGCCGGCGATCCCGCTTGCGCTCAGGACGACTCCGTGAGCGCGGCCCGGCTCACTGCTTCGCGGGCGGATATGGAACACGATAGTTTGCAATCCGTGTACCCCGGCCAACGGTCGAGCCAGGCCATCCCCCGTAAACTCGAATACATGATGCCGGAGCTTGACAGCGGGTGGATGGCGTATCTCGGGCTGGGCTCGAATCTGCCGTTTACGGCCCCCGACGGGAGCCGCACTGAGCCGGAGCAGACCCTGCGGCTGGCAGCGGAAGCGCTGTGGGCGCTGGGGATGGTGACGGCCGGCTCGCACCTGTGGCGCACCGCGCCGGAAGGGCCGGTGCCGGAGCAGCCCCCGTTTGTGAATGGCTCGGTGGCGCTCCACACGGTGTTTACGCCGAAAGACCTGATGCGGGAGCTGCTGGCCCTGGAGCAGCGGTTTGGGCGGGTTCGCGGCGAGGCGAAGGGGCCGCGCACGCTGGACCTGGACCTGCTGCTGGCCGAGGAGGTGCTGCCGGGCGAAGCGCGGCTGCCGGTAGTGGCTTTCTCATACGAGCTGATGCTGCCGCACCCCGAGATGGACCGGCGGCGTTTTGTGCTCCTGCCGCTTGCGGAGATCGCACCCGGTCTACGGCACCCGCTGCTGCGGCGGGATGTGGCGGACATGCTGCGGGCGCTTGATGGCAGTGGGGCGGCAGTGGAGCCTCTGCCTGGCCCGGCGCTGGGGGTGGAAGGTGCGTAGGCTGGGGCGGGCGATGTTGTTCGCGGCGCAGTGTGGGTTCGTCAGCGCCTTTATGGGGCAGACCGGTTTGGGGCAGAGTCTGCTGGGCCCGGCTCAAGGCAATGTCGACGCGGCTACCGCACCGCAGGGCACTCCGGCAGCGCCGGGTCAGAGCAAGACCGACGCGGCCGCTCCGCCACTTCCAATCGGGGCCGCGGCTTCGCCGCTGAGGACGGCTGAGGAGAGCGTGGAGGTCACCGCCTACCGAACACCGGTAGCGGCGCTCGAAAGCCCGGTGAGCACGCGCGTGTTGGACACCGCGGCACTGCGGCAGGCGGCACCGGTTGGGCTGGACGGCAAACTGCGGACGGTGCCGGGATTTGATCTTTTCCGGCGCAGCTCGTCGCTGGTGGCCAACCCGACGACCGAAGGCGTGTCGCTGCGGGGACTGGGATCAACAGCGGCGAGCCGGACGCTGGTGCTGTGGGGGGATGTGCCGCTCAATGACCCGTACGGCGGGTGGATCCACTGGGAAGAGCTGCCGGCGCTGGCGATTGGGCAGGTGGAGGTGGTGCGCGGCGGAGTGAGCGACCTGTATGGGTCGAGCGCAGTGGGCGGCGTGGTGGAGGTGAGCGCGGTACCCGCGCGGACTGGAGGAGAGCCACAGCAGGTCCTTCGCTTGCACCCCAGCGAGCAGGAACGCTCGCCGGGGACCCCGCGCTCTGCTCAGGATGACCCCTCGGGGGGGGCGCTGGCGGCAGCGCCCCCGGCCGGCGGCAGGCGCTTTGCGGAGCCGGAGCTGGTGCTGGAAAGCGGGTACGGCGCGGAAGGCCTGAACGAGAACGATGCGCGGGTGCGCGGCGGCCGCGGCCGCTGGAGCGGGCTTGCGGCGACCGAGGTGCTGGGCACCGATGGCTATACGCTGGTAGCGCCGAACCTGCGGGGGCCGGTCGATGCGCATTCAAACGTGCATGCGCAGAACGGGCTTGTCTTCGGCGAGCGGGCGCTGGGGCCGGCGGGTTTAGGAGACGGCGTGTGGCTGCGCGGCAACGTGCTGAACGAGCACCGCCACAACGGCACCCCGCTGACCGGCAACTCAACGCGCTTGTGGCGCTACGCGGCAGGGCTGGACCGCACGGGGCTGGGCGGCAACTGGCAGCTGCGCGGTTGGGGCTCGAACGAGCTCTATAAGCAAAACTTCTCGTCAGTGACGACGGGGCGGGTCAGCGAGGTGCTGACCCGCAATGCGACCGACCCGGCGGACGAGCTGGGGGCAGCGCGGCGGTGGCGCGAAGGCCGGGGCGCGAAGCTGGTAGCGCTGGCCGGGGCCGACATGCGCGATGTGCGCGCGGAAGATACGGAGCGGCCGACCTCACGCACGACGCCCGCGACTGACACCACCGCCCGGCAAACCGACGTGGGCGCATACGGAGAACTGCTGTGGACGCCGGGAGCCTGGCTGGTGAGCGGGTCGGCGCGGGTGGATCGCTTCCGCAACGCGGATGCGGCCGCGTACACGCTGGCCACGGGCGCGCGGAAGACGCTGCCGGTGATTGAGCAAACCGTGCTGGACCCGCGCGTGGGCGTTTCCCGCCGGCTTGGCAAGGCGCTGGCGGTAAGTGCGAGCGGGTTCCGAGCGTATCGGGCGCCCACCGAGAACGAGCTGTACCGGACCGGGCAGGTGGGGCAGCAGACCACCCTGCCGAACGCGGCGCTCAAAGCCGAGCGAGCCACCGGGTGGGAAACCGGCTTGGCCGGGGAGCTGCCTTCCGGACTGGGTAGGACGCTTGGGGCGAGCTGGCGCGGCAGCTACTTCTGGACCGAGGTGAACCGGCCCATCACAGCGCTGACCCTGACGACCACCCCAACCGCAACAACGCTGCAGCGGGAAAACCTGGGGCAGATTCGCAGCCGGGGCGTATCGCTTGATGGGTCCGTGCATCCGGCGGACTGGCTGACGCTGACCGGCGGCTACCAGCTCGCACGGGCCTCCGTGACGCGGTTCCCGCAGCCGCCGCAGGGACCGAATTTGGTAGGTCTATGGATCCCGCAGGTGCCGCGAAACACCGGTACCCTGCAGCTGACGGCCGCGCGGCCGCGTCTGGGCCTGCTGAGTCTGCAGCTGCGGGAAAGCGGACGCCAGTATGACGATGACGCGAACCTATACGTGCTGCACGGCTTCACGCGCTTTGATGTCTACGCTTCGCACCAGTTCGGGCAGCACTGGGAAGCCGTTACCGCCGTCGAAAACCTGCTGGACCGCTCCGTCGACGTAGGCCGAACCCCCATCCGCACCCTGGGCACTCCGCAATTGGCCCGATTCGGCGTTCGTATGACGCTGGGCGGGAAGCAGGACTAAGACCCCCTTGCGCGAGATTCCTTTCTCCCGACATGCCTCGTAGGCTGACGATGGCCAGTGTGGCCCTTCTGTAAAGAAGGGCCACGTGCAGAGATGCTTAGCACGGAGTGTCATCGGGAGAAAGGAACAGGCGCCCACTTCGTAGGGGGTATTCTTTGGAGAGGCGAGGCGGAGAGTTTACCCGCCTCGCCGGTACCAGTTAAATTACGCGTGAGCGCCGCCGCCCGCGCCGGGGGTCTTGCTCTTAGCTGCCGGCCTGCACGTGGTGCGCGATGGCGAGCTGGCCGGCTTTCTGGGTGTGCTTGGTGTCCAGGGTGACGCGGCGCTGGGCGAGGGTTTTGATCGCGGGCACGGTGGTTGCGGCGACTTCTGCCTTGCCGTCTTTGAGGCTCTGCTCGTTGCCCTTGATGAGGCCCTGGATATAAGCCTTATCGAAAGAGTCGCCGCTGAGGAGCTTGAGCTTCGCGTAGCTGGCGTCGTCCGAGAGGGACATGCTGCTCTCATCAGTCGGCTTGACCTGGGCGGCCGCGTCGGCGAGCTTGATCTGCTGCTTCAGCGCCGTGTGATCGTGGATGACCATGGTCGCGTAGGCCTTGACGTCGGCGCTCTGGCTCTTCCCGAGCGCGAGCTGGCCGGTCTTGATCTCGTAGTTCGAGTCTTGGGCAGTATCGTCGAGGAAGTGCTTATCCTGGTCGGAGGCTGCCTGGGCGTGTGCGCTTGCGGCTCCTAAAGTGAAGGCAAGCGTCAACGCCACTGTCGTCAAAGTACGTGCTGCCTTACCGCGAATTCTATATATCACCTGTTGCCCCCGAACTGGCTGTCTCATGGACAGCAACACCCATTAGGGGAACAAACCGTCATTCCTGTTGCCCATTCATTAGAGATTGGTTGTCAATGGAGCGTGAAGCTCATCTCAACCGTGATCTTCACGGCCGTAGGCCGGCCGTCGAGCGTTGCAGGTTTGAAGCGATACTTCGCGAGTGCGGCGATCGCATTGCTGTCGTATTGCGGGCTTAGTGACGTCAGGACAGCAATGTCGTGAGGTTTTCCATCCAGTCCTACAACGACCGACAACGTGCAAAGACCTCCACTCCCTCGCTCACCTCTCGGCGGAAACTTAGGGTCGATCGAATGCGTAAGTTTCGGGTTCTGCACACGAGCTGCCGCAATTGGCCCCGGTGTTTCCCCGGCACTCAGGTCAACACGTACCAGGGTGTCGGCTTCAAGCCGATACGTTTGCGGCTGCCTGGTGTCATCACTCTGGGCGGCAGGAAGCGCCTGCGCGAGCGATGTTGCCTGACTCAATGGCATAAGCAAGGCGTGCAACAGGATGAAAACCAAGACCATAAACGGATCGCTTCCTTAAGAGTGTCTTCGTTGCTTGATGAGGAGCGGCTCTTCCCTCGAAGTCTCTATCGGCACCTTGCTACCACTTATTCATGCCGGGCAAGCACATTCGCACCAAGTTTGCACAGCAGCCCGCAAATGTGGACAAACAGGCCGCTGTGGAAAGCGTGGGCGCGCGGAACAGTTGCCGTTGCCGGGCGAAACCGCGCTTTCCTCATGTGAGCGCCGGATTTGCACACCGGCCGCAAGCGGGGCTGTGTGGAAGCGGGAAGGCTGGGGCCGGAATGCAGAGCCGGTACCGGCTTGTTCTCCATTTCCGATTTCCACACCCCGGTTTTGGAAAACAGGACAAGCATGTCATGGCCTGCTGGGAGGACTTCGGGGCAGGTTTTCCTGTTTTCCTTCCCGAACGGTTACTGCTCCTATTTTTATGACTTTAGAAAAAAGCTAGAAGTAATCGTCGCGGTGTCTCAGCAACGGTTGGGCGGTCGGGACGGGCGTTCCAGAATGGGGCTGTGGAGAGTGTGGGAATCCTGCCTGGACAAGGCCGTGATTGGTGGTGTGCGCCGGGGGCAAAAGCCCCCTAGAATGGAGAGCAGGAATGATGGAAGCGGGACGGCTTGGCAGCTGGGACGGAAAAGGGGCTCGGGATGGCGGACGCAGGGTTGGACGAGGAAATGATCGCGGGCCCACAGACAGGGACCGAGGCGGAAAGAGAAGCCGCGCCGGAAACCATGTTAGAAACCAGGCCGGAAATAGAGCCCGCTGAGCTGTTCAAGGGCGGGGCGGCACCGGTGGCCACGAACAACGCCGTGATGGAGATTACGGTGAGCCGGGCCGAGCTGCTCAGGGAGCTCACCGCAGCCCAAAGCGTGGTGGAACGCAAGACGACGATCCCGATCCTCTCGAACTTTCTGTTTGAGGCCGTCAACGACCGGCTGCAAATTACCGCGACCGACCTGGACCAGAGCCTGCGGACCAGCTGCAACGCGAAGGTCAAAAAGGCCGGGGCCTGCACCATCCCGGCACGCAAGCTCTACGACTACATCAAGCTGCTCGGGGACGGCGAGGTCTCGATCAAGCTGATGGACAACCACTGGGTGCAGATCCGCGCGGGCCGGTCGAACACCAAGATGGTCGGGATGGCACGGGCGAACTTCCCGCAAGTGCCGGAGTTCCCGGTCGGCTCGGGCACACGCATCCCGGCAGTATCGCTGAAAAGCATGATCGCAAAGACGATTTTCGCCATCTCGAACGAGGAGTCGCGCTATACGCTCAACGGCGCGCTGCTGATTTTGAAGTCGGAGTCCCTCGCCATGGTGGCTACCGACGGGCACCGGCTGGCGCACATTGAAAAGACCGGCGAAAACCTGCAGAACGTGACCGGCGAGCGCAAGATCCTGATCCCGCGCAAGGCGCTCCAGGAGCTGCAGGGGCTGTTGGGCAATACAGACGCGACCGAGATCGACTTCGCCGATGACGAGCACCAGCTGTACTTTCGGGTGGGGACGCGGGTGCTGACGAGCCGCAAGCTATCAGGAAATTTCCCGAATTACGAGGCAGTGCTGCCGCGGGAGAACACAAAATTCCTGGTGGTGCGCTCCGAGGAGCTGCAGCAGTCGATCCAGCGGGTGGCGCAGTTTGCCGATGAGCGGTCGGGCGCGATCAAGATACGGCTGGAGCAGAACGAGCTCCGGATTTCCTCGTCCTCCAACGAGGCAGGCGAGAGCGAGGACGTGATCGAGACCCCGTATAACTTTGAACCGATTGCGGTGGGTTTTAACTCGCAGTACCTGCTGGACTTTTTGAAGGCTGTCGGGAACGCCGGCGAAGTGCGCCTGGAGTTTAAGGACGCGCAGTCAGCCGGGCAGATGCGGCCGGAAGACACGCAGGACGACGCGAAGTATAGGTACATCATCATGCCGATGCGTATTTGAGCATCGGTTAAGGCAAGGGCACGCGTTGGTCGGCAGTTACGGCGGAGCGTCTGGTGCTTGCGCCTGAATGGATTACGCTCGTCTGGCCTGGTTGCCGGAGCCGCTCGCCGAGCCGGCTTGTCCCCGTAGCAGGCCAAGCTCCACAGCTTGTCCGTGTTCAACGTAGGTTGTCATTCCCTATCTCCATGCGCAACAGATGTGCCGGAGACCCGCCTTCCAGAGAGAGCATGCCGTCCTCGCCGGCGGGCAGCCACTGAACTTCGCCCGCACGCACAGAGGTCATTGCTTTTCCCAATGGTTGTCCGCCAGGGGTATGCAGGAAGAACATCGGGGTGAACGCGACGACCACCGAAGGCATGGGCGACGCCCGCAGCGAGGGACAAGGCGAAGAGGCACACACGACCCGCTCGATCCCGAGCCAGGGCGAACGCACCGGAAAGCCATCCTCCGTGCTCGACAGGCTGCCCGGCGCTTCGCCTCGAAATGGCTTCACGCCCCCGATCGGCACCTGCTTCAATTCAACGCGCAGGAAGTCCGAACTTGTGCCGCCCAGGTTTTCGACCGAGTGCCGCTCCCGCCTTCCCGGGCTCACCCGAAACGCCCCCGTTTGGAGGGGCGGCCTCGTCAGCGTAAACAGCGGCTGCTCGTCGTGCGTGAAACGTACCGGCGGCGAGTCGCTTAGGTAGACATACACGGTCGGATACGCGGAATGGTCATGTACCCCGACCTTCTCATGCGGGCAGTAGTGCACACGGATGACCGACACGACGCTGTTATCAAGAACAATCTGATAGTTACCGGGGAACGCCTTTGTTGGATCCTGCGAGATCGCGGACTGCAAAGTAACGGCAAGCGCCGCGAGTAAGACTCCGCCTCGACAGATAAGTCCGGGAACATGCATCGTCAAATAAAGCATCGTCAAAGTAAAAATGCTCTGCAATTGCCCTTGCGGGGCCGGGATCGTTGCCCACGAGTACGAAGTACGGCTCGCCCCGAACGTGAACCTGCCAGGAAACCGGAAAGCACGTCCACCTCAGGGCTTAGAACGTAGAAATGGAAGAGTGTCGCTTATTCGTTTCATTTAAGACCGTATCGAGCGCTCTGGGTGCCTGCGAGGGCGCGGGGTATCTGCTCGCATCCACCGCGTGTCGAGGCTGCGATTCCGGCGCGTGCACCACCAGGGCGTCCCTCACCACACTGACCCCGGGGACTCTGCGAGCGGTTTCTAACGCGGTGATCCTCTCTGCGTCGCACGTCACCGTGCCGGTCAGGGTTACCTGCTGATCCAGGTTGAGAACGACGCCGATGTTCGCGCAGTGGATGCCTGGTTCCTGGGACGACGCGACTTGTACGCGGTGTTGCATTCGAACGCTCTGCTCCATCTCGACTCTCCCGAGGTGTAAATGAGGGGTAAGAAAGTATGCAAGAAGGCAGTAGCTGTCTTCTTGCAGGAGTTAGCTCGGTGGCGTGAGCAGGGCCGCAACCTAACCATCACGCAGGCGCGACGTTCGGTTGCGGCCGGATATCTGGAGGTCTCTACTTAGCTGAGGTGAGAAGCGCCGCATCAGCTCATGACGCTGGGGGATGAGTCCGTGCCGTGCTCTCTGAATTGTCTGTAGCGACCTCTTAAATAAAAGTATGACCCGGGCGGTGAAGCGGAACTGTTCGTTTTTGCTCACGAGCAGCGTTTTGAGCCGTTTTGTGATGTGTAGCGGCTGCAATGACGCTCCGGGGGCTTGTTCGGCGGAGCAGCACTTTCAAGTAGCAGGCAGCTTGCTGGTTACATCAGCGCAGGGCAGGCGTGTGTGTGGCCTTTTGTTCAGGTTCAAGGCATGGCAGTCGGCAAAGGGGCCTGGCCGCCGTGTCTGCCAGGCCAAGGTATGCTTGAGATGGTGAAGCCGTGATTGCCGCAGCACAGGAGTCAGTGTGACCCCCAGATTCGTCCTCCTTTTCGTAGTCATTTACGCGGCGGTGGTCTTTGCCGAATGGTTTCAGTTTCTGCGAGGGTTCGACACGCACGTCTGGACCTTTGGGAACTGGATGC
This sequence comes from uncultured Acidobacteriaceae bacterium, assembly GCA_964245455.1. GTDB lineage: Bacteria > Acidobacteriota > Terriglobia > Terriglobales > Acidobacteriaceae > EB88. The sequence goes on from CAXTMW010000046.1 coordinate 16,099, forward strand.
TGCTGCTGTTTGTTTTGCTGGCCGAGGCCGCGGCCATCGGCATCATCACGCGCACGGTGGATAACGCGCTGCCGGCATCAGGCAATCGTGCGTTGACGCGAGACGTAAAGCAGTCGCGGCGCGGTTCACAGAAGTACACGCCGCGCTAGGGCTCGGTAGACGGGTTCCGCATCCCACTGCCGTGTCTTCCGGGCGGCCTGTCTGCCCCTGATTGGATTCGCTTGCGCCGCGCTCTCGCCATTCTGCTGCTGCTGTTCCTCGGCACCCCGATGCTGCTGCCGCTGCTTGCCGCCTCTGGCAACAGCGATGCGGGGCTGCCGGCGTGCTGCCGGCGCAACGGCGCGCACCACTGCGCGATGACAGCGGCCGAGCGCACAGCCGTCTCGGGCGGGGCGCTCGGCCGCAGAGTGATGGAAGCGCCCCATCGGGGCTGCCCGTACATGCCGATGCCGACCACACCGGTATCGTTCCATGTGGAAACGTCAGCGCTCGGGCAGGCTTCAAATCTGCCGCTGCCGGCTGCAAGCCATCGTGAGGGCGCAGCGCAAACCGAGGTGCGCCGCCGAATCGCCGCCGAACGCGCTCGTCAGAAACGCGGTCCCCCCGCTTCACAAAGCCAGGCACTCTCCCTCTAGCAAGAGGCGACCGCATCATGCTCGGCGAATCAGACGTCGTAGCTATCCCTCCTGCTGCCTGATTGCCCCGTACCTCGGCTCGTCACGCCTGTGATGAGAAAGGTTTTGTATGCGCCGTATTCTGTCATGTGTTCTTCCTTGCGTACTTCTTCCGTTATCCCTGCACGCCACGGTCTTTGGGCGGGTGGAGGGTGTCGTGCACGATGCACGCCACCGTCCTGTTGGCGGTGCCACGGTGCTGCTGAGGGCTGTCGATTCCCAATACACCGTTGCGACTGAAACCGACGCCGACGGAACGTTCCGATTTCTTGCCGTGCCGCTTGGGGCCTACGTCGTGCAAGTGAAAGAAGTGGGATTCGATACGGTCGATCAGCCGCTGACGCTCGAGTCAGACACCTCGCCGGTGCTGCACGTGCAGCTGGCCGTCGAGACGCAGAGGGAGTCGGTGGAGGTGCACGAGGAGGGGACGCAGGCAAATGTCGACTCAGTCACCCCGACGACACTGGTGAATCGCGAAGCGATAGCGGATACGCCGGGCGCGGACCGGACCAACTCGCTGGCCATGATCACGGACTTTGTGCCGGGCGCTTACATGACACACGACATGCTGCACATGCGCGGCGGCCACCAGGTGAGCTGGGAGCTGGACGGTGTGGAGATCCCGAATACCAACATCGCCAGCAATGTCGGCGCGCAGATTGACCCCAAGGACATTGACTACCTGGAGGTACAGCGCGGCAGCTACAACGCGGACGTCGGCGACCGGACTTACGGAGTTTTTAACGTAGTGCCCCGAAGCGGGTTTGAGCGCAACGGCACGGCCGAGCTGGTGACCACGCTAGGCAGCTTCTTCCAGACGGACGATCAGCTGAACTACGGCAGCCATACCGAGAAGCTGGGGCTGTACGGGAGCCTGAACGGCAACCGCAGCGACTACGGGCTGGCGCCGCCGGTGGCGCATGTGCTCCACGATGCGGCGAACGGTTATGGCGGCTTTGCTTCGCTGATTGATAACCGGACGCCCAGAGACCAGCTGCGTGCGGTCGCGCAGCTCCGGACGGATTTTTTTCAAATTCCCTACGACCCGGACCCGAACAGCGTCGAAAACAGCTCTTACAACTCGAGCCAGCTGCGCGATACCCAGCGCGAGGTCGACGGGCTGGCCGAGACGACCTGGGCGCATAGCTTTAACGAAGCTGGCCTTGGAAGTACGCTGCTGCAAGTGTCGCCCTTCTACCACTACAACAGCGCGGACCTGACGCCGAATGCGGCAGACAGCCCGGTGAAGACGACCTCGGACAGGGCGTCGAACTACGCCGGGCTGCAGGCCTCGGTCACCGGCACGGTCGCGCGGCAAACGCTGGAAGGCGGCTTTTACGGGTTTGGCCAGCACGACAGCTACCTGTTCGGCGCGGTGTTTCCCGACGGCAGCGCACAGCCATTCAGCCTGCCGGCGACAGCAGCGGGCGGCGTGATCGAGGAGTGGGTGTCGGACAACTGGAAGGTGGCGCCGTGGCTGACCTTGACGGGCGGCCTGCGGCAAACGCTGTTTACCGGCGGTTTCAGCGAAAACAGCACAGACCCGCGCCTGGGTGCGGCGGTGCGCGTGCCCAAGCTCGGATGGGTGTTTCGGGGCTTTTACGGGCGCTTTTACCAGCCGCCGCCGCTGCTTACAGCCGCCGGTCCGATTGTGACCTATGCCATGGCGCAGAACACAGGCTTTGCGCCGCTCCACGGGGAGCGCGACGAGGAGCACCAGTTCGGCGTACAGATTCCGCTGCCTGGTCTGCTTCACGGCTGGCTGCTGGACGCGGACAACTTTCAAACACGGGCCAACAACTTCCTGGACCACGCAACCCTGGGCGAGTCGAGTATCTACTATCCGGTTACGATCAACGGCGCGCTTATCCGCGGCTGGGAGCTGACGCTGCGTGCGCCGCGGCTGCCGCACGGCGGCGAGGCACACCTGAGCTACTCGAACCAGATTGCGGAGCAGCGGGGCGCGATCACGGGTGGGTTGATTTGCGTGCCTGTAGGCTCGCCGGCGTGCGATGCAGGCTTCACTTACACGCCTGTAGACCATGACCAGCGCAATACGCTGAGCGTGGGGTACCGCACCGCGCTGCCGTGGCATAGCTGGGCTGACGGCAATGTGTCCTATGGTTCTGGATTTCACAACGGCACCCCGGACGCGCAGTACCCGGGCGGCTACCTGCCGCAGCATGAAAGCATGGATCTGTCGGTGGGCAGGAGCTTCGGGGAGAGTGCGAGCTTTGCCGTGAACGCGGTGAACGTAGCAAACACGCGGGTGCTTCTGGACAACAGCCTGACCTTTGGCGGGTTCCACTACAGCGATCCGCGGCAGATTTATGGGGAGCTGCGGGTGCGGTTTCATGTGGGCAGGTAGTTCCGGCCCTGAGGGTGATCGCATCGACGACGGCTTCGCTTTCCGTACGACGGGGACGCAGGGGTGGGGTGCAGAATGGAGCCATGCTGCTCGCGCCCCTTCTCAGCTTTGCGTTTCAATACGTTATGGCCATTCCACCTCCGCCTCCGTTCGAGCGGTACCCGGCACCGGACGCGATCACGGGAAGGCTTCACGCGCCCATGATCCGCACGGCGGACGAGAAAGCGTTCCGGGACGAACTCATGGATGGCGTGATGAAGGGCTACGGTGTCGTCGATGGGGAAACGGAGCACGAGCGCATCGGCGCGAACTTCAACGGCCGGTCTGTGCTGGTCCAATGTGGGTGCGGCACCAACTGCATGCGGGCAGCGCTGGTCGATGGCCGGCCCGGCCCGGTGCGGCGGCTTCCACAGCTGCCGGGCGAAACGGAGAACGGGTTCGAGCTGCCGACCGGGACCAACGACCTGCGCACCCTGGAGTTTCGCTGGAACAGTGCGCTGCTGGGAGTGCCGCGGGTGGCAGACGGCCTGACGTACAGGTATGTATTCGCCAACGGGCGCTGGCACTTTTTGGGCAAGGTGAAGACGCCGGAAGATCACAATTGAGCCATATGGCAGTCATTGCGACAAAGGCTCCTCAGGTACTCCTGCCATGGCGGTTTAGGCTCACCACGAAGCAGTTTGGAGGCAGGCGCGCGATGGCGAAAGCATTCCGGGTGCTGGCCGGTACAGCGCCGCTGTGCCTACTCGGCAAGGCAGTCTACGCGCAGCAAGAGCTGCATGCCGAGGAGACCGTGACGGTGCGGGCGGGTGGCAACGGAAGCGGAGCTGGCCAACGGCGCGTCCGGGCAGACGCTGGAAACCTTCGCCCTGCCGGGGGAAAGTATGGCGACGGAGCGGGTTGTCGGGGTGCCGTTGCGCTCATACGGAAGTGTGACCCTGCGCTACCAGTTCGGGCGGTAGCAGTTCCGGCGTGAACCCTCGGCATCCAACGGAAGGCAGGCGGGGTTCGCCCTGGAGTGTGCCTGGAAAGGACCAGCAAAATGGCAGTAAAGACAGACGACGCAGTGAAGATTGGCGCGCCCGGGCCGGCAACCACGATTGTGGACCGCATGTATGAGAACCGGGTGGCTCTGCCGGAGGATGTAAAGCGGCAGGTGGTGGAGCTTTTGGGTCGTCGGCTGGCCGAGGCGACCGATCTGCAGTCGCAGGCGAAGTTTGCGCACTGGAACGTGAAAGGCGTGAACTTCTACCAGCTGCACCTTCTGTTTGACAGCGTGCAGAAGACGATTCTGAAGCAGATCGATCCGATTGCCGAGCGCATTACGCAACTGGGCGGAGTGGCCAATGGCACCGTTCGGCAGGCGGTGTGCCTGTCGCGCATCCCGGAGTATCCGGTAGAGACGGTGGCTGGTATGGAGCATGTCCGGGCGCTTTCAGACGCACTTGGCGATTACTGCCACGACCTGCGGGAAGCAGCGGCGGCAATCCGTGAGCTCGGGGATACGCCGACGGCGCACTTCCTGAAGCAGCTGATCCGCAAAGCCGAGGAGCAGCTGTACTTTCTGGAATCCCATCTGGAAGCGGGCGACGTGCAATAGAGGCGAAGCTTCTCGCTTCCCGGAGTCACACGCTTGCCGGAGTCACACCTAGATCCAGACGGCGACCTCCGTTGGTGACTTCCGTACCTTTATCTTTCGCCCATCCTGTGTTGAAGCTGCGCGATTCTGCCGAGAATAGCGGTGTTGAGTATTGCCCCGAGCCTGCGCTTCGCAAGCGGTGCGGCGGCTACAGGGAGGGCGGTCGTCGCGATGGGTACAGTCAGGCAGTTTTCTCGGCCGGCGGCTCCGGCTGTTCGCCCCGCCGCGCAGGCGTACCGGGTCGCAGTCGGTATACCAACGCGCGGTCGGCCGGCGATTCTGGAGGAGACGCTGGAGGACCTGAAGCGGCAGAGCCGGCCCGCGGATGAAATCTTCGTGGTGTACATGACCCCCTCAGACATCGGGGCCGCGCCGCGCGCTTTTCCAGAGGTGCGCTTCATCCAGGGGCAAGGGCTGGGAGGGTCGTGCTCGCAGCGCAACCAGCTGCTCGATGCCGCAGCCGGTCAGCATGACTTGATCTTCATCATGGATGACGACTGCTACCTGCAGCGTGCGTATCTCGAGCGCATGGCGGAGGTGTTTGCGGCGGATGCTTCCGTGGTCGCCGCGACCGGACGCCTGCTCGAGAATGGCGCAACCGGGCCGGGGCTCACCGGTGAGT
>CAXTMW010000047.1:0-12932 GCA_964245455.1 uncultured Acidobacteriaceae bacterium
CAGGATGACCCCTCTTGGTTTGTACGAGGTTCGCACGCACCCTGTCAGGAAGGCTCCTTTTTGCTTCGTAGCCCTCAACGTCGGGCTGCTCTGCTCAAGTACGAAGTGGTAAACACGCTGCCACGGCTTCATGCGAGCTCCATTGTTTCCGGGTTCCAGTGCACGACGCTGCCGCGCTCGGCGCTCAGATTGCTGAGCAGCGCGGCGCCCGCGGCGCGAAAGCCGAAAGTCGCGTCCTCGACCGGGGTCTTGCGGCTGCGCACGGCAGTGAAGAAGTTCTGGAAATGGTCGTACCGGTCGGAGTAGCCGGGCGGCGCGGTGAAGGTGGCAACCTCCTGCGGAGGCGGTCCGCCGGGGTGCGTCCGCGGGTACTTCTGCTTGTACTGCGCCAGGTACTGCTGCTGCATCGACTCCGCGAACGTCGACACCGTGTAGCCGGGCTCGGTCGCAAGCGGGGTCCGCGTCACGGTGACGGTTTGCTTGCTGCCGTCGATCTCCATCAGCCCCTCGGAGCCGGTGAACAGGAAGCCTTCGCTTTCTTCCCCGCCGTCGACAAAGTTGACATGGAGGCTCAGGTTGAAGCCCTCCGGGTAGTCGAACAGCGCCAGCAGCACGTCGTCCGCATCGCGCCCGTCCTTCCAGAAGCGGATCGCCCCGGTCGCCATGGCGCGCGTAGGCCCATGGGCGCCGGTGATGAAGTGCGTCCCGCTGAAGAGGTGGACAAACAAGTCGCCGGCGACCCCGGACCCGTAGTCCTTCCACTTGCGCCACTGGAAAAAGCGTTCGGCCGAGAACGGAATCTGCGGCGCGGACCCGAGAAAGCGCGGCCAGTCGCAGGTCGCGGTCGAGGCGTCGAGCGGGATGGAGTAGTTCCAGGCACCGATCGATGAGTTACGATCCCATCGCGCCGTAACCATGTTGAGCTTGCCGATGGCGCCGGACGCGAGCAGCTCCTTGGCCTTGGCATACACGATGGAGCTGACGCGCTGCGAGCCGACTTGGAGAATCCGCTTGGTGGACTGGGCCGAGGCGATGATCTCGGGGCCGTCGGGGTAGATGTGGATCATAGGCTTCTCGAGATAGACGTCCTTGCCGGCCTGCATCGCGTCGACCGCGGCGCGCTTGTGCCAGTGGTCTGGGCAGGCGATGATCACGGCGTCGACGTCCTTGCGCGCGAGAATCTCGCGGTAGTCGCGGGTGGTGAAAAGATCGGCACCCCACAGCTCTTTCGCGTGCGTCAGCCGGCCGTCATAGCAGTCAGCCACCGCGAGCAGCCTGACTCCAGGCACCTGCAGCGCGATCTGGGTATCGCTCTGGCCCTGGATGCCGGCACCGATCAGGGCAATCTGGACCGCGTCATTGGCGGAGCGGCCCGCAAGCAGCGGCGCCGCGGCAAGGGCAGAGTGCAGCTGGGTCGCCGCCACGGCACCGCCTGCAATTTTTGCGGCGGAGTGAAGAAAGTTCCTGCGATTGAGCATTTCGAGGTCGTCTCGCTTTCGATCTGAAAATAAGTTGCCGATTCTACCGGAGCGAAGCAGGGCAAGTCGCGCCTCAGCGAGAAAGTGCACGCCTGACTGCTGCGCGAGGTACCTGGCGTGGCGGGGGCGCGAGCTGTTCTGACCGGAGCGGCAGGATGAGTGTTTCAGACCGGCTCGGATGACTTTCGGTTACGAAAAACTCTCGACATATATTGACATTCAATGTCTTAAGTAGGTAAGACTCAAGTAGCTGATGCTCTTCGCACCCGATATGCCGGGACGACGGCGCGCTCGACTGCCACAGCAAGGCCAGATCAGGAGGGATTGCTGATGCATGTTCGTTTCGCCGCGTGCGCGGGTGGCTCTCTACTCAGCCTGCTGCTGCCGGGTGTGGCAGCTTTTGCGCAGCAGGAGACGCTCCAGGTGAACGTCGACCAGTCGCAGGTGCACTTCGTGCTGCCGGATCCTTTGCACGCTGTAGACGGGCTGTTCCACATGCAGGGCGGCAGTGTGACCTTCGATGCGGGCGGTCGGATTGCAGGGCTGTTGACGGTCGATGCCGGAAGCGGCAACAGCGGCAACAAAGGTCGCGATAAAAAGATGACCGAAGATGAGCTGAAAGCCGCGAGCTACAGCACGATCACCTTTGCGCCCAGCCGCTACACGGGCACGCTCGCGCCGTCCGGTGCGTCGGCGATCACGGTGGACGGCGTGTTCACACTGCTGGGCAAACCGCACGACATCGAGGTACCGATGAAGGTCTCGATCGACGGCCGCACCTGCACGGCAACGGGCACCTTCAACGTGCCGTATGTGGAGTGGGGCCTCAAGGATCCCAGCAACTTCCTGCTGCACGTGGGCAAGGTGGTCACGATCCAGATGACGCTGGTCGGCACCCTGACCGAAGCCGCAGGGCGCTGAGATGGCTACCGCGATGACCGCTTGTCGCTGCGACGACCGCGTACGCAGGGCTGCGGGAGCTGCGCGTGCTCGCCCTTTACGAAAGTGCAATTGCCAGGCGCTTGCACTCGCGACTTTGTAAATTGCTTCGTCGAAACATCGAGGCGCGCGGAGACTGGATGGATGCTTTGGACCAACAGGATGGCCTGGAAGCTCGGTTGAAAGCGGCATTCGCCAAGAGCCTGCCGATTCCACCACAAACCGAGCCGCGTTTGGCGCAGGCGCTGCGCGACACGCTAGGCAGGCCGGGCAGCTTTGTCCGTGCGGAGCTGGCCGCAAATGTGGCGGGCGCGTTTGGGATGCGCGAGAACGGCGCAATCGGGCTCGCGATCGCTGTAGAGTACTTCCACACCGCCTCCCTGCTCTTTGACGACCTTCCCTCCATGGACGACGCGACGTACCGACGCGGCGCTGTGTGCGTCCACCGGACTTACGGGGAAGGTACGGCCATCCTGGCCGCCCTGGGACTAGTGAACCGTGCGTACGCCTTGCTCTGGCGAGCCGCCGCGCAGGCGTCGACCCCTGCCTCCGCCGAGCGCGGCCTGCACTATGTTGAGCAGTACCTCGGCCTGCGCGGCCTGCTCGACGGCCAAAGCCGCGATCTGCAGTATGGCGCCGACGGCGCGGCAAACCCGCAGGCGGTTGCCCTGGGGAAAACCGTGTCGCTGGTTCGCCTGTCGCTTGTGCTCCCTGCTGTGTTTGGCGGAGCAGACCGAGGCACGGTGCGCCGGCTCGACCGTCTGGCAGTGTTGTGGGGCCTGGCGTACCAGGGTGTGGATGACCTGCGCGATCTGCTGCAGAGTACCGAGGCCACCGGCAAAACGACAGCGCGCGACGCCCTGCTGCACCGGCCCAATCTGGCGATGGCGCGTGGCCGCGAGGAGGCTCTCGGCCACGTGCACCGGCTGCTTTTTCTAAGCCGCCGCGCAGTGCAGCAGCTGCAGGCACACAACCCGGAGCTTCTCTTCCTCGATGCCCTGCAGCAACGTTTCCAGGGGGAGTGCGCGGAGATTGAAGCACTGCAGACACAGGCAGGGCCGGTATTAGCGGCTGAGCCCCGAAACAGCGTGGGCCCGGCGCTGGTGATACCCCAGTGAGCAGAGCCGTGATCTTTCTCAAACTCATCCTCACCAATCTGGGCAGGCATCGCGTGCGGACCGCGATCAGCATCGCCGGCATCGCGTTCAGCGTCGCCGCGATGCTCACGGTGGTGACCATTCTGCAGGGCGCGGTCGGCATGTTTGCCGGCCTGCTCTCGGCCGACAGTCAGGTGGTGGTCTTTGAGCGCAATGTATCCGACCTTTTCTTCAGCAGCGTGCCGGACGCCGCGGCTGCCCAGATGCGGCGCTGGACGGTGGTCGAGCACGCATCGCCCGTCCTGTTCGGCGTCGTGTCGAGCCTCGACCATCCGATCATCACCTGCTTCGGGGTCACCGTGGAGGACGCGCGCATCCGGGACGCGCGCTGGCTCGCAGGCAACCGGGAAGCTTTTGGGCGCAGCGCGAACGAGGTCGTGCTGGGTGAGCGAGCCTCGGAGTTTCTCAAGGCGAAGACGGGCTCGCTGGTCGCCATCGGCCATGGCATGTTCCGCGTCATCGGCATCATCCGCACCCGAAACGGCTTCGAGGACGGCGGCGTGTTTCTGCCGCTTGCCGAAGCGCAAACCTTCTTCCACAAGGAAGGCACTTCGTCCGTGGTAACCGTAAAGCTGCACAGCAAGGAGGAGCAGGCCGCGTTCAAAGCCCGTGTCGGCAAGGAGTACCCGAGCCTGATCGCGCTCGAAAACGAAGAGTTCGACCGCTCCTACTCGCAGTTCAAGATCTTGAAGGCCACCGCTTGGGCCGTGGGCGGATGCGGGCTGCTGCTGGGCGGCCTCGGCGTCGCCAACACCATGATTATGTCGGTGTTCACGCGCATCCGCGAGATTGCCATCCTGCGCGTCAATGGCTTTTCGAGCCGCCAGGTCGCGGCCATGATCTTCGGCGAGGCCGGCGTGGTATCGCTGGTGGGCGCGGTAGGCGGCCTCGCGCTTGGCGCGGCGGCCATTCTGACGTTGAAGTTGATCCCCGCGCTCCATGGCTATGTGGACGCGGAAATCCGTCCGGTGGTCGTGCTGCTGGTCGTGCTGCTGGCCTGCCTGACCGGGATCGCCGGCGCGTTGTATCCCGCGTTCTACGCCATGCGGATCCGGGCGGTGGAGGCGCTGCGCTTTGAATAGCCTTCCGCCTCTCGAACCCGGCCAGGTCATCCTCCTCGCCGAGGATGTATGGAAGCAGTATGACGACGGTGCCATTCAGGTGCTGAACGGGGTCGACTTCCGGGCGGTGGTCGGGCAGACCGTCGCGCTGTGCGGCCCGTCGGGCTGCGGCAAAAGCACGCTGCTGCACCTGCTGGGCGGCCTCGACGACGCGACCCGCGGCCGTGTCGTGGTGAACCGGCGGCAGCTTGGGCGCGGCATCAGCACGGTCCGGCTGCTGCGGCACGAGGTGGGCTTCGTCTTTCAGCTCCACAACCTCATCGCCGACCTGACCCTGGAGGAAAACTGCCTGATCCCGGCGGTCGCCGCCGGCACGCCGGAAGCGGCAGCGCGGGCGCGTCTGGCCGAGCTGACGGCACGCACCGGGCTGGGCCACCGCCTCAAGCAGCGGGTGCAGAAGCTCTCCGGCGGCGAGCGCCAGCGGACCGCGCTGTGCCGGGCGCTGATGAACCGGCCGCGCATCCTGCTGGCCGATGAGCCTACGGGCTCGCTCGACGAGCGGGCCAGCGAGCAGATTTTCACGCTGCTGCTCGATCTGGTGCGGACCGAAGGCACGACGCTGGTGATGGCCACACACGATCGCGGGCTCGCCGCCCGCTGCGATCGCCTGGTGGAAATGCGGGATGGCAAGGTCTGGGAGCCGACGCACCATGCCTGAGCTCCTGAGTCCGGCGCCGCTAAGCCCGATTTCACTTGGCCCGGCACCGCCAAGCCCTGCTCCGGAGGCCGCGCACCGGCCTGCCGCGAGAGCGACCGAGGGCATCACTCGTGCGCCCGTGCTGGCCCATGCCGCATGGCACGCCCTGTTCTGGCTGTTTGTCGCAAACGTCATCGGCGTGTGGCTAGCTCTGCTGCTGCTGCTGCCTGACCTGGGCGCCTGGACGGGAGCCGCGACCTATGGGCGCTGGATGCCGGTGCATCTGAATCTGCAGCTGTACGGCTGGTTGAGTCTGCCGCTGATTGCGTGGCTGCTCCAGCTCTACCGCGCAGCCGAGGGCAGAGTTGCGGCCTGGGCCCGTCTAGCGCTCACACTGTGGTCGACCGCGCTGGTGCTCGGTGCCTGGAGCTGGCTCGCCGGGCACTCGAGCGGCAAGCTGTTCCTGGACTGGAGCGGTTACAGCCGGGTGTTCTTCCCGCTCAGCATCCTGTTTCTCTGGGGGGTGCTGTGCGCCGCCTTTGTGAGAAGCCGCGCGCAGGACCGCAAGCTCGTTGCCGCACTCAAAACCGCCGGCCTGTGCGCGCTGCTCCTCGTGCCGTTTCTGCTCTACATCGCGGCCAGCCCTGCCCTGTACCCGCCGGTCAACCCGGACAGCGGCGGCCCCACCGGCGCGAGCCAGCTTGAGTCGGTGCTGGTGATCGTGCTGATTCTGTTTGCCCTGCCCTATGGATTGACGACGCGCCGCGACCAGGGCGGCCGCTGGCTGCTTGTGTCCTGGATTGTCTTCGGCGTGGAAGCGGCGCTGTGCCTCGCGCTCGGCCGCGGCGACATCAGCCATCATCGCCCCGTGGAATGGATGAGCCTGGGCAGCCTGCTTGTGTGGGTTCCGCTGATGCCGGCGTATGCGAGCGCGTTCCACTGGCACCCGGCGACGCGCCCGTGGCGCACCGCAATCTTTGCGTGGTGGGCGGTGCTGATTCCTACCGGCTGGTGCCTGTTTCTGCCCGGCGTCCTGGATCGGCTGAAGTTTACCGATGGGCTGGTCAGCCATTCGCTGCTGGCCATGGCCGGCTTTGTGACGAACCTTCTGGTTCTCCTGCTGGTGATCCTGCTGCGGGACCGCGGCCGGGTGTTTGGTTCGCGCCCGGCGTTTGTCGCCTGGCAGGCAGCCACGCTGCTCTACGTGATTCTCATGCTCGTTTCCGGCTGGATTGAGGGCACAAACCCGACCTTCACCATGGTTCCCGGCCCGCTGCGCAACCTCATCTACAGCGGCCGCCTCCTGCTCGGTGTGGTCATGGCGGCGGCCTCGGCGACGTGGCTGCTGCGGCTGACCGGCCTCCTGCGCGAACAGGGCCGCCGGCGCCTTCCGGAACGGGAGGCAGCGTGATCGACGGGCGTTATGAAGCATCCAGAAGGCTCTTGGTGGGCTACCAGTGGCTCGCCGGGCTGTGCGACCTGTCGACCGGGGTGCTGCTGCTTGCGGCCCCCGCCTTCACGCTGCGCCTGCTCTTCGTTCATGTGCTCCCAGCCCCGCTGGCGTTTGCGCGCTTTATTGGCGTGTTTGTCGGGTGCATCGGCGCGAGCTACCTGTGGGTCGGGCTGCGCTGGCCTTTCTCCGCAAACATGCCGCCGGCAAGCAGCGCCCGCTGGCAGCTGCAGTGGCAGCTTACCGCCGGGGTCCGCACCGCGGTCGCCTTGTTTCTGCTGGCCGAAGTATTAAGCGGAGCCTTGGAAGCCGCATGGCTGACGGTGGCGCTGTCGGATGCGGCGTTCGCCGCGGTGCAATGCGTGGGCCTCAGGAAAGCCTGGCTTCCCCGTGGCTGAGGTCACGCCCGCGGGGGCGCAAGGTCCCCTGCCCGACCAAGCGCGCCGGGCAGCCGGCTGGCGCGGCGTAGTGCTGATCGCCTGCACCTACGTGTACTTCCTCATCTTCGCGCAGTTCGGCTTTCTGAATCGGCTTGCCGAGCTTGGGATCGCCGGCGAGCACCTCAAGCAGGTCATGGGCGCGATGGCGCTTGGCGGCATCACCGGGAGCCTGCTGGCCGCGCGCCGGCCAACGCGCGATGCCGGCGGCCGCCTGCGCCTCGCCCTGGCCGGGTGCGGTGCGGCGGCGCTTGGTCCCTCCCTCACGCTTTCCGTCATGGGCGGCATGGCTGTTGCTCTCGGGATCGGCCTTTCGCTTGGGCTGCTGACCGTGACTCTGGTTGCGAACCTACGCCAGTTCCTCCAGCCATCGCGGGAGCTGCTGCAGGTCGGCTTCGGCACCGGCCTCGGCTACCTGTTTTGCAATGTGCCTGCCTTGTTCGCGGCTCGTCCTCGCAGCATAGCCTTCGCCGCTGCCGGCTTCTGCGCGGTCGCAATCGCCTCAACCCTCCGATCGCTCGCGCCGGCGACCGGGGAGCCGGAGCGAGAGGTTGCCCCTGAACGCCCACGCGGTCGCGCTCCCGCGGTTGGCCGCCTGCGTGCCTGGTTTTACGCGCTGGTGTGGTTTGACTCCGCGGCTGTCTTCATCATCCAGAACTCGCCGGCGCTCAAATCCGGCACCTGGCAGGGCGATGTGCATCTCTGGCGCAACGGAGCACTGCACCTTGTCGCGGCGCTCGGCAGCGCTTTTCTGATCGCGCGGTGGGGACTCCGGCAAACGCTTCTGCTCGCTTTCGGCTGCCTGGCGGCGGCGTGCCTTTTCTTACTTCATCCCGAACACGCCGCGGCCGCCGCGTGGCTGTATCCGGTCGGCGTTTCCCTGTACTCGGTCGCGCTGGTCGCCTATCCTTCGCTGCTGCTCAGCCCTGCTTCCCTGCGCGAGCGCACAGCGAAAGCCGGGTGGATCTACGCGGTTGCCGGCTGGGTCGGCTCGGCGCTTGGCATCGGCATGGGGCAAAACCTCCACCGCGTGCCGCCCGTGTTCATCGGTGGGGCGGCGCTTTTGTTTTGCGCGCCTGCGCTGCTTCCCCGTCTGCTCCAGTTTCGCCGCGAAGCAGCCGGCATTGCCGTCCTGCTTGCCCTGGCGGCGGGGGTGCAGCACGCGCTGCCTTGGTACGGGCGCGAAGCCTCCACGCCGGGCGACACCCTTGTCGCCCAGGGTCGGCGGGTTTACATCGCCGAAGGATGCATCCACTGCCACTCCCAGTATGTGCGGCCGCACTCCGCCGATGTGCTGCTGTGGGGCCCTGCAGGCGATTTGCAGGCGATCCGCAGGCAGCAGCCGCCCTTGATCGGCAACCGCCGGCAAGGGCCCGATCTGAGCGAAGTCGGCAGCCGGCGCTCCGCGCTGTGGCTGCGCATGCACTTCATTGAGCCCCGCGATGTGAGTTACGGCTCCGTGATGCCGTCGTATGCGGCGCTGTTTCGCGACGACCGAGGTGCCGCGCTGCTGGCTTACCTTGGAAGCCTGCAGACTCCCGACAGCGGTGCTCACCTGCGCGCGGTTCTGGGCAGCTGGGAGCCCGGGAATCAGAGTGGAAGCGCCGAGCCGGCGCTTCCCGGCAGCGTCCTCTTCCAGCGTTATTGCGCCACCTGCCACATGCCGGGAGGCGCGGCGCGGGCCCGCTGGCAGACTTCTTTCCGCCGCCTGCCGCCTGACGTATATGCGGGCCCGTTCCACTGGCTGCCCGCCGGGGCGACCGAGTCTGAGCGGCTCCGCCGCCTAGCCCCCTTGATCAAGTTCGGCCTGCCGGGAACGGACATGCCCGGGCACGAGTACCTGCCCGACTCAGAGATCGAAGCCATTGCCAGGTGGGTGGCGCAGGGGCAAACAGCCGCCTCCGAATAAAGTCCGTACCAACTCTCAGGAGTGACAAAAGTAATTGAAGGTAGCCTGGTCTTAAGCCGATAAGACATCAGGAGGAAACACAATGGTTCATCCAGTTACCGCAACGCCCGTCACGCCCGAGCCGCACGTAGCGCAGCCTGCGGCAAAAGCCGTCGCCCCTAAGCCGTCGGAAGCTCCAGCCTACTCCGTCAAGCTGAGTTCCGGGGCGTCTGCAGATGTCGACCACGATGGAGACAGCCGCTAACTCTCGCCGGAAGTCACTCGACACGCTCGGAGTAACGCCTCCGAGCGTGCCTGTTCTCTCGGCGACACTCACTTTTGCCAGAACTCTTGATACGGGGAGTCACGGTAATTGGCGAACTGTGAATCAGCGCTAGCGTCTGTGCGCGGCGGCCTGGTGAAACCATACGACAAGGCCAAGAAGCACCGGCAGCGCAAGGTAAACCGCTGCGGCATTCCCATCGACCCGAAACGTCCTCTGCCCCCACCGGAAGGAAAATGGCGCAATCCCGTTTGCATCACCCAGTGTTCCCCCGTAGCTCCGCCTCGCTGCCTGCGCTAGAAGAAAGCCAAGCATAGGCGATGCGGCGAGCGCCGCGGCCAGATAGAAGAAAGCCGGATCGTCCTGTCGTACCCAGATGAGCCAGGAGGCAAGTACGGAAAGAAGCAGGGTGGTGGATACCTGCCAGGCGAGGTGGAACCGGGCATGTCCCGGCCATAACGAGTTTGTTACATGAGTTCGATTGAGGTCGATCCACAATGTGGCTGCGCCTTGCGTCACCACGAGCGCTGTCAACAGCAGGCGTACCGTCATTAAGGATCTGTCTCCGGGCGTCTTCCTTCAAGCCAGGCTACCTCACGGGCGGACCGGGCGGCCCTGAAGCGCAGCCGTGCGGATCAAGCCTGCCGCTCTCCGTCGGAGACACCTTCCAGCAAAGGTATGCCGAACGCGCTCAACGGCTGGCACCCGGCAATCGAGGGCGGCGCTGCTCCCCCGGCCTGAGCGCGATAGCGGCACGCTTTCTGCCGGCAGCTCCCTTCCGGTAGTCGCCCCCTGCGCCCTCGTCTGAGCAACCATACAATACATGGCTAATTCGAACGATGAGCAGTTCGCCTGAAAAGCCGCCGAGCCCTAATTTTTGTCGGGCTGCATGGTAGGCACGACTGGATTCGAACCAGCGACCTCTACCGTGTCAAGGTAGCGCTCTAACCAACTGAGCTACGCGCCTGCGCATATGCGACGAGAGCCGTCGCTCGTCGAAGTATACCGCAAGCTGCGCGCCGTGATGCTGCGGTTTAGCGCGATCGGTGCGTGCTCTAGCCCTGCGTTCAGTGTGTCGAGCCCCCTCGGGAACACGCCTTGCATGTTCTCACCCGCGCATGGCATCAATGGACTGTATGCGGGCCTGGACTTACGGCATCTGGTTTGTGGGCGCGGCAGTGTGGCTAGTCGTTGCGGCGCTTTCGCTGCGCTTCCGGGTACCCAGCCGAACCCTGGAAGCGCTTGGCGTGGCGATCATCTTCTTCGCAGCCGGCATGTTTTTTGCGCGACCTGGAAATCAGCCGCGGCGGCGGTAGCCTCTCCGGGGCCGGGCTGCCTGCAAGGCAGAGCTGTTGCCAGGCAAGATGGCTTGGAGCGCCTGCCAACCCGCCGAAAAGGAAAAAGGCCGGAGCGCGGCTCCAGCCCTTGACGCCTGCCCTAAAGGCAGCCTGCTTAGTCGCAGCACTATTCAGTCGTAGCGCTCCTTAGTCGTACCGTTCAAAGATGACTTGCTTCTTCTCCCAACCCATGCCCACCAGACGATCCCGGCTCGCCGACACCATGTCGTTGAGGCCGCAGATGTAGGCGTGAATGTCAAAGGGACCATTGGGCGAAGACTCGGGCGGTACGTCGCCGGCGCCGACCAGGACCTTCTGCTCCGCGCGCGTCGCTACCAGCCGGGCGACATGCTCCTGCACGTAGCCGCGCTGCCCCTGCCAGCTTTCCTGCCCGCGGCTCAGGGTCGCGACGTAGTGGAAGTTCGAGTGTTTGGCGGCGAGCTGCTCGAAATAATCCTGGTAGTAGATATCGCTCTCGTAGCGAGTGCCGTATACGAGGTAGAAGTCCCGGCCTTCGCTGCGATTCGGGCCATCCTCGGGAAACAGCCACTGCGCGAAGCCGCGCATCGGCGCGATGCCGGTACCGGTCGCGATAAAGACGCCGTCGACGATCGGCTGACGCAGCGTAAACAGGCCGTGAGCGCCGTGGAACTTGACCGTGTCGCCTTCCTCCAGATCGCACAGCAGGTTCGAAAAGAAGCCGCCCTCGACGCGGTTCACGCAGATGTCGAACATATTCTCGCGCGCCGCGGACGCAATCGAGTAGGCACGAGTCTGCTGCTTGCCGGTGCTTGCATCATCGGCAACGCAGGACACGAACTGGCCGGGCTTGAACGGAAACTCCGGCAGCTCATCGACAGCGAACTCAAGGTGGAAGCACTGCGCAACGTCGGAAAGCAGGAGCTTGCGCGCGAGGCGGGCGGTGTAGAGCTGTCTCAAGGGCTCGGTCACTCTCTTTTCTAAGATTGGAAGTAAACGTTAGTGTATCGCGTCCACTTCCTCACCGAGCAGGCCGCGGCTTGCTGCTTCACGGGATGGAGTGCCGGGAAAGCTCCCATGCAGGCGTATCTCACACCCTGCTCAAGACCATGCAAGGGGCCAACACCCTCAGGCCTTCGCCCGGTTACGCAAGACTTCTATCGGCAGGAACCGAAATCGGAACATGGCAACCGCGAAAGAATGCAGCAGTGCAGCCGTTTGCGACCGGCAGACGCACCGCTTCAGCTGTACCGGCTGGAAGCTCGACCCATCACCGAGCCAGGGAGCCGCTCGATGGTGGCCGGATCGTACTCCCCCAGGAAGTACCTGGTGAGGGCCGCAGAGAACAGCAGCTCTTCCCGCGCCGCAAGATGGAAGAGCGTCAGGGAGGACCGAAACTTCCAAACATCCGGGATGCCGAAGATTTGTTCGGCCGTTCTTTCGTCCACATCCATCACGGCCTGTGTGCACGCGCGCAAGCGCGGCCCAAGCAGCGGATGCTGGAGGTAGGCAGCCGCCTCGTCGAGAGAAGCGATTGCGTATCTGGCGGCCATCGCGCTCGTCCCAAGCCCGGCAAGCTGGGGAAACACGAACCACATCCAGTGACTGCGTTTCGCGCCGGCGCGCAGCTCCGCCAAAGCCTGCTCATAGACGCCGGACTGCGCTGCGACAAATCGTTCCAGTAGGTAAAGATCGCTCTTCATGCGCCGTCCCTCGGGTATTCCTGTCCACTCGGATACCGCCGCCCTCAACTCCACACGCCGGCAGCCCCGTCAGCAAGCGCTTCGACAGCCCACACTTGGAAACGCTAGTCTAACGGGGAAGCGAGGATCCATTGCCGAGCACGCCAACCCCGGGAACCAGCGAAGCTCCCCGTCCTGACTCTTCCCTGTCGCCGAACGCACCGGCCACCGAAAATGACAGCCCGCTCCATCTTCTGTGTTTTAGCCACCTGCGCTGGCACTTCGTCACGCAGCGGCCCCAGCACCTGCTCACGCGAGCTGCCCGGCAAATGCGGGTCTTTTTCTGGGAAGAGCCACTTTACGACGCGATGGGCGCTCCCAGTCTGGAAGTGCTTGAAGAGCAGACTGGCGCAGGTGAACGACTCACCGTGCTGCGGCCCCACCTGCCGTCGGGCAGTGACGCCGACGCGGCCCAGCGTGCGCTGCTGGCCGACCTGCTGCGGGAGCACGGAATTACTCGCTATGTCGCCTGGTACTACACGCC
>CAXTMW010000047.1:12942-15796 GCA_964245455.1 uncultured Acidobacteriaceae bacterium
CTGGGGTTTACCGCCGAGCTGCGGCCAGAGGCGATTGTATACGACTGCATGGACGAGCTGTCCGGCTTTCTCCACGCGCCGCGCGAGCTGCGCGAGCGCGAGCAGGAGCTTTTCCGAGCTGCCGACGTAGTGTTTACCGGCGGCATGAGCTTGTACGAGAGCAAACGCCGGCAGCATGGCAATGTGCACGCCTTCCCCAGTTCGATTGACGTCGACCACTTTCGCAGCGCGCAAGGGGAGAGCCCGGATCCGGTGGATCAGGCTGCGATCGCTCACCCGCGCGCGGGCTTTTACGGCGTGCTCGATGAGCGTTTTGACATCGCCTTGCTCGCCGAAGTAGCTCGGCTGCGCCCCAACATCCACTTCGTGCTGATCGGGCCGGTCGTGAAAATCGACCCGGCAACGCTGCCGGCCGGCGAAAACCTGCACTATCTCGGCCCCAAGAGTTACAGGGAGCTGCCCAGCTACCTGGCCGGCTGGGATGTGGCGACCATGCCGTTCGCGCTCAACAACTCGACCCGATTTATCTCGCCGACCAAGACGCCCGAGTACCTGGCCGCAGGCAAGCCGGTGGTGTCCACGCCGATCCACGATGTTGTGGCCGGCTACGGCGACGAAGGCCTGGTCGCGATCGCCGCGACCGCGGAGGAGTTTGCCGAGGCTCTGGACAAAGCACTGACCCCGCCCGATGCGGCATGGCGCGAAGCAGTCGAAGCCAAGCTCGCCACCAACTCCTGGGATAAAACCTGGGCTGCGATGTGGGAGGAGATCGAGCAGGTGCGAGCGGGGAGGGCCGCAGAGCCTACTGGATAAACCACGCGTACGCCGTAATGCTCAACATCAGGGCATACAACAATCCGAGGAAGGGCCACTTCGCAGAATCCATCCAGCCCTGCACGGTGGGATTATCGTCAGTTCCGAGCGAGCGAGCCTTAGTCCAACATAGAAAGCGCCAGAGGAGCCAAACTGCGGGCGGTCCGAGTATGTCGAATAGAAGCTGTTGCCCAAGCGGCAGCGCACCTCGCCGCATCAAGACCTGGCAGAATGGAGCGACTGAAACAGGTCGTCCAGCTCGACATAGATCGCCGTCTTAGGCACGCGCAGTGTGCGTGCTGTGATCCAGGCGTCACCAGAACACATCTGCCCTGACTGTGTGCTTGGATCGATGATCCAGATGCTGTGCACTCCCATCCTCTGGTAGTCAGTCACACGCTCCTGCATGGCCGAATAGGTGTCGTCCGGCGACAAAATTTCGACGACGAGCAGTGGCGGTTTTACGAGAACATCGGGCTGGTCCTCTCGGCCGACCAGCACCAGATCCGGAATGCGAACACGCGCCTGTGCAACCTGCATTCGCTGTTCCGTCGATCCCAGGACGCCCCACTCAGCTTCATGGTTCCCGAACCAGACTGCCAGCCAGTACTGGATTCTGGAATGCTCCCACTTGCCCACGTTCCGCTCCTGAATCTCGCCGTCGATGTACTCGCAGTCTGGTCGGTAACTCGTACTGAGGTATTTGTCGAAAGAAGTCTGCGTCTGGGTCGCCATGAGCATCCTCGCAAGCACGCACAGTCTAGCATCGGTCTTCCGCTAACCCGTCACACTTCCGGCACCGCCACTCTACGCCCGGTCGCGTGTAAGAACTTCCACGGATGCCTATAATCAGGCATGGCACCCGCGCAAAGCCTTCCCGCGCAACCGGATTCGACGCGACGCGTTCCTCCCGCGCCTGCCAAGAAGCCTGCCCCGGCCTTCACGCCGGAGTCGCTGGCCCGCTATGACGCGGAAACCACGGCCGTCACCGGCCCGCGCTACCAGCTGCTGATCGACACGGTCCATCGCAACCGGTCGTCCGACGATACCGAGATCATCCGCAAAGCGTGGGAGTTCTGCCTCCGCCACCATCGCGGACAGCTGCGCGCCTCGGGCGAGCCGTATGTGCTGCACCCGCTTGAAACCGCGATCGTGCTCGCCGAAATGAAGCTCGACTCAACCGCCATCGCCGCAGGCCTGCTGCATGACGCGGTCGAAGACACGCCCGTGACCACGCCCGAAATCACCGCCCTGTTCGGCGAGCAGGTCGCGCACATTGTCGAGGGCGTTACCAAGCTCGACAAAATCCAGTTTGCCAACCGCGAAGACCGCCAGGCCGAGAGCGTGCGCAAGATGCTGCTCGCCATGGTCACCGATGTCCGCGTGGTGCTGATCAAGCTTGCGGACCGCCTGCACAACATGCGGACGCTGGAGCACCTGAAGCCCGAGCGGCAGGTGTCCATCGCGCGGGAAACCCTCGATATCTACGCGCCACTGGCTCACCGGCTGGGCATGGGCAAAGTGCGCGGCGAGCTGGAAGATCTCGCCTTCCGCTACGTCGACCGGCCCGCCTACGACGAGCTGCACGCAGCCATTGAAGCGCGCCGGACGGAGGGCGAGCAGTTCCTCATCGGCGTGGACGCGCTGCTGTCGGAGAAGCTGGCGGAAAACACCATCAAGGGCCGCGTGGAGTGGCGCATTAAGCGGCTGTACTCCATCCACCAGAAGCTGCAGGAGAGCAAGACCGGCGTGGACCAGGTGTGGGACCTGCTTGCGCTACGCGTGATTGTCCACTCAGTGGGCGACTGCTACGCCGTGCTTGGACTGATTCATTCGCTGTTTCGCCCGGTGCCGAACCGCATCAAGGACTTCATCGCAATGCCCCGCCCGAACCTGTACCAGTCGCTGCACACGACCGTAATGGGCGAGACCGGGCACCAGTTCGAGGTGCAGATCCGCACCGAGGAGATGCACCGGATCGCCGAAGAGGGCATTGCAGCGCACTGGAAGTACAAGGCCGGCGGCTCGCCCGTGTCGGCGC
>CAXTMW010000047.1:15806-21021 GCA_964245455.1 uncultured Acidobacteriaceae bacterium
GAGCAGCGCCTGGCCTGGGTGCGGCAGCTGGTGGAGTGGCAGCGCGAGATGACCGACCCTAACGAGTTCATGGCGACGCTGAAAATCGACCTGTACCCGGAAGAGGTGTACACCTTTACGCCGAAGGGCAAGGTGGTAGTGCTGCCGAAAGACGCGAGCCCGCTGGACTTTGCGTATGCCGTACACACCGAGGTCGGCCACTCCTGTATCTCAGCCAAAGTAAACGGGCGCATTGTGCCGCTGCGCGCAAAGCTGCGCAATGGCGATATCGTCGAGGTCGTCACGCAGACTGGCCACACGCCTTCGCGGGACTGGCTTACCTTTGTTAAAAGCTCGCGCGCGCGCAACAAGATCAAGCACTGGATCAACGAGCACCAGCGCGAACGCGCCATCGAGATCGGCCAAAAGCTGCTGGAGCGCGAAGCCCGTAAGTACAAGATCGCGCTCTCGAAGTTTGAAGAGTCCGATTATGCCCGGCTGGCCGCCGAGTACTCGGTCGCGACGCCGGACGATATGCTGGCCGCCATCGGCTTCGGCAAGTACTCGGCACGGCAGGTGCTGAACCGGCTCGCCCCGGGCATCCTGCACCAGCAGCCCACGCCGGACGACCCGGCGCTGCCGACCGAGGCGTCTCTACTTGAAAATGATGCTAAGAGGCTGCAGCTGCAGGCCAGCGCCGCCTCGGACACGCTTGAAGTGGAGGGCTCAAACGAGCTGCTGGTCTACCGGGCGCGATGTTGCAATCCGATTCGCGGCGAGGAGATCGTGGGCTACGTGACCCGCGGCAAAGGCGTCGCCGTGCATGGCCGCATCTGCCCCAATGTGCAAAACCTGCTCTACGAGTCGGACCGGCGCATCGCGGTCGAGTGGGCACGCGAGGGCCGCGCGGAACCCGGCGTTACCGCGCGTCGCGCTACCTACCCGGTCAAGCTGACGGTGGTCTGCGACGACCGCCCCGGCATGCTCAAGGAGATTACGGCGACGGCGAGTGAGGAAAACACCAACATCCGCTCCATGGACACGCGCTCCGGGTCCAGCGGTGAGGCTTGGATCGAGCTGACCCTCGACGCGCAGGATCTGCGCCACCTGGAGCGTCTGCAGCAAGGGCTGCGCCGCATCCCCGGAGTGCGGGAAGTGCAGCGCTCGTCGAAACTCTAGGCCCATTGCTTACGGGCCTGCGCACAGCCCTCAGCGGGCTTACTTGCAAGGCGGCAGAGTGTCCGGAGCTCGCTGCCACGTCTCCGTGCGCCCCAGCAGCGAAACGCCGACGAAGCCGCGCAACTTCAGCGTGTCTCCGGAACCCTGCATCTGCGCGGAGTAAGTCTTGCCGGAATCAGGATCGTAGATTTTGCCGCCCTTGGCTGCCGCAAGACCATCCGGCGTAAAACCCGTACCGATCTCCAAACCGCACAGCGGACGGGTGCGCAGCGCCGCGTCCGGGTTCATGGCGTCCACTCGCGGAACATCCTTGCGCGCGATGGTCGCGATGCGGACGCACAGGTGATCCCCCTCGCAGGTGTGTACCTGCACAATCGATTTATCGGAGGTGATCCAGTTGCCAAGCATGGGGGAGTCCGGGGGCAAGGCAAGCATGGAGAGCAGTAGCAGGACAGTCACGATCACAGCCTTTCGCGAGGAGGTTCTTCACTCGGATACAGAGTGCGGATGCAAGGTTCGGATGCAGACTGAAGCGTCAGCGCCGTCGGGGACCTGACGTCCTCATTCTTAAGACCGATTGGCCGCGAGACAGTAACGGACGGACCGGGGCACAATGGAGCCATGTCCCAGACACAGATCAAGCCACACAAACAAGCCGTGCACGCCCCCGGTGCACCCCCGGCCATCGGCCCCTATACCCCGGCCGTACAGGTGGATTCACTCGTGTACACCTCAGGCCAGGTCGGCTTTGACCCGGCGACCGGTCAACTGGTATCAGGCGGCATCGTGGAGCAGACCGAGCAGGTGCTGCGGAACCTCAACGCGCTGCTCAGCGCTGCCGGGTGCGCGCTTGCCGACGTGGTCAAGACCACGGTTTTCCTCAAGGACATGGACGACTTCGCTGCCATGAACGAGGTGTACGCACGCTTTCTCGCACCCGAAGGTACGGTTCCCCCGGCCCGGTCGACGGTCGAGGTGGCGCGCCTGCCGCGCGATGCCCGAGTGGAAATTGAAGCGATTGCGCGCAGGCCATAGCGGGCAAAGCGACCTTCGCGCGGACGGTTCATCCAATCGATTGAGGGAAAAATATGGCGACTGCAGATACCAAAGAGAAGATTCAGCGGACGGATCAGGAGTGGAAGGAGCTGCTCACCCCCGAACAGTTCTACGTGACGCGGCAAAAGGGCACAGAGCCGGCATTTAGCGGGGCGCTGTACCGGAACCACGAGGACGGGGTATACCAGTGCGTGGCTTGCAAGGCGCCGCTGTTTCGCTCTGATGAGAAGTTTGAGTCCGGCAGCGGCTGGCCGTCGTTCTGGACGCCGGTCAGCTCCGACGCCATCACTTCACACGAGGACATAAGCTATGGCATGCGCCGCGTTGAGGTAACGTGCGCCCGTTGCGATGCCCATCTTGGGCATGTATTTCCGGATGGTCCGAAGCCGACCGGGCTGCGCTACTGCATCAATTCTGCTTCGCTCGATTTTGAAAAAAAATAAAGCAGCGACCTATCGGGAGGAAGCGCCCGGCAGGAAATACGGGCGCTTTTACTACATGAGAGTCGCTGTCGAGCGTTAAGCCTTGACGACTTTGCCGCTCTTGATGCACGAAGTGCATACACGCAGCTTGCGGGCGCTTGATGGGCCAGTCTTCGCCTTAACCGGGCGCAGATTAACGTTCCAGCGCCGGCGGGTGACGTTGTGCGCGTGCGAGATGTTGTTGCCGAACTGCGGACCTTTTTTGCAGATTGCGCAAACCTGTGCCATGAATTGCTCCGGATATCGAGATGTCTAGATGAGACCAGCAAAATATGAGACCAGTGAAATCGCAGGGAGGCCGGAATGCATGGACAAGCCTCGGCCTGCAGAGACCGAACCTTTAGCCTACCTGAGTCCTTGCTGCCGGACAAGGCTCCGGGAGTTCGTGCGAGAGAAGAGGTCATCCTGAGGAGCGCCGCGACGAAGCATCTGCTTCGTGCTTCGTAGAACAAAGCAGATCCTTCGCTTGCACCCCAGCGAGCAGGAGCTCGCCGGGGTACCCCGCCTGTGCTCAGGATGACCCGTTTACTTATCGAGACTTCTCGCACGCCTGTCAAAATGACCGTTATCGAGAGGTGCTCGCCCCGGACTTGCCGTTTTGATCCCTCGTGGAGGACACCCACATCTACAGCTTATCGCGCACCGACGGTGCTTTCCTCATTCGCGCCCAGCTCGGTCAAACGCTTGGCGAGCAGCTGCTCAAGGTGTTCGAGCGCATCGGAAAAGCCCTCGATACCTTCCTTCAGCTTGTCGTGCGCCATGCGGTCCTTGGCATGCATCGCCTCGAAGGTTTGCTCATCCATCGTCATTTTCTCGATGGGGTGATCGTTCGCGTGGGAAGGGTCAAGCTTGCGCGGCAGCTCGCCCTGCATCTCGTCCAGCTCGCCAAGCAACTTGGGTGAGATCGTCAGCAGGTCGCACCCGGCCAGCTCCTGGATCTCACCGATGTTGCGGAAACTCGCGCCCATGACCTGCGTCTTGTAGCCGTACTTTTTGTAATAGTTGTAGATGGTCGTCACGGACTGCACTCCAGGGTCGTCCGCGCCCTCGTAATCCTTGCCGGTGTCCTTCTTGTACCAGTCAAGAATGCGGCCGACGAACGGGGAGATCAGCGTGACCTTGGCTTCAGCGCAGGCGACGGCCTGATGGAGGCCGAACAGCAATGTCAGGTTGCAGTGAATACCCTCCTGCTCGAGCTTCTCCGCAGCCTTGATGCCTGGCCAGGTGGACGCGATCTTGATCAGGATGCGCTCGCGGCCGATGCCATCGTCCTCGTACATCTTGATAATTTCATGCGCCTGCTCGAGCGTCTTCTCGGTATCGAAGCTCAGCCGCGCGTCCACTTCGGTCGAAACACGCCCCGGAACAATGGCTAGAATCTTCTTCCCGAAAGCAACGGCAAGGTGCTTGAACGCCTCATTCGCCACATCCTTGTCGGCGGCGTTATCGCCCAGCTTCTTCTTGGCCTCCAGCAGCACATCGTCCACGATTTTGCTGTAGGCGGGCATGCCCGCCGCGGCCGTAATCAGCGAAGGATTCGTCGTTGCATCCTGCGGCTTGACCTTCTCAATCGCCTGAATGTCCCCCGTATCGGCTACCACAGTTGTCATCGTTCGCAGTTGTTCCAACAATGTTTGAGCCATCGACTTACTCTCCTTCGTTGCGCCAGCGCACCTTATTGGGTGTTAGATGCGGCTCGCGGGCCCGGGTTCCGAGCCGCGCTTCAAATGCAAATCGCATCATTATCACATGCCATCGAGTAAGCGACAGTCGTTCTTTTAGGGTCGCCTGCCACCCTTTCCGAAAACAATACTGGCTCTATTCCGGTAGAGCCTCGGTCACCTCAGTGGATCGCGCGCTTTCATTGCCGCTCGCATCCACGGCGGACACCGAATAGCTGTAGGGCACGCCATCTGCGGCGTGGGCATCGCGCCAGCTCGGGTTCGGCAACGGATCCCGCCCGCTCACGCGCTCCGGTGGTGTCGACGACCCGGCCCGCCGGCTGTAGACGAAATATCCGGCGACGTCCTGGTCTGCGTCCGCCGACCAGGATAGATCGATAGTGTGCTCCGCCGCGTTTGCAACTGCGGAAAACCCTTCCGGGACAGAGGGAGGGTAGATGTCCCGAGCCGCCAAAACTCCTGTGTAAGCCGGCAGCCCGCTTACCTCAACGGTGTGGCCGCCCAGCGTCTCCTGCTCCACCAACTGCACCGCGTAGCGGTAGCTCCGGTTTGACGGCGCATCGGCGTCTACCGTGTGATCGGGCTGCCACGGGCCGCCGGGGTGCGCGGGGGCGTGCTCCTCGGTTTCCAGCAGCTGCTGCTCCGGAGGGGGCACGCCCGCCGCTGCTTCCCCGCGCGTAGGCTTTGTGCTTTCACCGGGCACAGGCACACGGTCGCGAAGGAGGCGCACTAGCAGGCGTGCTCGCTCGCTGCCTTCGTCCGGAGTAGAGGTGTCCGCAGGGGAGGCTTGCCACCGTACCTCCACGCCGCGCGCCGACGTCCCGGCTTGGACCGCCG
>CAXTMW010000048.1:0-20308 GCA_964245455.1 uncultured Acidobacteriaceae bacterium
GTACCGTGCAGGTCGGCCGTTCATCTCCAGCAGCCATTACACTCGGTGGTCACTTGCAAGACCGCCTCCGTGCGATCTCCTCTCTTTCCTCTCCCTGTCTTGGCTGCCGCTCTCCCTTTCCGGCCGAGCTCCTCGCCGACGCCGGACGCTTGTTGCTGGGATGTGTCTGCTCGCGGGCTTCGGCCTGCTTGGACTAAGCGGGTGTATCCACCTCAACCAAATCCCTGTTGCAGCAAACGTACTGGTAACCGCACATGCAGACAGCGGACAGCAGCATAGCGTGTCGCTGACTTTAAGCGTTACGCGTTGATTGATCCTGGCGACCCTTCCCTTATGCACTCCATAGTTCTCCGGCAGCCTGTACCCTGAAACAGCAACGCCCGTACCTGAAAGTCAAGTACGGGCACCGGCTTTCCCTCTTAGGTAATGAGCAGCTACAGGGTTGACTCAATCTCGAATCCCCAGGCCTCGAGCAGCGCCTCCGGGATGTACTTCGAATTTCGGTTCCGGCGTGCCCATTCCCGCAGGCGGGTCGAGCGCTCATATTGATCCGGAGTCAGCTTGAACTCCTTAACGACCTGTTCAAACGAGGTAACCGTGGGAACAACCGGCCCGATCGGCTCCGGCTTGCCCCAGTTTGGATTGCCGCGACGTTTTGCCATGCCTATCCACACCCCTTTCGCGCACTAGCCGACGTATAGGACAGATAACCGGTACGTTTAGTAACTCCTCTTATTTTATACAGATGTTCTTCCAATTTCAATAGAGTGCGCTAATGCAAGGCTTGCGTATAGAAGGCACGCAGGTCCTCGCGCATCTGCCGCAGCGCATCGACGTTCAGGTACACCATGTGACCGGCCGGATAGTAGGTGAAATGGATGTTCCGCGCTAGCTCCGGAGCCAGCATCATGTGATGCAGCTCGTACTCGGTCGCAAAGAATGGCGTCGCCAGATCAAACCAGCCATTGGCGGAGAGCACCTGCAGCTTCGGATTCTTCCGGATGGTATCGGCCAGGTCGCCGGCAACATACGGCAGATTCTGTGGGCGAGCGCCACCGTAGCCTGCCCCAGCCGGGCGATGGTGCCAGTCCCACTCCCCGATGGTATTCGCGCTTAGCTTGTACTCGTCAGTGGAGTCGTACTTTAGATCGCGGCTTAGATAGCTGTGCTGGGCAGCCACATAGGCGCCGGCAATGCCTGTGTCGGAAGGGTCATAGTCCGGGAACTCGCCTGCCTGATCGGGCTCCGTGCCCTCAAAGCGCGCATCGTACCGGCCCAGGACCTCGTCCTCTCCCCGGAGCAGCTCCCGGCGGAAGCGTGTCGGATTCACCCGCAGTCGAGCCTCTTTAAGGTAGGCGACAGAAAGCCCCGTAAAATGGTGCAATCGTTCTGCGATGGCGTCCACCCGTGCGGCAAGCAGTGCATCGCCTTCCGCGAGCGCCTCGGCATACTCGCCGCGGGCAAATATGCGGGCTTCCTCCACAAACGCCGCCATGTCGGTCGGCATCTCGGGCAATTTCTTGTGATAGAACGCGATCGCCGCATATGACGGCAGATAGTTGATGTAGGAAACTTCCAGTCCGGCGCCGATGGATGCGTTGTAATTGAGCACGGAGGAGAGCAGCGTAATCCCGTTCAGCGCGACGCCGTCTTCCTGCAGCACGGCCGAGAGGCCGGCTGAGCGGGTGGTGCCGTAGGACTCCCCAAACAGGAATTTGGGGGAGTTCCAGCGCCCGTTGACCGTCAGGTAACGCTCGATGGCTTTTGCGAATGCGTGCAGGTCCTGGTCGACGCCGGCGAAGTCCTTTGTGGTCGCTTTGCCGACCGCGCGCGAGTAGCCGGTAAGCGGCGCGTCGAGGAACACCAGATCCGTCTGGTCGAGCAGTGTGTATTGATTCGGCACGATGCCGTAGGGTCCCGATCCGGTCGCTGCCGGGGAGCTCGTGATGACCCGCACCGGCCCGACCGATCCCATGTGCAGCCAGAGCGATGCCGAGCCGGGGCCGCCGTTATAAAGAAAAGTGACGGGCCGCGTGGTTGGGTCCCCCTTGGGATCCAGTGTGTAAGCAATGTAGAAGATGGAGCCGTATGGCCTTTCTTCCTCGTTGCGGATCAGCAGGGTGCCGGCAGTCGCTGTATAGTGCAGCGGCTTGCCGGCGAGCGTCATATCGTGCCCTGTCACGGAGCTGCGCTCGGTCGGAGCGACTTCTTCAGGTTTCTGCGGGAGCGATGCCTGAGGGTCGGCGTGCGTGGCCGGCTCGGCGGGAGGTCGTTCCTGAGCATCGAGTAAAGATTCGGTAAGGAAAACGCCAATGAGCAGGAAGAGTGCCAGAGAACGGCGTGCATCGATCAAGCGAAAGGCTCCTGGACAGCCGGCGAAGGTGCCGGCCAACTGCTCGGGAGACTGACTCCGGAGCAGTTTCTGCATGTAGGATTGCATACAATGCGCATGATCCAGCCGGCAAGTTCGTGAGGTTATGTGCCCGTACCTTTGATTACGACCTGAGCCGTTCTCAGAAGGATTTTCAAGTCCAACCAGAAGCTCCAGTTCTCGACGTATGCGGTGTCGAGAGCGATGTAGCGGGCAAAGGAAGCATCATGCCGTGCCTGCACCTGCCATAAGCCGGTCAGCCCCGGTAATACTTCCAGCCGGCGAAAATGCTCCAGAGCATACTTTGCGACTTCGCTCGCAATCGGCGGCCGCGGCCCGACGATGCTCATCTCGCCGCGCAGCACATTGAACAACTGCGGCAGCTCGTCCAACGAGTACTTGCGCAACACGCGCCCGACGCTGGTCACCCGCGGATCCTTGGTCATCTTGAATAGAATGCCGTCCCGCTCGTTGTGCTTGGCCAGCTCCCGCTTCCTGGCTTCGGCATCGCGCACCATGGTGCGGAACTTAAAGCACGGGAACACCCGGCCGCGCTTGCCGATGCGCTCGGAAACGTAAAAGATGGGCCCGCGTGAATTGACGACGACGGCACATGCGATCACCAGCATGATGGGAAAGACAACAATCAGCGCTGCCAGCGAAAGTGCGATATCGACGACCCGCTTCATGAAAAAGGCAACAAGCCTCGGGTCACGGCGATGAAGCGCGACCATGGGGTACGCGCCGAGGTACTCAAGCGGCGCATTCTGGCTTAACTCTGCGTAAAAGCCTGACATGGCTCGAATATCAATTTCGACGTCATGCGCTTCTTCAAGCAGCTGAATGACGGTTTCAATCGGACAGGGCTGGGCAATGACCAGCTCGTCGATAAAGTGCAGCCGTGTCAGCTCACGCAGGCGATCCATGTTGCCGAGAATGCGGTCAGTCGGCACTTCGGAGGCGTCCGTGGTGCCCGGCGCATGGAGAAACCCGCACAGGCGATATCCGAGGTAGTAGTCGTCCTCAATTTGCTGCCCTATCGCGAAACTCAGCTGGTTCGTCCCGAGAATGACGACATTCCGGGTTTCCACGCCTTTGGCATACCGAGCGAAGCGCACCATGCGCCAGACCGCCCGCCGAATCCCGAGCGCGACCGCGGTCGTCCCGACCAGGACGACGACCAGCACGCGTGAAATTTCCAGGTTGTGCATCAGGTAGAGCCACCCGCACAGAAGCACACCCGCTGTCAGGCAGGCCTGAACGATCAAGCGCTGCTCGTGGGCGCCGCTGCGATCCGGCACACCGTTGTACAGCCCATACCGGCGCAGCACAAACAGCAGGACCAGCAGAAAGCCGAACAGGTACCACAAATCGGAAGGGGAAGGCAGGATCGACACAGAAATGCCGTGGTATTGCGGCAGGCGCAGCAGCACCAGGTAGTGCACCACCACCGCAAATAGAAACGCGCCCATGGTGACCAGCACGTCGTTAAACATCATCAGGGCGGCTGCTGCGAGGGCTGGACTGGCGTGCTTCCGCGTCGAGCTCACGGGGCGCACCGGGTGCGAAGGCAGTTGCGGCCCTCCGATCCTGCTCCGTCCGACAGATTCTGAGGTGCCCATCGCGTCCGAAACCCTTGGTGTCTGTTCCTCTGTGCAGGCAAAGCTTCGCCTGCGATGGCGGTACAAGCAGCGAGCCGACTCAGGAGGTGCAGCTTCAATGAGACTCGCCAAACGCTGGTGCAGAGTGGGGGCGACTTGAGTCGCGCACTGTCAGCTCCGACTCTAACTGATGTTGGTCGCAACCCAATTGAATATATGACCTTCCCGGGCTACCTAAAGGTAACGTAAACCCCTCCCTTGCTATTCCGGCATCCCTGCTCGGCATGGCTGGGGGTTCCGGAACCTCCCTTGTGCCTGAGCAACTTCGAGTAGGCGAACACAGCCGGGAAGCAGGATGAAGCGGATCTAAATGAAGCACGCACACCGTGAGACCCCGGATTGAGCTTTTCCGTTGCCTTCTCTCGTGTATGCTCACCGGTGGACTTCCAGACTTCATCTCCCCCATCAGCCTTTCGTGCGTCATTGGACGCGCTCCTTCAGCGCGAGGCCCGGCCTGCCGATAAGTACGGACACCAGCCTCGGCTGTACGCGCTTACCCGGCAGGTCGGCCAGGGATTCACCTACGACGATGATGTGGTGTTCGCGGCGGCCTACCTGCACGACCTCGGTGTCTTTATCGGCCACCGGCCTGAAAACCTTCAATTACTTCAAGCCTGGGATCATGTGCACTACGCGGGGCAAAGGGCCCCGGAATTGCTACAGCGCGCCGGATTTCCCGTCCACAAGATCGACGCCGTGATCCGCACCATCGAAACGCACCAGCCTAAGGACGATCCGGACACCATAGAAGGATTCATTCTGCGGGACGCCGATATTCTTGAGCAGCTCGGTGCGGTCGGCGTTCTTCGAGCTGTCGCGAAAACAGGCCGTGATACCCGGTACCCCAGCTTCACGCCGGTTGTTGCGGCTCTGGAGCGTGCGCTGCGTGAACTTCCAGACGCCATTCGCCTGCCGGGGACCCGGCTGCTGGCTGCGCCGCGCGTCGAAACCCTGCGGCTGTTTCTCGCTGCGGTCCGCGAGGAAGCCGGGGACGCTCTTTTCTAAACCCCGCCCAGCACTTCGCGCTCGGCCAGCTGCTCGGCGGTCCGTACATACAGGGCAACCGCGTCCCATATGTCCTGCTTGCGAATGTATTCACCGGGGGTGTGCGCCACGTGGATGGACCCGGGCCCCAGCAGCAGCGGCTCACCCCAGGCGGTCAACGCGGGCACGTCGGTCGTGAATGCGGCGATCATGGTCGGCAGGCCTTCCACGGCGCGCAGCCGCACAAACGGGATCTCCAGCGTGTACCGCACGTCAGCATGAGGCGCGGCAGCCCGTGCAATTGCCTCCCGCGTTAGGCCCGCCTCCCCGACCAGCCGGACCAGGATCTGCGCGGACGCCGTGTCGGCGATCACATTAGGCGCGTGTCCTCCCTCAATCAGCCCGATGTTCAACGTGCTCGGCCCCACATCGTCGGTCACCGGCAGCTCAACATCCAAGATCGAGTGAAGCGCACGCACCAGCTTGTGCACCGCGCTTTCCCCGAGCTCCGGGTAGGCCGAGTGCCCCATGGTGCCGGTCGCCTGGACAGACGCGCGCAGTGCGCCCTTCGAGGCCAGGCCCAGGCGGTTCTCCGTAGGCTCCCCGTTGATCAGAAAGCGGCTCCCTTTCGGCTGTAGATTCGCGAGCTTCGCGCCGGCCGAGTCGCGCTCCTCGCCCACTACGAAGAGCAGCGCCACGGGCAGGCCGCGCTCCCGCAGCTGCTCCGCGGCCAGAACCATCGCCACGATGATGCCTTTCGCATCGCACGCGCCGCGACCGTACACGCACTCCTCGTCCTCGCTGCTCGGGATCCATGGCGGTACCGTATCTATATGGGTTGAAAAAACGACAAACGGTGCGGCTGGCTGCGCGGCCGCGTATATATTCAGGCGCTTTGCCGTGCTTTTTGAGTTCTCCGGCTGGCTCACCTCCGTCGTTTCCACAACAAAACCGCGGCCCCGCAGCTCGTCCGCCAGGAACTCACCTGCGTCCCCCTCGCGAAACGTGGTTGAGTCAATATCCATCAATTGTCGCAGCAGCTCAACAGCCGCTTTCTTCTCTTGATCGTTCACGCGTTCAGCATACCGCAGCCCTCCCGCGCCGTCCCCGGCTCTCGGCGAAGGCCCTACAATTGAAGCGTGGCCCCTTCAAGTACAACAGCCTCTGTTATGCAAGCAGGAACGGCAGGCGAACTCAGCGTGCGCACCATCGAAACCTTGCGCGGGCCGGCCGGTTCGCTGGAAGCTGTTCTAAACAGCACTCGAGGCGCAGCTTTGCCCGAAGCCTGCGTGCTGCTATGCCACCCGCACCCCCTGTACGGGGGCACGCTGCACAACAAGGTCGTCTACCACGCCATGAAGACCTTTGCCGACCTCGGCCTTCCCGTGCTCCGCTTTAACTTTCGCGGGGTAGGCCGCAGCCAGGGCGTACACGACGCCGGGCGCGGCGAGCAGGACGACGCACGGGCCGGCGTGCGATGGCTGGTGGAAGAGTATGGGGTACCGATACTTCTTGCGGGCTTTTCCTTCGGGGCGCACGTCGCGCTGCGCTGCGGATGTGCGGAGCCTGCGGTCGCGGCCCTTATTTCACTCGGCACCCCGGTCGAAGCCGGCGACCGACAGTACACCTATGAGTTCCTCAGGATGTGCGGGAAGCCGAAGCTGTTCCTCAGCGGAGCGCACGATCCATTTGGCCCCGTGGATCGAGTCGGAGCGGCGCTTGCCGAGGCAGGGGAGCCGAAACAGATTCAGTGGATCGAGAACGCTGACCACTTCTTCGTCGGCAAGCTCGCCGAGATGCAGGGAGCGCTGCGCGACTGGCTGGAGCGATGCGCCCTCCCGTCGGTGACCGCAGCGGCGCGGCCAGGCAGCGCGGCAGCCATCGAGGTGCGGCGCTGATGGTTACTGAACAAGAGCTCCTTCCGCTGCGAGCCGACGCGCTCCACATCTTCACGCAGGCGCTCGCCGGGTGCAACATTGAGGAAGCCTTCGCGCGACACCTGAGCTTTGAAGGCTCCCTGATGCGTCGTCATCGCTCCCCAGTACTTCCCCCTTTCGAGGAATCACTTCAGGGCATCCGCAAGGCGCAGATCATCGCGTTCGGCAAAGCGGCCGAGCCCATGCTGGACGCCCTCCTCGCGCGGCTTCCGGCGAAGCTGCGCGTCGACGGAATCTGCTCCTCGCCGGAGCCGCCGCGCAGGCGCCACAAGCACATCCGGTACTTTACCGGTAGCCATCCCTTGCCGAATGAGGAGTCGTTCGCCGCCGCGCAAGCGTCACTCGATCTGCTGCGCCGTGCCGAACAGGACACCTACGTCTTTTTCCTGATTTCCGGCGGCGGCTCGTCTCTCCTTGAGCTGCCGAGGGATCGAACCGTGCCGTTGGAGGACGTGCGGGCGTTCTACGAAACCCTGGTTCTCTCGGGCGCCGGCATCGCGGAGATCAACGTCGTCCGCAAGTTTTTTTCTGCGGTCAAAGGCGGCCGCCTGGCCGCAGCCGCGCCGAGAGCGCGCAAGCGGACGCTGCTACTGGCAGACGTGCCGATGAAGGACCTCGGCGGGGTTGCCTCCTCGCCGACGCTGCCCGACCGCTCCTCATGGGCCGAGTGCGAAGCCGTCCTGGACCAATGGAAGCTGCTTTCGCGATTTCCAGCTACCGTTCGCACTTACTTTGAAGCGCTTCGACGCCAACCTCCGTCACAGCCCACACCCGCGAACGCGCCGGATCACACCGAGGTCGACGTGCTCCTGTCGAACCACGACCTGGTAAGCGCCGCGCGGAACAGCGCCCGGGCGCTCGGGTACAAGGTCGTCATCGACAACACCTGCGACAACTGGCCCTACGATCAGGCCTCGGTGTATCTGCTGGAACGCTTTGCCGCGCTGCGTGCGGAGTGGGGTCGAGTGTGTCTGCTGTCGAGCGGCGAGGTGACGGTCGCGCTGGAGACGGGGCGACCCGGCTGCGGGGGCCGCAACCAGCATTTCACTCTCCATGCGGCGTTGCGCGGGGACGGTCTGGACGCGAAGGTAGTTATCCTGAGTGCTGGATCGGACGGGGCCGACGGCAACAGTGCCGCTGCCGGGGCCGTCGCCGACCCGACCACTGCCTGCCGCGCCCGACGATTCGCGTTTAACCCGGAGCAGTCGCTCGCGCGCTTCGATAGCTGCCCGTTGTTTACGGCGCTGGGCGATGCGGTCATTACGGGGCCGACCGGCAACAATCTCCGTGATTTACGGATTTTGCTGGCCGACCACTCCTCAGAATAACTCCCTTTTCGAAGCGTGAAGTGAACGCGGATCCACTTCGCACCTAGCCACTTAGCGCTTTTTGGCGGTTTTGGCCGGAGCTTCCTTCACTGCTTTCGCAGGTGGAGCCTGTTTCTTCACCGCTGCCGGCGGCGGTACCTGCTTCTTCGCAGGGGCGGCGGGCGGGAGCGGTGCCGCCTTCTTGGCGGAAGGCTTTGGAACAGGGGCCGCCACGGGGGCCGTCTGTTTCGCCCGTGCCGGCAATGCTTTTGCCGGTGCAACAGGAGCAGCAGCTTTCTTTGCGGGAGCGGTTCCCTTCTCCTCCGCTTTCGCCGGCCTTGCCGCGATCGTCAGCTCCTTCACTGCCGGTACTTCCTTCGGGGCGGACGTCGACGGTTTCGCAGCGCTCACGGGACTTGACTTCACAGTCTCGGCCTCCTTGCCGCCGGCTGTTCCCGCGATCTCCGCAGGGGGCTTGCCTGGCGCGACAGCTCGCACAACCGGGACCGGCACAACCGCGATGGGCGCAGACGAGACCTGTGCGGCAGGTTCTGGTTTGGTGCGCGCGGCATCCTTGCGACCGGTTCGCGCCGCGTCGCGTTTCGCTGCAGTGGATGCCGGTTTGCTTGTCGCACTGCTCGCGGCGGCCGCCGGGGCGGCGTCGGCATCACCTGGAGCCTCGGTCCTTTTCGCGGTGCTTTCGCCGAGCTTCTCGGCGCTCGATAAATCTCCTCGCGACTCGGGCTCACCGAGTGAAGCCAAATCGTCAGCCGAATCTCCCTCGTCCTCCAGATCATCGGTGCCGATGCGGCCGATCACCGCGCTTAGATCGATCTTGTCGAGGTTCAGCTTGCGGCCGGCTCCAAGCGCCGACACAGCAATAGGCTGTACCTCGTCGTCCTCTTCGAGCTCGTCCTCATCCTCATCCGCTGCGGGAGCATCCAGGTCCGCGGCCGGGTCGTCCAGGTCGTCCGCATCGTCGTCCTCGTCACTCCGCGCCGCAGGCCGGTCGTCCTCGTCATCCTCGTCTTCCTCATCGCGAGGAGCGCCCTTGCGTTTGCTCTTGCCGTCGGCTTTTTTGCTGCGCGTGCGGCGCAGGGTCACCGGCGGCGGCGGTGCGGGAGGCGAGTACGCCTCAAGGAACGCTCGCATCTCCTCATCGGTCTCAAGTTTGCCGTCGATTTGCTGGAGAAAGAGCTCCTGAAGAAGCTCGCCGTAAACCGGCAGCTCGGGCGTGATGCGCATCTCGAGCATCATGGCAACCGGCACCTTCTTCGCCGCTTCTGGCCAAACCGTGAAGAAGTTCTTGAACTTCGCCTCGACCGCGCCGCCCTTGCGTGTATGAGCCAGCCACAGGATTGGCTCCGCCGCGTGATTATGGAAGAGCTTCCAGGTAGCCGAAGGCGTCGAAGCTTCCTTGCCGGTGAGCAGGCGCGCAAATTCCTTCGCCGCCGTATCCAGGCCTTCCCACTGTGCCCGCAGGCCGGGCCGGACCATCGCTGCTTTCAGCCGCTCGCGCTCCGTCGCGTTCATCCCCCCGGTCAGCACCTCCAGATGAGCCGCAGTCAGATCGGCGCTGACTCCCTGCATCAGGAGTTGAATGCGATTGCGATGGAGATCCTCCAGTGCCGGCACGTCCGCTGTTTCAGCGGTCCAGGCCGCGAACAGCTTCGCCATCCAGCCTTCGGCTTCCAGCTTTTTCAAGACAGACAGCGCGTTCTCTTCAGCCGCGATCTCCTCGAGCTCGTACCCGCGCAGAAAGGCCGAAACTACGTCGAAGTTGTCGGCTTCCCGGGCGTTTTCATACCGGGTCGCTGTCCGCTCCTCCAGCGACCAGCCCAGCCGATGACTCAGACGGATGGCTCGCACCAGCCGCGAGGGGTCTTCGATAAAGCCGTAGTTGCTGACGAGCCGAAGCTGCCGGGCTTCAATATCGGCGACGCCGTTCAGCGGGTCGAGCAGCAACCCATACGAACCCTCGTTCAACGAGAGTGCCATTGCGTTGGCCGTAAAGTCGCGCCGGTGGAGGTCGTCGACAATGCCATCCCAGGTGTACTGCGGCTGCCCCGGCTTGGGGAAAGTCTCAGACCGAGCGCTTGCCACTTCCACGCGAACCGAACCCGGAAAAAAGAAGAACAGGGTGCGCGAAGGCTCGTGGCTGCCCCATGCGACGCCGCCGCGCTCCGCGAGCGCGGCCTCAAGCGCCAGGGCGTTGCCCTGCACGGTGAAATCAAGGTCGCGTACGGAGGACCCGGTGGTCAGGGCACGCACAGCTCCACCGGCCAGGAAGACCGTCATTCCGGCGGCGCGGGCCGCATCGCGAACCTGCGCGAGGGCGTTTTGCTGAGGGGGGCTCAGGCGGGTCTCAAGCAGGTACGTATATTCGGGCATGCGTCCAGACAATCAACGGGAATTCCTCCGGACCTTGCCCAGCCGCCCTCAAGGAAATCGTCTGCCCTGAGCAGTTTACGTCTGAACCGTTGGAGGCAAAATGCGATGGTAACAGAAGCCCTGGGTGCTGGCCAGGGTGCCGGCCGCCAGATCACCGGCTGAGCAGGTGCGTCAGCGAACGGCTGCGTGGAAGGGCAGAAACAGCGAGAAAACGGTGCCGCTGCGGCCCAGCTGCCGGCTGCTGCGCGCCCGCAGAACTCCCTCGTGCCGGGCGACGATTTCCTGGCTAATCCACAGGCCAAGGCCGGTGCCGTTAATGCCTTTGGTGGTGTAGAAGGGCTCGAAAATGCGCCGAAGCACCGATTGTTCCATGCCGGGTCCCGTATCGGCCACCGTAATCGCGAGGCCCTTGCGCCCGGTCGCCCAGTGCGTCGCGTCGCGGCTCCGGATCAGCAGCGTGCCGCCGGCCTGCATCGCGTCGATCGCATTCGCGGCAAGGTTGTTGAGCACCTGGCGGATTTCGCCTTCAAAACACTGCACCGCATTTGTTGCGCGTTTGCGCTTGTGCACCTCGATACGCGCGTTGACCAGCCGGCCCTGATAGATCGTCAGAATCGTCTCAATCAGCGCTTCACAGGTGACCGAGGTAGGACTGGTCGACTGCCGATGGAAGCGCAGCGTTTGATTGCTGATCACCGAAACCCGCCGCAGCTCCCGCTCCGCCGTCTCCAGGTAGTGTTGAACGTCGGCGAGCTGCTCGCTATGCCGCGCCAGGTAAAGCAGGTTGGTGACCGATTCGAGCGGGTTGTTGATCTCGTGCGCAATGGAGCTGGCCAGCCGCCCCACGGCCGCCAGTTTTTCGGTCTGGATCAGCGCTTCCTCGGCGCGCTTGCGCTCGTGGATGTCTTCGGTGGTGCCGTACCACTTCATGACCGAGCCGTCCTGACGGAGGCGCGGAAAAGCCCGGGACCGCATCCAGCGGTGTTCGCCCGAGGCCATGCGCACCCTGTGTTCCACGTCATATGGCTCGCGGGAGGCGACGGCTCGCGACCACGCAATCTGCATCTGCGGCAGGTCCTGCGGGTGCGGCGCCTTTGCCCAGCCATCACCGAGGGCCTCCTCGGCTGACATCCCGGTCAGCTCCAGCCAGCTCGGGCTGAAGCCGAGGATGCGCCCCTCAGCGTCGGCCGTCCAGGGAATCTGAGAGCTGAGCTTCACGGTCCAGCGCAGCTCTTCCTCGCTCCGCGTCAGGGCTTCGGTCACGCGGCGCATCTCCTTCTCAGCCCGGCGGCGCTCGCCCACGTCCCGAAACACCAGCACAATGCCCGTCAGCTCCCCTTTGTCATTGCGGATCGGAGCACCGCTGTTGTCGATGTGAATTTCGTTTCCATCGCGGCACACCAGGACGGTATGGTTGTTCAGGTCGACGACCCGCCCCAACCGCTTGACCTTCTCGGCCGGGTTCTCGACGGGGAGCCGCGTTTCTTCCTGCAGGACACGAAACACCTCGGCCAGGGGGAGTCCGCGCGCTTCCTCCGCGCTCCAACCGGTTAGCGAGGCGGCGACCGCATTGAGGCGCGTGATGCGTGTATCTGCATCGGTAACGATAACCGCATCGCCGATGCTCTGCAGAATCCGGGACGCGCGCATCTCGCTTTCCCGCAGCATCCTGGCCCCCAGCACCGCCTGGGTCGTGTTCTGGCAGCAGTTAAAAGCGCCCACGATGCGCCCGCGCTCGTAGATGGGGCTGATGCTGTTGATCCAGTAGAAATCTCGCAGCTGACCATCCTCCTGGATCGGGATGAGCACGTCCTGCTCTAGACTGCATTGCCCTGCGCTGAGCGTCGCCTCATACTGCGGTCCGATCAGGTGCCAGGCCTCCTGCCAGACCACGCTTCCTGGCCGTCCGAGCGAGGCGGGGTGCTTTCTGCTCAGGAACGGCACATACGCATCGTTGTAGAGCAGGATCAGGTCAGGCCCCCAGAACAGCGCCGAGGGAATGGGGGACGCGAGCACCAGGTTCAGGGTTGAAAGGAGAGTGTCGGACGAGCGCTCCAACGGCCCAAGTGAGGTGCTGCCCCAGTCGAAATCCCGGATCAGCCCTGCCATTTCGCCGACCTCAACAATAGGAGCGCTTCCCTGCCGCGGCATATCGGGCGGTGTGGGGCCGGCGCTGTTCCTGTCAGGCATCGCACAGTCAGCATTGCCCCGCTGCCTCCAGCTTTGCAAGGGGCCATTTGAAAAAAGCTCCGCTGCGGCGACACTCCGGTCACGTCGCCCAGCCGCCTCGTTCGCTGTCCGGCCTCCGCGCTTACCCTCTGCGGGCAGCGGTAAGATGCCTAGCTATGGAGCTTTATGCACTGGCGCGCCTGTTGGGCGCCGAACTGATGGCCGGCGAAGCGGGACCGGGTAAGGGCAGCCTTGACGGACGTGCTCTCTCTCCCGAGATCGAGATCACCGGCGTTGCGGCGCTCGACGCGGCAGGCCCCAACGACATCAGCTTTGTCGCCACCCCAAAGTACACGGCTGCCGCCCAAACAACCCGCGCTGCTGCCGTACTGGTTGAGCCGGAGTTCCCCCCGCTCCGGCGCGCCACCCTGCGCGTCCGTAATCCCTACCTTGCATTTGCCAGGGCGGTGGAACTCTTCCATCAAGCTCCGCAATATCCGGCGGGCATCCATCCGACCGCCGTGATCGACCCAACGGCCGAGATCGGGCCCGGTGTTCATCTCGGACCATATGTTGTCATCGGGCCTGGCGTGCGCGTCGGCGCGGGCAGCGTGCTGCTGGCGCATGCCGTGCTCTACCCCGGCGTGGAGGTCGGTGAGCGCTTCTTCGCCCATGCGCACGCAGTGGTGCGCGAGAACTGCCGGCTGGGCAGCGACGTAGTGCTCGGCAATGGAGCTGTCGTCGGTGCCGATGGTTTCGGCTTCGCCAAGGACGACTCCGGAGACTGGTACAAGATTCCGCAGAGCGGGCGCGTGGTGATCGGCGACCGAGTCGAAATCCAGGCAAACAGCTGCGTCGACCGCGCCAGCATTGGGGAAACGATCGTCCGCGATGGTGCCAAGCTGGACAACCTGGTGCAGGTAGGGCATGGGTCAACTGTCGGCGAAAATACCTTGTTGTGCGCGCAGGTGGGCCTCGCCGGTTCCAGCCACATCGGGCGGGACGTCATTCTGGCTGGGCAGGTTGGGGTCGCCGGCCATTTAACGGTAGGCGACGGCGCGGTGGCCACGGCGCAAACCGGCATCCCCGGCGATGTCGCGCCGAAGGAGGTGGTCAGCGGCTACCCGGCTATCCAAAACCGACAGTGGCTGCGTGCCTCGGCTGCCTTTCTGCGGCTGCCGGAAATGCTGCGGCGCCTGGCGAAAATGGAGCGCTCGCTCGAAGAAGCGGCAAAACGGTGACATCAGCAGGAACCGTCTGCCGCATCTACCCTCGTCATGGCTGAACCCACCGACGGAGAGTTGCTGGAACTTTTTTCCGCGGCAGCGGACGACATGCCCATTCGCGTCCTTCTGCTGGACGATCAGGTGGACAACTTACTGTTGCGCGCCACAATCCTGCACAAACACGGCTACCAGACTGAAACTGCCTCGACAGTGGAGGAAGCGTTCGGGCTGCTGCACTCCATCGACGTCGCGGTGCTCGACTACCACCTGGGTGCCGGGCAGTTCGGCACTGAGGTCGCCGCGCAGCTCAGGAAGCAAAGGCCCGAGGTGCCGATTATTATCCTGTCGGCCACGCTCGAGCGGCGCTTCGGCGGCCCGGAGGACATGCACCTGCTCAAGGGATACAGCTCGGTCGAAGACCTGGTGGCCGCCCTGCGATCCTTCCGCGCCAAACGGCTGGGAGCGCCGGTGATGGTCGACGCGCGGGACTTTTTTTACTCCCGCATCAACATGGCCATGGGCGATGAGGTTGTGCTTGAAATTCTGGACGGCCGCGGTAACTGGCAGTATGTCAACGACACCTGCGCGCGGCTGCTGGAGCGCCCGCGCGACTGGTTCCGCGGCAAAAACATGTTCTTTGAAATGCCGGAGCTGGCCCCGGACTGGCGGGAGATCATCGCGACCGTGGCTGCGACGCGCGAAACCTACATCGATCGGACCCTTCGAGGGCTGTTGAATCTACCGCGCAAAGGCGAAGAGTGGGTGTGGAATGTGCTGGCCTTCCCGATTACGCTGCACAACAACGAAAGCGGCGTGGTCCTAACGGCGCGCATTCTGGAGCGAAAATCGAGTACCTAGTGACCTGCTGAAGACCTGCGCGAGGTGCAGTATCGGGTATCGCCACAGGAGTCCCCGGGTAGGAACAGGTACTGGAAGCGGTCGCCGCCTTCTGAGTTGCGGACCGCTCCTGCCTAGATTAATGAACCACGTTCTGAAACAGCGACGACTTCAGGAGCGTCGCAAACTGGCTGTCGGACGCCTTGAAGTTGACGTTCAGCGTTCCGGCATTCGAGTTGATGTCGGTGTTATCAATCGCTGTCTTCTCAACCGGCGAGCCGCTGGCCTTTTCATACAGCGCTGCCGCGTTCATCATGCTCGACATCGTTGCCGCAGTGAAAGTGTCGGGCGTCACAACCGCCAGGTTGAACTTCACGCCGTTGTCGAAATCCATGCTGTAGCGCGAAGAGATGAGGCGCTTGCGCACGCTTTCAAAGTCAGCCAGCTGCGCGGCTTGACCCATGACGTTGCGCATCATCATTTGCGTTCCCTTGCCGTCGAGTAGGCTCCACAGCGCGTCTGTATCGACCAGGCCCATCTGCTGCATCAACGGCTGGTTTGCGAGCATGCTGGGCGCAAAACCGTCGCGCGCGTTCAACGCATATTTGATCGCGTCGGACGATCCAAACACCATCGTCGTCGCATTCACAAAGGAAACGAGCATCCCGCTTGCGCCCATCGGGTAAATCTTGTTGGTCCGAAGCAGCTGCGGCTTGATCTTGCGCTTGCGGAAGTCGGCCAGGATGTCGGGTACGGAAAACTGCCCCTGTGCGACGCCGACAATTTTGGACTGGTCGCTGTTCGGATCGGTGCGGAAGTTCGCAAAGGCCAGCTCTTCGATGTCGTGATTGTCGTCCAGGCCCGACTTCACCAGCGCATCCTCGAGCTGCTTGAGCTCCGGCGGCAGCACCCGCGCCTTCAGGTCCATGGCGGCCTGCGAGTTCTGCATGGCGCGGTAGTCGACCACAATCAACTGCTGTATGTCTTTCGGAATGGCGCCGCGCGCATCCGCGGTCAGCTGGGCAGCTCGGGCGGACCCGGTAAGCGCCACTAAAAGCCCGAACACGACGAAGCTGCCCTGCCACCGCCGTCTGCGGGGAAGGGCTGAATTCAACTCGCCGGACATACACAATACTGAAAGCTTAAACACGCGTGTCTCCCACCAAAACCGAAAGCCCGGGCTGCACCCGAGTCCGCGGACTTGCTCTATCTTAGACGCATGGCGCCGCGGAAAGCCGCGCCACACTCTCCATGGTAATCAAGTGGCCGCCCAGTCTGGGAAAGCTCGGTGCTCGCCCGCTCCAGGCGGTTCTTGCCCTGGGCCTGTGTGCTCCCTGCCTGCTTGCCCAGGTCCACACGGGCGAGTTGCGCGTCAAGGTCACGGATCCGACGGGAGACACCGCCAAAGCGCGGGTCACCGTGGTCAGCCGAGGCCAGGGCTACCAGACGGACACCCCGACCAGTGACGCGGGTGCAGTGGACCTTAAGGCGCTGCCCTTCGGCCTGTACAGGGTCACTGTCGAAAAAGAAGGGTTCGACACGGTTGCCGGCACATGGGAGGTACGGTCGGCGATTCCGGTCGATGCGGCGGTCGCTCTGCATCTCGCGACAGTGAGCTCCAGCGTCCAGGTGAGCGACACCCGGACGATCCTCGACCCCAGCCGGCCTTCCTCCATCGCCCAGGTCGGGGCGAAAGCGATTGAGGACCGCGTCGCTTCCCTGCCCGGCCGCTCGGTCCAGGACCTGGTCAATGCCCAGCCCGGGTGGTTGTACGAGGGCAACGCGGTGCTCCATCCCCGGGGCTCCGAATACCAGACGCAGTTTGTCGTGGACGGCATCCCGCTTACGCTAAACAGTTCGCCGACGCTGGGGCCGGAGCTTGAAGCTGACGACATTGACTCCCTTCGCACGTATACGGCCGGCTTCCCTGCCGAGTACGGCCGCAAGCTGGGCGGCGTGGTGGAGCTCACGACCAGGCAGGAAGCCGACAGCGCTCTCCATGGGCAGTTCATTGCCGGGGGCGGTACGTACTCAACCGGGCAGGGATACGCGCGCGTGCAGGACACCTGGCGCGGCAATACGGTGGGTGCCACGGCCTCCGGCAGCATGACATCGCATTTTCTTAATCCGGTTGTCCCACAGAACCTGACCAATCGCGGCACCGCCGGGGACTTTTCCGCGCGGTATGCGCGAGATTTGAACGAAGACAATCGCTTGCAGCTCAGCGTTCGCCGCGAACTGGCACGCTACCAGATACCGAATGAGTATGTGCAGCAGGCTGCCGGGCAGTTACAACATGCGGACAGCTTCGAAACCATCGGCACCGCCAGTTACCAGCACATCCTGTCGCCGAATGCGCTCGTAAACATCGCAGGCTTTGTACGCAACGATCAGAATGACCTGGTCTCTAACCAGCAATCGACCCCTGTCATCTTTGTGCAGGGTAACTTCTTCAATGAAGGCTACGCGAAAGCATCTCTCTCCTGGCACGTTAGGAATCAAGAGTGGAAAGCAGGCGTCGAGTCCGACAACACCTTTCTCCATGAACACTTCACCTATGCCATCACCGACGCGACGCAGTTTGACCAGGGTGCGCCGCCAAGTTTTGCGTTTACGGAGAACCGCCCCGACCTGGAACAGGCTGCCTTTGCGGAGGACCTGCTCCGTCTCGGCAACTGGACGGTCAGCGCGGGCCTGCGCTGGGACCACTATCAACTGCTGCTGAACGAGAACGCCGTGAGCCCGCGTCTTTCAGTCGGCCGCTACTTTCCTGCGCTCGGCCTGGTTATGCATCTCTCCTATGATCGCGTCTTTGAAACGCCGTCCTTTCAGAACATCCTTGCCGGCAGTTCGCCTTCGATCACCTCGCTCGACCCGCTGGTACTGCGGCTGCCTGTGAAGCCTGCAACCGGCAACTACTATGAGGGCGGTGTCGCGAAAGGCATCGCGGACAAAATGAGCCTGAACGTCAATGTCTTTCGCCGAGATGTTCGAAACTTCTCCGATGACAATCAGCTGCTCAATACAAGCGTCAGTTATCCGATCTCATTTCGCAAGGCGGCTATCTATGGCGCCGAAGGAAAGGTCGAGCTTCTCCGCTTGGCTAACTTCAACGGTTTCGCTAGTTACTCCTACATTGTCGGCAATACATGGTTCCCGGTAACAGGCGGGCTGTTTCTCGGGGATGCGGTTACAAACGCGCAGACACAGCTGACCGGCCACTTTCCGGATTCGCAGGATCAGCGCCACACCGTGCGCACGCGCTTCCAGTATCAGGCGCTCCCTCGGGCGTGGCTGGCCACGGGGCTCACCT
This sequence comes from uncultured Acidobacteriaceae bacterium, assembly GCA_964245455.1. Classification (GTDB taxonomy): domain Bacteria; phylum Acidobacteriota; class Terriglobia; order Terriglobales; family Acidobacteriaceae; genus EB88. The sequence continues at coordinate 18,197 of CAXTMW010000048.1, forward strand.
ACGGATCGGGACTGCCGTTTGACTTCGCCGGCGTGCCGTCGGATGTTCTGGCGGAGTATGGCCAGACCGTGTTGAGCCGTTTGAACTTCGACCGCGGCCGGGTGCGGTCCAATCTGGCGTTGAGCGCCTCGCTGGGGATCGACCTGTACAAGAGCGACAAAGCCCGGGTACGGTTCCAGGTCGACGGCGACAACCTGAACAACCGACTCAACGTCATCAACTTCGGCGGCCTGTTCTCCGGCAACGCCATCGCTCCGGGTCGCAGCGTTGCGGTCCGACTCAACAGCAGCTTCTAGCCCGCTTCAACACCACCGCTCTAACGCCACCACGAGTAGCCGATCTGGAACTGCACGCTCGCATTAACGCCTGGGTTGCGGTCGCCCAGGCTGGCGCTCGAGATATGAACGGCGCTGGCCTGGAGATCGAGTGTTTGCCGGTTTTTGAGAAAATAGTGCAACCCGACCCCAGCCTGCGGCGTAAAGTTCCACACGCTGGTGCCTCCCGGCTGTCCGTGCGTCACCAGGATGTCAGGCGGGTACTTGTGATTGGTCCAAATCAGGCCGCCCGCGCCCTGCAGATATGGGGCGATGCGCCGGGTCGGCGCCAGATCCCATCGAAGCTGGATCGGCGTCATGCTGAGCCCGGTAAAGGTGCCGCCGCCGTACGGGACAGAAAAGCCCGGAGTGGTTCCGTTTGGACCGGAAAACACCTGCGCGTGCGGCGCCGGCGTTTGCGACTGCCAGTACGGCAGGATGTCGCCGGAGTACTCGAACTGCCCCCGTGCGAAGCCGGGCAGATGCTGATCCGTTAACACCTTGCCGAGATGAAAGCCCGCGTTTGTGAACGTGAAGCCGGAACGGTCGCCCACGCCGAAGCCGCCGCCGAAGAAAACACCGTAGTTCCAGGGCAGCGCGGCAAGTACGGCTTTCGCCGGGGCGTCATTGCCGGTTGCCGGGGTTCCCTGGGCAAAACCTGCTGAGAGCGTTGCTGCAACCAGGCAGGGCAAAGCAAGTAGATACGTCTTCATGATCTCCAGAGTTGCCTCGCTTGCGCAGGGGCAATCGGCGTTACGGTGGACATGTGAGGAAGCGCCGCATAGTCGGTGTGGCGCTTCTGTGAGGCGGCTTTCAGAACGACCTAGTGAGCGGCTTCCGCCATCTCCTCGTCCATGTCGAAGTTGGAATACACGTTCTGCACGTCGTCGTGATCTTCAAGCGCCTCCAGCAGCCGCACCATCTGCGCCGCGGTCGGCCCTTCCAGCTTGGTATAGGTCGAGGCAATCATGGTGACCTCGGAGGCGAGCGTCTCGATCTTGGCATCGCGCACCGCCTGCGCCACTGCCTCGTACACACTAGGATCGGTCGTAATCTCCCAGGTTTCGCCCTCGTCCGCCATGTCGTCCGCGCCGGCTTCGAGCGCAAGCGCCATTAGCTTTTCTTCTTCCGCGACGGCCTTCTCCACGACTACCAGACCCTTTTTCGCAAACATGAAGCGAACCGAGTTGGGCTCACCAAGATTACCGCCGTTCTTGGCAAAGGTGTGGCGGATCTCCGACACAGCGCGGTTGCGGTTGTCCGTCGTGCAGTCCACGATCAACGCCACCCCGCCCGGGCCGTATCCCTCAAACGAGATCTCCTCGTACGTCAGCCCGGGAATTTCGCCTGTGCCGCGCTGGATGGCCCGCTTGATGTTGTCCGCCGGCATGTTTTCGGCCTTGGCCGCGAGAATGGCCGAGCGCAGGCGAGGGTTGCCGTCCGGGTCTCCCCCGCCCTGTCGCGCGGCCATCGTCACTTCCTTGATCAACCGCGTGAATGCCTTGCCGCGCTTGGCGTCGAGCGCGCCTTTTTTGTGCTTGATCGTCGCCCATTTTGAATGGCCGGACATGCGAGGAACCTCTATCTTGAAATACCGCAGCAAAAGAAGATAGTAAACCGCCTGCGCGGCTTCCGCGAAACCGCGACACGCTCCCCGGATTGGCTGAAGTCAGCGCTGCCGTTCTTTACGGAACGGCAGCACTCTGTGACTCTCCGCTGCCAAGTTCATTCGCGGTTTCGCGGCTGGCGGCCACTTCGTGGCGGGTGTTCGTAGAGTCTGTACCAAGTACACCCGCCA
>CAXTMW010000049.1:0-3666 GCA_964245455.1 uncultured Acidobacteriaceae bacterium
AGCTCGGCGGCCTGTTTGCCGGCATCGACGTTGCTCGACCCGATATAGGCGACGCGCTTGCTCTTCGGTGCATCCGAATCAGTGGTGAACAGCGCGACCGAGCCGCCGACCTTGTTCAGTTCGTCGATCTGCGTCTTCGGGTCCACGGTCGCCTTCGCGATCAGGGCCTGTGCCTTCAGGTAGTACGGTGTCGGGCGGGTCGGGTCCGCGGCAATCGCTTTGTCCGCCGCAGCCGCCACGGCATCGCCGTTCTGCCCGGAGCGCCCCAGCACGATCGTCTCGTTGGTGTAATACATGCCCGCTCCGGCCGGGTTGGCCTTGGCTGCAGCATCGTATGCTGCCACCGCGTCCGGAATTTTATTCTGCTGCGCCAAAGCCTCGCCCAGCGCGTTGTTTGAGCCGCCAATGATCTCCGGGTTCGGCTTCGGGCTCGCGGTTTCGAGTGAAATTGCCTTCTGGAGCGAGGTCGTCGCGTCCGGGTACTTCTTCTCGCCCACCTGCGCGTTGCCCAGCTCCAGCCAGATCACCGGCGCGTCCGGCTTCGCCTGCGAGTCCTTGGTCATCAGCTCGTCGGCTTCCGAGTAGTTCTTGCTCTTGATGTCGTCGCGCGCCTTCTGCAGGTCGGAGTTCAGGCTCTTGATCACCGAATTGTTCTTCAGCGCCTCGGCGTTTTTGGCCTTGACTTCTTCCATCTGCTTGCGCTGTTCCGGCGTCATCTTGGCGACGTACTCGGGGCGCGACAGGTCGAAGTTCTCGAGCTCATCCTGGTTCGCGACTATCTTGATGTTGAGTAGCTGATCGACAGGCTTGCCGTTCGACATCAGGTTCAGGGCATACGTGCCCGGCTCAATCCCGCTGCCTTTGAAGTCACCATTCGCGTCGGCGGTAAAGGTGTACTTGGGCGTTTTGCCGTCGGTGGTCACCAGCACCTGGGCGCCGCCGATCGGCGCGCCGACCGGGTCCTGGATGTGGCCGTGGATGCTGCCCCCCGCCGGCGCTTGCGCGAGCGACGTAAAGGGAATGCAGGCAACGCCCAGAACCAGGGCCATTACCGGAAATTTTGAACGCGTCGTCATCTGTTGTCCTCTTTCTCGGGGGCTGCCTGCTCAGGATCGCTCGGCCGAGCCCGCCGCGCGCTCGCGCGTTTGGTAAGGGATAGGGTCCTCGACCCCGGCCTCGGCGAACGCCCGAAGGCGCAGTACGCAGCTGTCGCACACGCCGCAGGCCGCTGCCTCGCCGCTGTAGCAGGACCACGTTACATGGAGCGGCGCGCGAAGTTCAACTCCCAGCTGAACGATCTCGCGCTTCCTCATCTGAATGAGCGGCGTCTCGATGCGGATGTTCCCATCCCGGGTGCCGGTCCGGATCAGCTCCTGAAACGCCTCGTAGTAGGCGGGCCGGCAGTCCGGGTAGCCGGAGCTGTCCTGCTCGACTGCGCCGATGAAAATCGTGCCCGCGTCGATCGTCTCCGCCCAGCTCACGGCCGCGCTTAGAAAATGGGCGTTGCGGAACGGCACATAGGTGACCGGGATCTCTGCTCCGACGACTTTGGGCGCATCTGGGACAGCGATCGACGGGTCGGTCAGTGCGGAGCCGCCGATGGCGCGAAACAGGTCCATCCGCAAATGAAGAAAACGCGTAATCCCCAGCTGCTCCGCCACCGCTCGCGCGCTTTGAAGCTCGCGCGCTTCGGTCCGCTGCCCGTACGAAACGTGCAGCGCGCACGCCTCGTAGCCGCGCGCCGCCAGCGCCGCGCACACGCACGAGTCCATGCCGCCCGACAGCGAAACGACGGCCCGCTCGCTCATGCCGGCACCGCCTCCACTGCCGGCGAACTGGCTTTTTGGAGCGCCCACCAGCCGTCAAAGAGTGCCAGCGCCCGCTCGCACTGCAGGGTGTGCCGCGCCTTTTTGTCGCGAATGCGCTTACGGGTTTCTTCCTCCAGGGGCAGCAGCAGGTCAAAGGTGATGTTTGCCGGCTGGAAATGCTTTGCCTCGGCATGGGTGATGTAGTGCACAAGCGAGCCCAGCGCCGTGCCGCGCGGCACGGGCTGCGGCTCACGCCCCCGCGCCGCGTCGGCTGCATACAAACCGGCCAGCAGCCCGCTCGCGATCGACTCCGTGTACCCCTCCACGCCGGAAATCTGCCCCGCAAAGAAAATCCCGGGGTGCGCCCGTAGCCGCAGCGCTTCCGTCAGCACGCTTGGAGAATGGATATAGGTGTTCCGATGAATCTGCCCCCAGCGCAGGAACTTCGCCTGCTCCAGACCCGGGATCAGCCGCAAAATCCGCGCCTGCTCGCCGTATTTCAGGTGGTTTTGGAAGCCGACCAGGTTGTAGGAGTCGGCCCGCAGGTTCTCTGACCGCAGCTGCACCACGGCCCACGGCGTTTTGCCGGTTCTGGGATCGCGCAGGCCTACCGGCTTCATCGGCCCGTAGCGCAGCGTGTCTCGCCCGCGCCGGGCCAGCTCCTCAATCGGCAGGCAGCTCTCAAAGTAGGGCAGCTTCTCCCACTCTTTCGCCTCAGCCGGCTCGGCCGCAAGCAGCGCATCCAGAAATACGTCGTATTCCTCCCGCGTAAACGGGCAGTTGATGTAGTCGGCCGTGCCTTTATCCCAGCGCGCGGCAAAGTACACGCGCTCCATATCGATAGTTTCCGCGTCGACGATCGGCGAAATGGAGTCGTAAAACGCCAGGTGCTCCGCGCCGGTCAGCCGCGCAATCTCGTCTGACAATGCGGACGAGGTCAGCGGCCCACTCGCAATCACCGTGATTCCATTCGCCGGATCAAGCGTCGGTTCAAGCGACGTCACTTCCTCGCGGTGCACCGTAATAAGCGGCTCGGCCGCAATTGCCTTCGCGATCCGCTGCGAAAACTCCACCCGGTCTACCGCGAGCGCATGCCCGGCCGGCACGGCAGACGCGTCCGCGCAGGCCAGAAGGGGCGAGCTCGCCCGGCGCATCTCCTGCTTCAGCAGCCACGGCGCGGTGCCCTCACTCTCGCTTTTCAACGAATTCGAACACACCAACTCGCCAAAATCTTCGGTCTGGTGCGCGGGCGTCGTCCGCATCGGCCGCATTTCGTACAAGTCAACCGCGACACCCCGGCGCGCCGCTGTCAGCGCCGCCTCCGGCCCGGCCAGTCCACCACCAATCACCCGAATGCGCGGCGTCTTCACGGCGCCACCTCGCGTGCAGCGCCCGCGAGCGCTTGCAGTGCATCCCCGGTCAGCCGCATCCGGCGCCACTGCTCCATCCGTACCGCCCCTATGTGCTCGTAGACACGGATCGCCGGCTCGTTCCAGGTCAGCACGCTCCAGTCCAGCCGCGAGCAGCCCTGCTCTACCGCGATCGAGGCTACCTGCGCCAGCAGCGCCGTTCCAATGCCGCGGCCCCGGTACGCAGGCTGCACATACAGGTCCTCAAGGTAGAGCGAGTGCCCTTGCCAGGTGCTGTATGTAGGGTGATACAGAGCGAATCCACAGACGGTGCCATCGCTCTCAGCCACAAGACACGTGAACCGCGGCTGCGGCCCCCAGCCGTCGCGGAGCAGGTCCGCTTCGGTAAGCGCAACCGCCTCCGGCTCGCGCTCGTACACCGCCAGCTCCACGATCAGGGCGTAAATTGCCGAAACGTCCTGCTCGGCGGCAAAGCGAATCCTGAAACG
>CAXTMW010000049.1:3676-20285 GCA_964245455.1 uncultured Acidobacteriaceae bacterium
CAGTATAACAGACCGTTAGAGAAGGCCGCCCGAGGACCGGATCAGCTCGCCCGTGATCCAGCTGCTGTCGTCCGAGGCGAGAAACACCGCCAGCTTCCCGATATCTTCCGGCTTGCCCATCCGCCGCAACGGCGTCTGGCTGACGAAGCCCTTCGCCATCTCCGAATCTTCCGTGATCCCCAATGTTGCCGCGCCTTCGGTGATGGTCCCGCCGGGGTTGATCGAGTTGACGCGGATGCCTTTCGGCCCCAGCTCGTTCGCGAGCACGCCGGTAATCTGGTCCACCGCTCCCTTGGTTGCCGCGTATACCGTTGAGGCGGGCATCTGCATCGTTGTGATGATGGAGCCGACGTTGATGATCGAGCCTCCCTTGTCGCCGAAGTGACGCGCCGCTGCCTGCGCCGCCAGCAGGGTGCCCAGTACGTTGATGTTGAACTCCCGATGAAACTCCGCTTCCGTGATCGCCTCAAGCGGCATGAAGTTGAAGACGCCGGCATTGTTCACCAGCACATTGGCCGGTCCAAATGCCTTTTCGGTCTCCGCGAACAGCCGCTCCACATCTGCTGTTTTGTCCACGCTGGCCTGCACGGCAATGGCTTTGCCGCCCGCGCTGGTAATCGCCTGCACGGTCTTGTCCGCGCCCGCTTTGTCTGAGGAGTAATTCACCACCACCGAGGCGCCCTCGGCGCCAAGCGCTTTCGCAATCCCCGCGCCGATGCCCTTGGACGCGCCAGTCACCACCGCAACTTTCCCTGTCAGCTTTCCCATGTGCATCTCCTTTGCTTTTGTTTCTTGAAGATTCCTTAGCGCAAACCGCCGCCTGCGCGAATCAACTCGCCTGTTACCCAGCGCGCGTCATCGGAGGCCAGAAACACCACAACCGGCGCGATATCCTGCGGCTGGCCTACCCGGCCTAGAGGTGTCTCCTTCACAACTCCAGCTTCGAAATCACCACCCAGGAAGCTGGTCGTGCCATCTGTGGCGGTCAAGCCGGGATTGACAGAATTTACTCGAATGCCCCTGGGCCCAAGTTCATTCGCCAGGACGCCCGTAATGGCGTCTACCGCACCTTTTGTGCCTGTATATACCGATGAGGTGGCGTGCAGCACCGTGGTCTCAACTGAGCCGATGTTGATGATCGAGCCGCCTCCCTCGCCAAAGTGCCGCGCCGCTGCCTGCGACGCCAGCAGCACACCAAGCACGTTGATGTTGAAGTGTTTGTGGAAGTGCTCCTCAGTGATCGCCTCCAGAGGCTTGTAGTCAAAAATGCCCGCGTTATTTACAAGAATATTGACCGGCCCGAAAGCCTTCTTCGTCTCCGCGAACAGCCTTTCGATATCAGCAGCCTTATCCACGCTTCCCTGCACGGCTACAGCGTTGCCGCCGGCTATTGTAATGGCTTCGACCGTCTTCTCGGCGCCTGCCTTGTCCAACGCATAGTTCACCACAATTGAGGCGCCCTCAGCGCCGAGCGCCTTTGCAATGCCTGCACCGATGCCCTTGGAGGCTCCTGTGACCACTGCCACCTTACCTGTGAGTTTTGCCATGCTCCCCTCACCCTTTCATCTGCGTCGAACGATTCGACGATTATCGAATAGATGGGCCGATTTCGGGGGAGGTCGCAGATTGTTTACTCGTCCTCTGCCGCCGGCAGCAGATCGCGCTCCACCAGATCCAGAAACGCCTCCACCACCTCGGAGCGCACCCGGTACTGCACCGTGCGGCCGGTACGGCGCTCGTTGATAAGCCCTGCGTCGCGCAGCTCCTTCATATGGTGAGACAAGGTCGCGGGCGCCAGCTTGATCGCGTCGAACAGGGCCGAACAGGGCGTGCTTGCGGGTGCCTGCGCAAGAATCTTCATGATGCGGTAGCGCTGCGGATCGGCGAGGGCGCGCGCAATCGTCAGCGCAGCTTCCTCATCGGTAAAGCGCAGCTCCGCGCTCACTTTTCTTTCTCTTCCGCGTTGCGTGCGCGCACCTTGAACCAGATTGGCGAGCCCTCAAAGCCGAAGGCTTCGCGGATCTGGTTCGTAAGAAAGCGCTGGTACGAGAAGTGCAAATCCACATCGCGGTTGGTGAACAGAATGAACGTTGGCGGCGCAACCGCGGCCTGCGTCATGTAGAAGATGCGCAGGCGCTTGTTCATCGGCACGGTCGCGCGTTCGAAGTCGACCTTCTCAAGAAAGCGATTCATCTGCCCGGTGGTGATGCGCTTGCGGCGCTCGGCCGCAACCCGCTCCACCGCCTCCAGCACGCGGTGGACGCCTTTGCCTTCGGCCGCGGAGATGAACACCATGGGCGCATAGTCCAGATACTTCAAGTGATCGCGCACCTGCTCCTCGTAGACCGTGCGATCGGCGTGCGGCTTGCCGTCGGTACGAGCCGTTGTTACCAAATCCCACTTGTTGATGACGATGACGACCGAACGCCCGCTCTCGTGCGCGTAGCCGCCGATGGTCGCATCCGCCGCGGTCACGCCTTCCTGCGCGTCGATTACCAAGCACGACACATCCGCTGCCTCCAGGTGCCGCCGCGCCATGATCACCGACAGCTTTTCCGCCAGGAGGTTGGTCTTGCCCTTGCGCCGAATGCCCGCCGTGTCGATGATGCGCAGCTGCTTGCCCTTATATTCAAGTACTTCGTCGACCGCGTCGCGCGTGGTGCCGGCGATGGGCGAAACAATGGCGCGCGCGGTGCCGGTCAGCGCGTTGAGCAGGGTCGATTTGCCCACATTGGGCCGGCCGATGATGGCGACGCGCGTTTCGCGCTGCTCGTACTCGCCGTGGGTCCTGTGCCGCACAGGCTCACCGTCCGGCGCGGGCAGCGGGTCGTCCTCGAGCGCTTGTTCCTCCTCATATGCGGCTTCGACCTCTTCTTCAAGCGGCGCATGCGGCAGCACCGCAAATACCTCGTCGAGCAGGTCGCCGATGTTGTGGCCGTGTTCAGACGAGATCGCGGTCAGGTTCGGAACGCCAAGCCGGCGCAGGTTTTCCGCCGCCGCATCGAGCTGCGGCGTGTCGATTTTATTAACGGCCAGAAACATCGGCTTGCCCAGACGGCGCAGCAGTTGCGCCAGGTCCATATCGGGCGAGGCGAGCTCGGTGCGCCCATCGACGACCATAATGATGGCCGAAGCTTCCTCAAAGGCGGTGCGCGCCTGCGTGAAGATCTCGGCCGGGATCAGCGCTTCGTCGTCGGGCACAATGCCGCCCGTGTCCACCACGCGCGCGACGCGGCCGGCCCAGTGCACCTCGCCGTAGATGCGGTCGCGCGTAATGCCGGGCTCATCGCCGACAATAGAACGCCGCGTGCCGGTAAGCCGGTTGAACAGGGTGGACTTGCCCACGTTGGGCCGACCGCAGATGGCGATCAGCGGCATACCGACAGCTTCCTCAGTGTGCGGTAGCGGGTTGGGGCGGCGCGGTTGTTTCTTGGGCATGACGGCGGTGCTCCCGGCCCGGCGCGCGTAGGGGGCGAAGAACGGGCAAAGCCCTATTATAGGAACTGTTCGCCCCCAATAAGTTGTGAAGCGACCGGAAGTGCCTGAGACCCCTACGAAAAAGCCCGCGCTGCCATCGCTTCACGCGTTCTTCGCGCCGGGTGGTCTGCTCGCGCAGAGCGCGCTGCCGTATGAGTTTCGCCGCGGCCAGCTGGAGCTCGCGCAGGCGGTCGAGCTGGCGATTACGGAGCGCCGGCACCTGATTGCCGAGGCCGGCACCGGCACCGGCAAAACGCTGGCCTACCTGCTCCCGGCTTTGCGCGCGGGTAAGCGCGTGATCGTTTCGACCGGAACCAAAAACCTGCAGGAGCAGCTGTTTTTCAAAGACATTCCGTTCCTGGAATCCATCCTGCTGGAGAAGTATGGGCCGCTGGGCGCCTGCTACATGAAGGGCCGCGCGAACTACCTGTGCCGCCGCAGGCTGTACGCGCTGGAGCACGAGCCGATCCTGAGCGGGTTGGAAGAGATTCAGCAGTTCCACGCGATTGCGCGCTGGGAGAAAACAACCGAAACCGGCGACCGCGCCGAGATTGACGCGCTGCCTGAGCACAGCCCGCTGTGGGGCAAGCTCGATGCGCGCAGTGAAACCTGTCTCGGCCAGACCTGCCCGGACTTTGAGCGCTGCTTCATCACAGAAATGCGCCGCAAGGCCGCCGAGTCGAACCTGATCATCGTGAACCACCACCTGTTTTTCGCGGATCTCGCGATCAAGCAGCAGGCGGCGAACGCGCCCGACGCGGGCATCCTGCCTGAGGCCGATGTTGTGATCTTCGACGAAGCGCATGAGCTCGAAGACATCGCGTCGAGCTACTTTGGGCTGCAGCTGTCGAACATCCGCTTCGAGGAGCTCGCGCGCGATACCGACCTGCTGCTGCGCTCGAAGCACGCGGTGAGCCACGGCCCGAAGATGGCGGCCGAGATTCTGCGCGAGCGCGCCCGGATGCTGTTTTCTGCGCTGCCTATCGATAACGAAGGTCGGGGCGAAGGCCGGGCGCAGTTCACGCACCGCGAAGAGTTTCTGGAAGAGCACGGCGAGCTGTACCTGGGCGTGCTGAACGCGCTGGGCAAGCTGGAAGGCGAGCTGGAGCGGATGCGGAACGTGGAAGAAGCGCCCGGGCTGAAGCGCCGCGCGAACGAGCTGCACGACCGGCTCAAGTTTCTGATGGAGGCCGAGGATAAAAACACCGTGTTCTGGCTGGAGCGGCGCGGGGGCGGCCGCGGGCGCGAAGGCAGCTGGAACACCTTTCTGCAGGCCACGCCGATCGACGTGTCCGGCCTGCTCGGCAGCGTGCTGTTTGAGACCTTCCCGACCGTCGTGCTCACCTCGGCCACGCTCACCGTGCAGGGCGGCTTTGACCACTTGCGCAAGCGGCTCGGCCTCCAGCACGCGCGGGAGCTGGTGGTGCCGTCGCACTTTCGCTACGGCGAGCAGGCGCTGCTGTATCTGCCGCCCAGCATGCCCGACCCGCGGGATGCGGCGTTCAGCGTGGAGGCAGCGCGGACCATCAAGCGCGTGCTTGAAGCGAGTGAGGGGCGCGCTTTTTGCCTGTTTACGAGCTACGCGCAGATGCGCGACAGCTACGAGCGCCTGCTCGCCGAGGTGCCGTGGCCGCTGCTGCTGCAGGGCACGGCGCCGCGCAAGGCGCTGATTGAGGAGTTCCGGCAGACGCCGCACGCTGTGCTATTCGGCACCTCCAGCTTTTGGCAGGGGATCGACGTGCAGGGCGAGGCCCTGAGCTGCGTCATCATTGATCGGCTGCCATTTGCGGTGCCGAGCGACCCGGTGGTGCAGGCGCGCACCCGCGCGATCGAGGCTGCCGGCGGCAAGCCGTTCTTCGACTACCAGGTGCCCTCGGCGGTGATCACGCTGAAGCAGGGGTTCGGGCGGCTGATACGCTCGCTTGACGACCGGGGCGTGCTGGTAATGCTGGACCCGCGCATTGCCAGCAAGCAGTACGGCAAGGCTTTTCTGGAAAGCCTGCCCGCGTACCGGGTGACGCGCGATATCGCCGAGGTGGAAAGCTTCTTCGCCCCACGACCTGTCTGACGTTCGCGGGCTTCATCTACAATTACAGTAGCGCTTTGCAACACTTCTCCGAAAGGATTGCCCCTATGGCTGACAACGTCTTACAAACGCTTCAGCGGCTCGTGCAGGATGTAATCGCGCCTGATGTCCGTGAACTTAAAGTGCGTATGGCTGCCCTGGAGAAATCCGTGGATGACCGATTCACCTCACTGGAGCGGCAAAGCGAGGCACAGTTCAAGGCGATCATGGCGGCCATCGGCGAGTCGCGGGCACAAACGGAGCTGGCCGCCGCGCGCGCCGTCGCGGCTGTGAGCGAGCGGGTCGCGGCTCTCGAAGCCCGCCGTCAGTAGGCGATGTCTATAACGCTCTAAGCAAAGGCAAGATAATTCATGTTTGAAGTCACCGTCGACACAGGTTTCTCCTCCGGCCACTACCTGCGCGACTATCGCGGGAAGTGCGAAAATCCGCATGGCCATAACTACAAGGTTAAGGTTACGCTGCGCGGAAGGGAACTCGACCATTCCGGCCTGCTGCTCGACTTCAAGGTGCTTAAGAGCGTTCTGCGTCCGGTGGTCGAATATCTCGACCATAAGATGATCAACGACCTTGAACCTTTCACGGTCGTCAATCCTTCCGCGGAGAACCTTGCCAAATACTTCTTTGACGAAACCAATAAGCAGCTCACGGGCATGACCGGCGGCCGCGTCCAGGTAAAAGACTGCACGATTTACGAGACGGACACCTCCGCCGCGACTTACTACGAGTAACTGCCAGTGTTCCTGATTGAAACTTACAAATCCGTCCAGGGCGAGTCGAGCTTCGCCGGCGTTCCGTGTATCTTCGTGCGGCTTGCGGGCTGTAACCTTCGCTGCGCCTGGTGCGACTCTGAGTACACCTTTACCGGCGGTTATCGGCAGACGGGAGACGAAGTGATCGCAGCGGTGGAAGCGCTGGCACCGGTCAGGTTGGTGGAGTTTACCGGCGGCGAGCCGCTGCTGCAGGCGCGCGAGCTGATCCCCGTAGTGGAGCGCCTGCTTGCGCAGGAGTACCAGCTGATGATTGAGACCAGCGGCGAGCGGCCGCTCGCGGACGTGCCCACGGCGGTGCACAAGATCGTCGACGTCAAGTGCCCGGGCTCGGGCGAGGCCGGCCGTTTCCGTATGGAGAATCTTGAGGTACTCACGCCGCGCGATGAGGTCAAGTTCGTCATCAGCCACCGTGAAGATTACGAATTCGCCCGTGATTTTACCCGCGAGCATGACCTCGCGCGCCGGGCAGGGCACGTGCTGTTCTCGCCGGCGTTCAAAAAAGCGCCCAGCCTTGAGCGGTCGACCGCGAACTGCGCGCTCGACCCGCGCCTGCTGGTGGACTGGATGCTGGAGGACGGCGTACCCGCGCGGCTGAGCCTGCAGATCCACAAGTACATCTGGGAGCCGCAGAAAAAGGGCGTGTAGGGGAGGACGCGTAGCCTCGCGGCAGTCGAGCGAAAAGCAGATCCTTCGCTTCGCTCAGGATGACCCGGTTCATTGCGGAACTTAGCAATATCCTCTCTGAATGATTCCTATGCGCTGTGTCGGCCGTGGACTTATTTCGGCGCGGTTTGCAGGTACGCGTCCAGCGGCACTTCAAACGCGAACAACTCCTTGCCCGCACTGTTCTTTACCTGGCGAAAGACGAGCCGAGCCCCGGCAAGCGGGTGCTGGCCTAACCCCTCCACGTCGTAGAACAGAAAACCGGCGCGCGTGGTGTGCGGCTCGACCGCGAGCGCGGAGTACTCGTTTTCCTGGAAGTCCGCCTCGATCTTGCTGTCGGACACCTTGCCCTTTTTGTGGATCGTAATGGGGCCGATAGGGATGTTGGTGCCCCGCCGCGCCGCGCCATACACGCGGCGCTCGACCTCCTCAGGCTCGCCGGCGTTAATCTTGCCGCCGTCAGACGGCATCAGCAGGATACGCACATCGTTGAGCGAGATCGGCTGCGCGGTGTCATTGGTGATGATGATGCGTATCGGAATGAAGTCGTACTGGAGGTAATGGACGCGGAAAACATCGGCCTTCGGTTCACGGTCGAAGGGATCTGCCGCGATGGTCACGCCCTCTTCCGTGATGTGCGCGGGGTACTGGGTCGCGGCTGCAGCCGGGTCGATTTTCTTCTCGGCGCAGAGGGCGTACGGCAGGGCAAGCAGAGCAAACAACGCGAACAAACGACGCATGAGCAAGGTCTCGGGCGGTTGGCAAGATAAAGTGGCGCGCGTGGCCCATTATCATCGACAAACGACGTGAACGCACCCTCACTAAAGTTCCGATCAAAGTTCCGACCCATGTCTGGTCTGGTCGCGCAAGCGCTGCTTGCCCTGTACAGCCTTGGGCTAGTGCTCGCGCTTCTGCTGACGCTGCCGTGGTGGGTGCGCGAGCTGGGCCGCGGCGGCAAGTACCGCGAGGGCCTGCGGGAGCGGCTCGGCTTCAGCACCTGGCGCTACCTGTTCGCCGCCGGGCCTCGCCCCACAACCCCCACCGTCAAGACAGTCTGGGTGCATGCTGTTTCGGTCGGCGAGGTGCTGGCGGTTGCGCCACTGGTCGCCGCGCTGGGTGTCGCCGGCACGCACACGCGCGTACTGGTATCAACGACGACGCGCACCGGGCAGGCGCTGGCGCGCACGCGCTTTGGCACGGAGTCCGTGTTCTATTTTCCATTGGATTTTGCGTTCGCTGTGCGCGCATTGATGCTTGCCCTCCGGCCGTCTTTGATCGTGCTGGCCGAAAGCGAGTTCTGGCCGCGCTTCCTCCACGAAGCCGCGCGCGCCGGAGTGCCGGTCGCCGTGGTGAACGGGCGCATTTCGCCGCGCTCCTGGCCGCGCTATCGCCGGCTGCGCCTGCTGTGGAGGCCGCTGCTGCGCTCGCTCGCGCTCGTGCAAGCGCAGTCCGCTGAGGACGCGGAGCGTTTCCGCGCGCTCGGCACCCGGGAGGTCACAGTCGGCGGCAATCTCAAGTACGATCTGCCGCTCGCCGCACCGTCGCCTCTGCTCGCCGAGCTCGGGCAGCACCTGCCCGCGCGGACGCCAGTGCTGGTGTGCGGGTCCACGCTTGCCGGCGAGGAGGAGCTGCTGCTCCGGAGCGCCCCGGAGGGCTCGATCGTTCTGCTTGCGCCGCGGCACCCGGAGCGCTTTGACGAGGTGGCGGCGCTGCTTCGAGATCGAAGAGAGCCCTCCTTCCGGCTCTCCGCATGGCGAAGCTCGCCGAGGTTTATCCCGCCCGGAACCGTCCTGCTGCTCGACTCGGTCGGCGAGCTTGCGGCGTTGTACGCGCTTGCCACCATCGCCGTCGTCGGGGGCGGTTTTCTGCACCCGGGCGGCCACAATCCGCTTGAGCCAGCAACCCTGGGCAAGCCAGTGATCGTCGGCCCGCATTACGCGAACTTCGCGGACGTCGTCCGTCTGCTGCGGGAGGCTGATGCTCTGGTCGTCGCCGAGGTCAGCGAATTGTCGACCCGGATCGAGCGTTTGCTCCAATATCCGGAGCAAGCGGCGGCCCTTGGCGAGCGCGCCCGCGCGGTCTGCCTGGCGCAACGGGGCGCAACGGCGCGAGCCGTTGCCGCGCTGCTGCCTTTTCTGTCGAACCCGCACCTGCAAAGCGGGCGAGTGCAGCCGTGACTGTGCCTTGGTGGCAGCCAATGCTTGCACCATTTGCCTTGCCGTACGCGCTGGTGATTCGCGCAAAAAACGCGGCGTATGCGGGGGGGCTGCTGCCTCAGCGCACACTGGGCTTCCCGGTCATCAGCGTAGGCAACCTATCCACTGGCGGCGCGGGCAAAACGCCGATGGTCATCGCGCTTGCGTCCTTGCTGCGGAGCAACGGCATTGCTGTGGACGTGCTGTCGCGCGGCTACGGCCGGCGCTCGCCCGTTCCGGTGGAGCGGGTGGACCCGCACGGCTCCGCACGCCGCTTCGGAGACGAGCCGCTCCTGATCGCCCGGCAAACCGGTGTGCCGGTCTTTGTCGGCGCGGACCGTTTTTTCAGCGGCCAACTTGCCGAGCAGGCCGCGGCGCAAGCCGGCGTCCACCTGCTCGACGATGGCTTCCAGCATCGCCGGCTCGCGCGCGCGGTGGACCTGGTGGTGGTCCATCCTAGGGACCGCGTGGACCGGCTTTTGCCTGCGGGGCGGCTTCGCGAGCCGCTGCACGCGCTCCGGCGGGCGCAGATCATAGTCCTCCGGGACGACGACACCGAAACAGAAGGGACGCTGGAACGTGCGGGCCTCCGCACACCTGTGTGGCGCCTCAGGCGCGCTATCACGCCGCCCAGGCTCACGGGGGAGGCGGTCGCGTTCTGTGGCATCGCCCACCCCGAGGAGTTCTTCGGGAGCCTGCGAGCGCACGGTATTGCGCTTCGCGCGACGATCCCGTTCCGGGACCACCATCGCTTCCGCGCGAGCGACCTTCGCACTCTTCGGGAGCAGGCGGCAGGCGCGACTGCGCTGCTGACGACCGAAAAAGATTGGCAGCGCCTGGACCTGCGGGCGCGGGAGCAGCTTGCGGCCGCTGCGCCGCTCCTGGCCGTGCCGCTTCAGGTCGAGTTTGTCGACGAGCCGCAATGCCTGGCCGAGCTCCTCACGGCCCTCGCCCCTGTTTTCCGTATGCGAAAATGAACCGTTGTCAGATCAAGAACAACATCGCGTGCTGGTCGTCCGACTCGGCGCCATGGGCGATATCCTTCATGCCTTGCCTGCAGTTTCCGCGCTTCGCGCCGCGCATCCCGAATGGATTATCGGCTGGGCGATTGAGCCGCGGTGGCGCGCCCTGCTTGCGGCCGACTCGGCCGACTCGGCCGGCAACCCGGCCGTGCGCGGCCCGGCGCAGCCGCTGGTGGACCGCGTACACCTTGTTCCGGCAAAGCAGTGGGCGCGTGCGCCGTTCAAGGCCGCGACGCTGCGCTCCGTCCTCCAAACGCGCGCCGAGCTCCGTGCCGCCGGTTACCGGCAAGCGCTGGATCTGCAGGGCGCTGTGCGCTCCGCGTTGGTAGCGCGCTGGGCGCGGCCGGCGCGTTTGCTGGGCGAAAACGCGCCTCGGGAGCGGGCCGCGCGCTTCCTGTTTTCCGAGCGGGTCCCGAGTGCGGGCGTGCACGTGATTGAACAGGCCGCTGATGTGGTGCGCGCGCTTGCCGACGACGCGCTGCCGCTTGGATTGCCGTTGTTGCCGCACGATGAAGCTGCCGTGCGCTGGTGCGCCCGGGACGGTGTGGGCGAGGGGCGCGGCCCATGGGTGCTGCTGCACCCCGGCGCCGGCTGGGGCGCCAAACGCTGGCCTGCGGAGCGCTACGCCGAGGCCGGCGCGCTGCTCGCCCGCGCGAAAGGCGCCCGCATCGTCGTTCACGCCGCGCCGGGCGAACTGGAGCTGGCCGGTGTGGTGGCGAAAGCCCTGCGCGCGCGGCAGGTGACGCCGTGGATCGTCTCGCCGACGGTCGGGCAGCTCATTGAGCTCACCCGGCGCGTCGATCTTGCGATCGGCGGCGATACCGGGCCGCTCCACCTGGCGGCAGCCCTGGGCAAGCCGACCGTAGGCATCTTCGGTCCGACCGATCCCGCCCGCAACGGGCCCTTTCACGGGAGCTTCCATGTGCTGCGCGACCCCGGGAGCCGGCGCGACCACACCCGCCACGCGGCACCGGAGGCGGGTTTGCTGCGTATCGCGCCCGAGTCTGTGGTGGACGCGGCAGAGGCCCTTTTCGACCGAGAGTTCGACCGGGAACAGGACCGGCTTAAGCAGCTGCTGAAGGGCGGCCCGCAATGACTGACAGACGCAGCTGGGAAGCTGTGGCCAAGCGCATCCGCGTGCCGCTGGGCTTTGTGTTTGCCGGCGTTTTTCTGCTGCTCGCCCACCCACTGGCGCGCTCGCTCGCCTGGAGCCTTCTTCTGGTGGTGCCCGGGCTAGCGCTGCGCGGCTATGCTTCGGGTTACGTGAAAAAAAATGCCGAGCTGACCATGACGGGCCCCTACGCGTGGACGCGCAACCCGCTCTATCTCGGGTCTGTCGTCATCGCTTTCGGCTTTGCCGCGGGTGCCCGCTCGCCGCTGCTTGCGGCTGCCCTGGCGTGCCTGTTTTTGCTGATCTACCTGCCGGTAATTCGCGGCGAGGAGCAGTACCTCCGTACGCACTTTCCGGAGTTCGCCGGCTACGCGCGGCAGGTACCGCGACTGCTGCCCTGGAGGGTACCCGCTCGCGGGAATGGGAGCGTCGCCGGACGCTTTGACCCGGCTTTATACAAGAAACATCGCGAGTACAATGCAAGCATAGGCGCCGCGGCCCTGTACCTTGCTCTGATCGTGCGACTGGTGATGACGCATGGTCGGTGACCCTGGAGACGAAGCAAACAGGATGCCTATGCCGTGGAAACGCCGGTGTGCGAGCGCTTCCGGTGAAATGCGAAACGTTTTCCCGCGCGCCTGGCGCATCCTAGCCGTTGCGGCCGTGCTACCGGGTTTAGTGTCAGCCCCTGCGCAAACGCGCAAGCCTGCTCCCGGGACGACGCCCACTATCGATACAGTCCCTACCATGCCGCCGCCGGCCCCGGGTTGGGCATTCCCCCAGCGCCAGACGCTCACCTACGCCGTGGACTGGCGCGTTTTCCCAGCAGGCTCCGCTACGGTCCACCTTGAAAGCGACGGCGCGGAAGAACGAGTGACGGTCACTGGAGATTCGCAGGGCGCGATCAATCTTCTGCTGCATGTCAGCGACCGCTTCCAGTCCTCCTTCCGGCGGGATACGGGCTGTTCAGACAGCTTCAGTCGGCAGACCATGGAGGGGCGCCGGCAGATCGAGTCCACGCAAAGGATCGACGGCGCACACCATGTGTCCTTGTACGACGAGCACAACCTGGTATCGCGGGTACACCTGGAGCAAAGCGTTGCGATCCCCACGTGCGTGACCGATATGTTGTCCGGCATTTTCTTCATCGGTTCGCAGACGCTGGAACCGGGCGGCGTGCTGCACCTGCCGGTAGTCAGCGGCAATCACGTGAGTAGTGTGACGCTGCACGTGGAAGCACGGGAGAACGTCCGGACGCCTGCCACGACGTTCCACACGGTGCGCGTGGAGCCGACGGCCGACGCCGGACCGGTGCGCAACCGCGGTAAGCTGTGGATCTGGTACAGCGATGACAGCCGCCATATCCCGGTGCAGATGCGTGCGCGTTTGTTCTGGGGAACGCTGACGTTTCGCCTGACCGGGATCGACCCCAAATAGCGTCGATGGCTCTTTACTGGATCTGAAAGCGGTCCCGCATGGCTCGTTGAATCCGGGGGCGGTACAGGAGATTGAACGCCAGTTCCTTGTCGGGGAACATGCGCAGCGCGGCATTTCTGGTATGCGCCACCAGTTGGGCGGCGTCTTCAACCGTCATGGACCGGTCCTGCGCGATGCTAGCCAGCAGAAACTGCATCATGATCTGCAGCCGGCGCAGTTTGCGCTCTTCCTCGCGATGGCTGCTTTCGCGCAACTCGCGCTGCTGATCCCGCGGTTCAAGCCGCGTTTCTCTGTCGCTTTCCGCTCGACTCATGCCCGCCTCTCTGCCTCGTTCTCGGTGAAGTACTATCCGTTCGGTGATCCTACGCCTCCCTCGCTCTCTATGCCTAGACTCGGATTCGGCTGCGGATGCGCTTTTTGGGGCTGTGAGGCCGGATTTTTGATGCCGCCAAGGGTGCCGGCACTCCTGCCCCTAGTGCTGGATTGCGGCCCAGGGTTCTGCGCTGACATACCTTCCGTCGAGGAAGATGTCGGCCTCGCCGAGAGTATCGGTCCGCATGGTTAGCACGTGCGCTCCCTGAAGCTTGTCCAGGGTAGCCGGCCTGGGATGGCCGTAAAAGTTCCGGCGCCCGCAGGAGATCAGACCGTACTCGGGGGAAAGCGCGGCCAGAAACGGCGGGATGGTTGAGGAATTGCTTCCATGGTGGCCGACCTTCAGGACATCGGTATGCTCGATGCCGGCTTTGAGCATTTCCGCCTCAGCCAGAGCCTGCGCGTCACCCTCAAGCAATGCCGAGGTATCGCGGTAGGCGAGCCGCAGCACAAGCGAATCGTTGTTGCCCGGCTCGGGTTTAGGCGTGTAAGCCCGCGACGGCCAGAGCGTCTGCACCCGGACCGCGTCGCCCAGCTTCCAGCTGTCGCCTTGCCGATGCTGCTCGACCGGGATGCCTGCCTCCGCTGCCTGGGCCAGCAGCGCCGCGTACGGCCGGGACAGCGGGTTGTTGCCGACCAGCAGCACCCTGGGTTGGAAGTTCGCCAGGACTGCGGCCATGCCGCCGATGTGGTCTTCATGCGCGTGGCTGATCGCGACCGCGTCGAGTCGCCGGATGCCGTGGGCCCACAAGGCCGGCGAAACGACCTCCTCGCCGATGTCAAAGCTGCTGCCGGGCGGCGCGCCGACAATGCCGCCCGCATCGACCAGCATGGTTTTACCGTCGGGCCCGATGACCAGAATGGCATCGCCCTGCCCGACGTCAAGCGTCGTGATCTGAAGTGCGCCGGCCCGGTGCGGCACAGGCTGCGGCGCAACGGCGAGCGTTGCCGCGCCCAGCAGCAGAGCCAGGGCTCCGGCCGGCGCCCAGCGGCCGCGCCAGCGGATCAGGTAAACGGCCAGCCCGAGCAGCACGACCCAAACGGCGATGCGAGGCGAGGGCGGCGCCGGGAGGCGGTAGTCCCCGAAACGCAGGTGCGCGAACAGGTCCACGATTGCTGAGACGATGTGCAGCAAGGCTGCAGTCACGGCCGCCGGGATGAAGGCCAGGGCAGGCGCGGCCAGCAAGGTCGCGAAGCACACCATGGCCGCGGGCAGCAGCAGACCCAAAAAGGGAATGATAAGCACGTTTACCGGCAGCCCGGCTACGGTCACACGGTGGAAGTACATAGCCATGGGGAGCGCCATGACGAGCTCGACCAGAGCGGAGATCACGATGAGCTCAAGGAGGCGCAGGAGCAGAACGAACGCGGCCGGAAAAAAGCGCCGGGCGACCCGCCTGCCGACCAGCGGCTGGAGGTGCTCGGCAAGGATGCGCAGCGATACGCGCCACTCGGCTACGCGCGGCGGCAGGGAAGCGTCGATGGCCGCCAGCCACAGGTTGCGCGTGCCTGCAAGGTAGGGTGCGAAGGTGCGCTCGGCCAGCGGTGCTGCGATGCCGCCGATGGCGACGACGGTCAGCAGCGTCATCTGGAGGCTGGAGCCTCCGAGCGCGCGGGGGCTCGCTGCCATCAGCAGAAGCGCGGCCAGACCGAGGGCCTGCAGCGCATGGCGCTCCCGGAAGAGCAGGCGGCCGAGCAGAAAGAGCGTGACCATGGCGAGCGAGCGCTGGACTGGCTCGCCGAACCCGGTAAACACCGCATACGCGAGCGAAAGTGCCAGGGTCAGCGCGGTAGCGGCGACTCGGTGCAGACGCAATCGGCGCGCGCACAGCAGCACTACCGACGAAAAGATGGCGAGGTGCATCCCGGACACCACCAGGAGGTGGAACGAGCCGGTACGCTCAAAGCCGATGCGTGTGCTGTGCTGCAGGTACGTGCGATCGCCGGTCAGCATGGCGGTCAACATGCTCGCGTCCTGAGGGGAAAGCTTGAAAAACGCCGGGAGCCAGCTCGCCGAGGGCAGCTGGGCAAGCGTCATCACGCGCTCGCTCGCTTCGCTTTGCAGCGCATGAAGCCGGCAGGCGATCGTCGGTTTTGCCAAGCCGAGCAGCCGCACCTTGCCGGCTTCCGCGGAGCCAAGCGCGCCGATACCCTGCCCGCGCATGTACTCGCTCGCATCCCACACGCCCGGATCGTTATAGCGGCTTTCCGCGCGCGGCGCCAGCGTGATGGCCAGCTCCGTACCGCATTGCATCGCGGGCAAAGCCGCGTTTGCGTCTGTATAGATCGTCAGGCGGACGCCGCCGGTGAGCGGCAGGTTGCGCCCGTCCGGAGCGCGGTAGCTCGCGGTTCGAAGGTCCAGCCGACGCTCGATTTCGTCGCGGTTTGTTCGTTGAAAAAAGGCCTTGTACGTGGAGCGGTGAACTGCTTCCAGTCGCACAACTTCGCCCGCTAGCGTGACCGGTTTAGCGTCCGACGCGAGAAGGGATAGCTGCTGTTGCGGATCGATGGGCGGCTCGAGTTCCGCAGCCAGGCAGCCCAGTGAAGCGAAAAGCAGCGCAAGCACCGGCAGAAGGACACGCGTCGCGCGCCGTGCGGCCAGAACACTGAGCACCGCAAAGAAGGGAAGCCCGAGCAGCAGGGAAGCCGGTGTGATCCAGTGGGAGCGGGCAAGCACGATGCCGGCCGCGAAGCCGCACGCAGGCGCGAGCGCCGGCGAAGCCGCGAAGCGAAGCGGGGCCGCCGCGAGGCGGTGCGCCACCGTGGCCGGGTGTGCCGGTGCGGCGGGAACAACAGCCGTGCGCGGGATGGAAGCGGTCGCGGCCATATGCGGCCCACAGCCGGCTGCCGTTAGGTCCGACGAAGCTTCGCTACCGTTTCCAGATGATACGTTTGCGGAAACATGTCGACCAGGTGCAGCTCGGTAATGGTGTATCCAGCATCGGCCAAAACGCGAAGATCGCGCGCCAGTGTTGCGGGATCGCAGGAAACGTAAGTAATGTCGCGAGGACCGATACGGGCGAGCAGCCCGGTCGCGTCGACTCCCAACCCGGCACGCGGCGGATCCACAACCACCAGGTCTGGAACAGCGAAGTTCGGGACGACCAAGTCTGGGACGACCTTGCCGATAGCCCGGCGCCCCGGCCGCCCCCAGGCTTGGAGAAAGGTAAGCGTGCTGCTCTCGACGACAGTCTGACCGGGCAGGTTGCGCCGGAGATCGCCTGCGGAGATCGGCGAGCCTTCCACGGCGACGACCTGCCCGAACGTACGCGCGAGCACCTTAGCAAAAAGGCCGACTCCGGCGAACAGATCCCAGGCGACGGTGCCGCCCGCGCCCCCAGTGGCCAGAGCGCGCAGTTGCGGAGACAGAAAGCGGTTTCCCTGGAAAAATGCCCCGAGGCTGACTTGGTATGCATCGTCGCCGACGGTGTAGGTGAGCGCCTGCTCGCCCCAGACCGCTACGGGAGCCGTTGACG
>CAXTMW010000050.1:0-220 GCA_964245455.1 uncultured Acidobacteriaceae bacterium
CCCGCACATCGTCTACAACATTCTCCGAGTGCCCGGCTTGTCCTACGTAATGGTCAGCTCTTTCATAAGCCAGGATCGCAACCTCGGTAAGGAGACCCCTTGCATTGCCGAAATGATGTGCCGGGGCGGCTGGAGAGACCCCAGCCCGCTGCGCGGCCGTCCGCAACGAGAAGCCCTCGATGCCTTCCTGGACGATGATCTCCTCGGCGGCCCGGATGAG
>CAXTMW010000050.1:310-7631 GCA_964245455.1 uncultured Acidobacteriaceae bacterium
CTTAATGAGTGCTTCGCGCAAATCGCCATGATGGTACGTTGATCGTTTCTTGGCCATGTTCCCGAATGGTCTTGACACTGTTCAAATATGTGATTAGTATCTGCAGTAGCTCAGTTGATTGTTTCTGCAGGGCAATCACATTCCATAACTGTACAGTGTACAGATCGACATCGAAGGTTGAAAGCCTTTGCAAAGGAAAACTCTATGAGTAGCAAAGTGTGGTTCATCACAGGAACATCCCGCGGTTTCGGACGCATTTGGGCCGAGGCAGCCCTGCAGCGTGGAGACAAGGTGGCAGCAACCGTCCGGAAATTGGAGGACATCGCCGATCTGAAGGAACGATTCGGAGATGCGATCCTTGCGCTAGAACTCGATGTGACCGACCGTGAACGGATTCCACAGGTCGTTAACCAGGCGTACGAACATTTTGGTCGTCTAGACGTGCTTGTGAACAACGCTGGGTACAGCCTGATCGCGACGGCTGAAGAGGCTACCGACGAGCAGATGCAAGGCGTGTTTGAGGCGAACTACTTCGGGGCCGTCCGCATTTTGAGAGCAGCTTTGCCGCTGCTCAGGCAACAGGGGAGCGGGCACATCCTTGGAGTCACGAGCAGTCTCGGCCTCACACCGATGCCCTTGGTTGGCTTCTACTCCGCAACCAAAGCCGCTGCTGAGGCGCTCTATGAAACTTTGGCAAAGGAGATTGCTCAGTTCGGCATCAGCGTGACGATGATCGAGCCGGGAGCCTACGCCACTGATTTTGGGAAGAGCGCAACCCGAGGAGAGGGTATGCAAATATACGACGAATTCCGAAAACAGCTTATGGCCGGTCTGATGAAGCTAGAACGTGGGAAGCCCGAAGCGACGGCAGACGCAGTTCTCAAGATTGTGGATGCAGAGCAGCCCCCACTGCGATTGATCCTCGGCAGCACAGCGCTTCCTCAGGTTCGTACGGTCTACGCCGATCGCCTTGCCACATGGGAAGCCTGGGAAGCAGTATCGAACGCCGCTCAGTGAACGCCATTCCTGGCGTAAGTGTTTCTGCCAGGACCGCAAGCAGAGCCGTTAGCCAAGCGTGCGAGTGTCTGGCTGCTCTCCATCCGTGTGTGACGCTGTATGTTCACAGCGAACACCGAATAACGCTTTAAGTGAAGTTGTCAACTTCAGGAGGTTTTTGTGCCTACAGCTCTCATCACAGGCGGTCATGCCGGCATCGGTTATGAGTCCGCTAAACAGCTTGCGTCTCGTTCGCGTTATAACCTGGTTCTCGCCGGACGGAGCATGGAACGAATGGAAGCCGCGGCGCAGCAGCTTCGGACGAGCCATGGCGTGAGTTACCACACTTAAGCTCGACACCTCTTCGCTGGCCTCGGTAAGAGAAGCAGCAACACAATTTCGGGCGATGGTCGACAGCGGCGAAGTCGAGTCGTTTCAGGCGCTTCTATGCAACGCAGGCGGAAGGTTTGAGGCGCTTACCTGTAGCACCGACGGCTACGAGACAACCTTCGCGACCAATTGTCTTGGGCATTTCCTACTGATCGAGCTGCTCACCGATCGCATGGCAAATAACGGACGGATCGTGTTTACCGCGAGCGGAACGCATGATCCTGATACGACGGATGGGAAAATGGTTGGCATTGTGCCTGAACCGGACGCGACGGCTCTTGCAGCGGATGGAAAGGATGGCAGGAAGCCGCTTTCCGGGGGCAAGCGCTACTCGACCTCAAAGCTCTGCATGATCCTTTATGCCTATGAGTTGGACCGCCGATTGAGACGGGCTGGCAGCTCAATTGCATCGATTGCCTTCGACCCCGGATCCGTGCCTGAGACCGGGCTGCTCAGGACGATGCCGAAGCCTATACAGTTGCTTGCGCCCACTTCCTTCATGAAGTGAGTCATGAAGCGGATGGGTGTAACACAGGGTTCCATCGGCTTTTCGGGTGCATCCCTTGCCCAGCTTGCTGCCGACCCCGCCTACGCGAACGGCTCCGGCAAGTACTTTCAGTCGAATGGCGGAAGACTCAGCGAGACGCGATCTTCTAAACTGTCCTATGACGAACAGCGAGCGCTCAAACTATGGAACGATTCCAAAACGCTCGCCCGGCTGCAGCCAAAAGAAGAGTCTGTCCAACTGCGGTGACAAAGGGCAAGAGACTGATTGCGACGGCGGTGGCGTTGCTCGACTCTGGCGGGGAGAACGCCGTCACGCTGCGCGCGGTCGGTCATGACTCCGACGTCTCGCACAATGCTCCCTACAAGCATTTCAAGAGCCGGGATGCACTCCGTCGATGCGTTCGCACTCATCGATTGCTGGCTGTAATGGAGACAGCCGCAGCAACCGGCAAGCGCCAGATGAGTCTTTACGGAAAAAAGCTCTTATGCTAGTTTCCATTGTTGGCGAGTTCGGTCCACGTCAAGCGTTGGGGGTGATCCGAAGAGGCGGTTGTACTCCCGGCTGAATTGGGACGGACTGGCATAGCCTACCTGGTACGCCGCCGCCGCCGCGCTCAGCGAATCCGCAATCATGAGACGTCGCGCCTCTTGCAAGCGAAGATGCTTTTGGAAAGTGAGCGGACTCATTCTGGTCACCATCTTGAAGTGATGGTGTAGACCGGAAGGACTCATATTGGAGATTTCTGCTAAGGTTTGGATTGAGAATGGCTGTTTGAAATTCGCCTTCAGCCAGGTGATTGCGCGCGCGATACGATTTGCGTGGCTGTCGATCTCAGCCACTCTTCTAAGCTGCGCCCCTTGTTCGCTTTGCATCAAGTGATAAAGAACCTCGCGCTGCAGCAGTGGGGCGATGATTGGAATGTCCTCCGGTCGTGAAAGCAACCGAAGAAGGCGTACCAGGGGATCGAGTAAATCAGCCGTCATCCGGCCCTGGAACACGCCTTCACATGACCCTCTTCTGCTTTTATGTTAAATAGGAGCTTGCATTGCACTGAACTGGCTGAGATCGAGATCGAAACGCAGGCCGAGATATGGCCGGATTCGTGTGGCTTTTGTCACAGTGACTGACATCGGCAGATCGAGCGAAACGACGACATATTGATCGCTGTCGTATGAGAAGGCCTGCCTCCCTACGTGGAGCCGTTTTGCGCCCTGGGCGATTACGGCCAGGGCGGGCGTCTGAACACACTGATCCGGGACAGTTGGCGCGGATTGGCGAAAAAGTTGCAGACCTGGAATGAGAGTGGTGTACGCGCCGTCACGGTGTATGTGTGCGGAAATGCAGCTCGCCAGTTCAGATAGTTCTGTGTTGGTCATGGCTCATCTCCAATATTTCGCTGCGCGCTCTCTCTGATAAATCTGGAGTATCGGGCACAATTCGTACAGTATCGGGCAAGTCTTTCTCCCTGCGATCCAATCCTATCGTAAGACGGGAGACAAATGCCTGACAGCAAAGACGAGTCGAAACGTGAGTTGGAAACAAGCAATCGAGCACTGGTGCAAAAGGCTTTCGACGCATGGAAAGAGGGCACGGGGGTAACTCCCTACGACCTGCTCGCTGAAGACATGACGTGGACGATTGTCGGTAAGACAGTAGTCCCGCAGGTTTATACGAGTAAGGCAGCCTTCATGGATACGATCATGCGGCCGTTTGGGGCCCGTGTCATGGGACCGTTACACCCAACCGTTCACGCCATCTACGCGGAGGGCACAAGCGTCGCCATCCATGCTGAAGTAGACGGAACAGCAAAGGATGGCAAGCCCTACCACAACAGTTATGCCTGGTTTCTTGAGATGAAAGCGGAAAAGATCGTTCGCGTCGTCGCATTCGTCGATGTTGCACCGTTCAATGAGATTTTCGAGCGCATTACCCCGGCTTAATGACAGCACCCACACACAAGGAGAATGCGTTGTCGTCCACTCACTCCACTCCATACCTGACGCAATGCCGTGCTGACGCTAAACTCTCGCCCATGACAAGCGAGACCCTCCGTGGAGGGCTTACGGTGCTTTTCGGGATGGGCGGAAATATTGCCGTTTTCTCCCGGCCCGATGCATTGCTGCTGGTGGATGCCGGCTGGAGTACCGAAGAGCAGCAAATTAGCAGGATGCTCGCGGGCATCTCGTCCCTCGCTCCGTCGACGCTGATCAACACGCATTGGCATTATGACCACACGGACGGTAATGCCTGGATTCATGCAAGGGGAGCACTGATCACCGCGCACCGCAACACGCTGAAACGCTTGTCAGTCACACAGCTTAACGATGTTCTCGGCGCAATCTTTCCGGCCTCGCCCGCTGTTGCACTCCCGACCGATATCTTCGATATCGGGGCTCGCATGAGCGTAGGGGAAGTAGGCATTGTCCTGACTCATTACCCTCCAGCACATACGGATGGCGACATCAGCGTTCATTTCGAAGAACTGGATATCCTGCATACCGGAGATACCTGGTCAAACGGCCTCTATCCGTTCATCGATGCTTCGACCGGCGGCCACATCGATGGCATGATCCAAGCCACGCAGACAAATCTCCGCCGAGTGTCAGCGGCTACGGTCATTATTCCGGGCCGTGGGCCAGTCGGCAATCGAGAACAACTGGAGCGTTCGCTGGACATGCTCACAGAACTGCGTGAAAAAGTGGCTACCTTGAAACAGCGGGGACTGACCTTTGCTGAAGTCGTCGCAGGTAAGCCCGAAACACCTTATGAGAAACACTTTAGCGGCTCCTTCGTTCCGTTCAACCTTTTTCTGAGTTGCATCTACAGCGGCGTTTAGATAAGCCAGGATTCACAGTCTTACCCGCTCCATCTAGGTCATCCATGCCGCCCGCCACATCTTAAGGCACCGAGATCGCGAGCTCTATGCCGGGTCCGGTGCGAATCTTCATGCAATATATCCTGCCCCCGATTGTTGCTCCCATGCTCGGCTTAGCGCATTCTCTGGAACCGGCGCGGGACGAGATCGTCGCCGGGCTGACTGACCCGTTGCTTAAGAGCGGAGTCTTCCACGCAAGCGCCGAAAAGAAGCTCACCAGCCCGGTTATAGATCAAAGTGAAGTCTTTCCAGACTTAGCAAATTCAACTTTTCAGCATAACGCAGATAAGGCCATTCACCGATTCCTATAACGCTAAAGCCGAGTTCAGTCTCTCTCGAAGTTCCGGGATTGTCTTCTGGGGATTGTGACTTGAGGATGTGGCCGTTGCATCTCTCTTCTTTGATTTGCCGTTCCGTTGTTAGTGCCTGACGCAGGTCTCCGATAGCAGCCTGAAGCTCCGGACTGATGATCTTGAACCCATGCTCTACGGCAAGCTCGGCGCAGAGTGCTTTGTACTATTCGTTTCCGGTAACGGTGATGCTCTCCCATTTCTCATGGCTAAGCTGCAGGGCGGCGAGGACGCTCTCCCGGTTGCGGCTCGGACCACTATGACCTGCACGCCTCCTAACGATCTGATTGGCGATGTGACATTCGCCGATCGCGGACTGGACGCTGCGCGCAATGCGGCCACGCCCGAGGCCGGCTACTACTACGGCGGCCTGACCTTCGGCTACAACAATGCGGCGCAGATGCAGAGCGCGCAGTCGGACATCGTGGACGCGGCGCATCCGCAGTCGACTCCCGCGAATCTGACCCACACCGCGCCCGGGCAGATCTACACCGCCGAGCTCGGCGCGCAGTATGGGCAGGTTTCCGGTTACGACAAGCGGCTTCGCCTGCAGGATCGGGCTTCGGTCAACCTGAGCAGGGATACGGTGCTGGCCGACCACTGGGACCATCACCAGGACGGCACCATGGAGGACCGGACCGATTCGGTGCAAGGCGAGTACCAGTACGATCACCTGAACCGGGTCACCAATGCGAGCGTTCCTCCCTTTACCGAGGCCTATGGCTACGATAACTGGAGCAACCAGACAAATCACACGGTCACGCAAGGCTCAAGCTACGAGTGGAGCTTTATGCCGACCGTGCAGAACCGGTCTTCAGGTCCGGGTGTCATGTATGACGCTTCGGGCAATATGACGGCCGATGGGCAGCACATGTACAGCTACGACGCGGAAAGCCGGATAGCCGTGGTCCTGGACCAGGGGGTGCAGTACAGCTACGACCCGGAAGGCAACCGCGTGGCCACGGTGACGGGCGTGACGGTGTCCGGAGGCACGGCATCGGGCGGCACGGTATCGGCCGAGTACCTGTACGACATGAGCGGCGATGGTGACGACGGTCAACAACGGGGGCATGCTGGTGCGTGCCATTCTGCGGGCCAACGGCCAGCACTGGGGCAACTACATCGGCGCGGCCAGCTCGGGAGGTGTACGAACCGAGTTCCGGCTTGTCAACGCGGTCGGCACCCTGGTGGCCAACGGCGACACCAACGGCAACTTCATCAAGGGCTGCCTGTCGGGGCCCTTCGGCGACGGCGAGGACTGCACCCCCGGCTACGACTACTCTGAAACTGACTTCGCCGATAAACTGCGCGACTCCGAAACAAGCAATGACTATTTCGGGGCGCGGTATTTCAACTCCATCATGGGAAGATTCCTCAGTCCAGACTACTGCTGCGAGAGCTTCTCCGCGAAGGATGGAGGTGCGTCTTGTGCTCCCGTACCCCAGCTCCTGTTTGGCGTTTCGCTCAGATCGAATTGCAGTCTCCCACCGTGAAGCGCGAAGGATTCGGGCAGGAAGGTGCGCGAGCTTGGCCGGCCATCCACGCGCAGCGCGCGGATGTAAACCGCGGCTTCTGAAGCCTTTGGCGCATCGATGCGTCTATCGCCTTCCGGCCGATGAACGATCACGCGCTGAAACGCAGGGCTAGCCATCACGAACTCGGCGCGCCCGGGCATCTCCGGGTAGATTCCCATCATGGCGAACACAGCCCAGGACGACATCTCGCCTAGATCATCGTTGCCCGGGATGCCGTTGGGCGCATTGATCCACAACGTGCGCAGCACCTGGCGCACCAGCTGCTGCGTCTTCCACGGCTGCCCTGCGAAATCATAAAGCCACGGAGTCTCGATCGAGGGCTCGTTGTTGAGCTCCGCATGGAGCGGGCCTGCGTTCGTCACCGCAGGCCCGCCTTTCGCATCGTAGAAGAAGCGGTCCAGGCGAGCCAGAGCCTTTTCGCGGCCACCCATCTTCTCGAATAGCCCGGCCTCGTTGAACGGGATCATCCACACATACTGCGCGGCTGTTCCTTCTACAAAGCCTGCCCCGGTCGCCGGTGTAAACGCTTTACGATTCTGGTCGTTGTCGCTGTCTGCGTCCTGCTCCGTGGCGGGCCAGCTCCCATCGGCATTGCGATCCATGAAGTAGCCTTCGTCGGGCGCGGCGTTCGGATTCCAGATGTTTTGCCAGTATTGCGCCCTCGCGA
>CAXTMW010000050.1:7641-8483 GCA_964245455.1 uncultured Acidobacteriaceae bacterium
GATGCCGGGCGAGCGCCGCGATCCCGAAATCTGCCGTAGCGTCCTCAAGCGTGTCGGCCGCGGCGCCCCAGGCCGGCGCGCCGAGCGGGATGTAGTGCAGCTTCAGGTACTGGTTCAGACCGGGTCGCTCGCCCGCGCACTCCGCCGGGCAGCCGTCATGGCTCAAGTCTTCCCGCGTCGGTACTTCCGCTGCCCGCACCAGCGAATCGAGCGCCGCCGAAGCCTCGAAGGCGCGCCCGCCGAAAGCGACAATGTCCGCGATTGCCGGGGCGGCCGGATCTCCGTTCATCACGTGAGTCGCGCCGCTCAGGTGCGTCAGCGGTCCCAGCGGCCGCCGTCCTCGCGCGCCTGGTTCAACAGGCTTTGCGCGATATCGCTGCCAGCCGCCGGATCGAGCCAGGTAAGCAACTGCAACTGTGACCGATACACATCCCACCCGGAGAAATTGGCGTACTGTGCGCTCTGCCCCGGCACGGTGTGATGCACCTGCAACAGTGTGCTGTCATGCCATGCACCGTGCTCGGTCACCGCTCTGTCGAACTTTGCCACGAAGTGAAGCGTGTAGTACGAGCGGCGATCTTCCTTGTCGATGTAGCCGCAGAAATTACCGCTCGTAACCTGGCCCGTTACGGTTCCGGTGGCGGCGTCCATTCGTGTTGAAGCGGCTGTGGCGCCCGCTTCCGAGTCCGAGGTCCTGAAAAGAATGCGTGCCGGCCTGCCTGCGGGAAATTGAAATGATCCCGCGCCCACCCGCGTGCCCGCAGCCAGACTTACCGTGATTCCGTTCTTCAGTGTCACTCGATACGAACCCGGCTCTGCCTTCTCGTCAGAGTGACTGAATT
>CAXTMW010000050.1:8493-15251 GCA_964245455.1 uncultured Acidobacteriaceae bacterium
AGTCTGTTGACGGCGATTGATCCAGCGCTTCTGCGACCGGCTGGATAGGAACATCGCCCGAGCCGCCCGCGCATCTCCAGCCTTCCACGTTTGTGAGGCGGAAGCCTCGGAGCGCTGTGGCGCGATATTCATAGCCGCCTGGCGCCGCGATCGGGCGCTTAGGGTTCACCGGCGTTGCTTCCGGGCTCCATTGCAGCATGCCGAAGGGAGCAGCCGCTCCCGGAAACACATTCCCGCCGTTTGCCGTGCCGATCAGCAGGTTGACTTCCCCCGCGCGATCGGCTGTTCCCTGCGCTTGCGCCCCACCGCCCAGCAGCAGAGGAGTGAGTAACATGCGCGCGACCGTAGTTTGTAGAGTGGTCATACCTGCACTCCCAGGCGGCGTCTGCCGCGGACCATTTGCCCGCTGATCCTACACGAATGCATCCCCTTCTATTGGACAGAATGCGGCAGGGCCGTCATCGACAGAGGCGCTCATCACTGCAGGCCTATCCGACAGGGAAAAGCGCTACAGCAAGCTGTGACTGAGAAAAGGGAGGCCGCGGTTCTCTGCGGCGTCCCCTCGTTCATGTTAGTGGAGCTTGCTCAAGGGTCCACCGCTGATCCACGGGCCTCCTTCCATATCGGGTGAAGGTTTGTACGCGGCATCGTGAAGGACCCAGAGCTTTTCTGCCCGGCTTACCGGCATGCCGTTCACGATGACGTATTTTTGACCGTTGCTCTCGAACGAGACTCGGCTGAATGTCACTGTGGCAGGGACTGCTCCAGTGACCGGTGTTGATGAAAGCTGAAATTGACCCTCGCCGGGTACATAAAGAGAGGGACCTTCACCAACTGCGCTCGCACCCGTGTCCCCGACCACCATATTGTTCTTGAGGAGCAAGGGCGCGGTAAGCCTGATCTCATTTGGACCCGGATCAAGCGATTGATTGCCTCCGACTGGGATGTGGTCGGCCCATTCGCCCGTCATCGCAAGCTTCAGTACTCCTGTGCCTGGCATCGTGAGGGTTTCTCCAGGCGTGAACCACGACTGCGTCTCCGGCAGAGTACTTGCCGTTTCAGGACCGTAGCGGGCTCGGCCTATGGGAGTGACCTTGGACCGGATAGACAACAGCACGCGACCGCCGTCTTTCTTCAGCGCTCTTACGGCGTAGAACAGGTTGCTCTTATCGATCTGCGAGAGGCCGCCACAATGGTTGTGGTCTGTGTCCGTGGTTGACACGTAACACGTGATGCTGTCGCCCTGCGCCGGCGTGAGCTTCAAGTTAAGGACCGATCCCTCGTCATGCGCGCGGACCTCGACCAGCGCAAGACGTGAGCCTAGAACGAGAGGCAATAAAACAAGGGATGCCAGTGCAATTCTTGGTATGCGCATCATCTGAAAACCTTTCTCCCACCACATCGTTTTGTTTCGTTTTGGTGTGAGCCATGTGCGATTCCGGACCGGTTCCGCGAGGAGGCGGCTGCCGTACATGCGCAGCGCGACCCCCATTTCGGCATACCCTTGTAACAACTCCCGGCAATCGGCACAGTGGGCCGTGTGTTCGGCCGCTTCGGGCGGCACTGTTTCCCCGTCATAGATCGCTGATAGAAAACCCCTGGCTTCACCGCACCTCATGCGATTCTCCTTTCGCTGCGCCGAGCCATATCTCCCGCAGCGCCTGCCGCGCCACGAACAATCTCGACCGCACCGTTCCTACGGGGATACCAAGGATGATCGCGAGCTCGGCGTAGGACTGGCCTTCAACTTCGCGAAGCCAGAGCAGGGTCCGTTGCTCCTCCGGCAGATGTTCGAGAGCGTCCGCGATTGCGGAGCCGCGCTCCAGATCGCAGTTCGTACACTCGTCCTCCATGAAGGGAGCTTCGACTCGCTTACGCCGCCTCCACTCCGCAGCGCGGTGTCTGCCGATGCCGAAGAGATAGGCGCGCACGCTTCCGCGTGAAGGCTCGAACTGATTCGGGCGGCTCCAAAGCTGCGTGAAGATCTCCTGCGTCAGATCTTCGGCGGCCTGAAACGACCCGACGATCTGTCGCAGAAAGGCCCGCAGCCTGGGTGCGTTCTCGCGGTACACCGCATCGAACGCCTCGGCATCACGCGCCCAATCCTTTCCAAGCATCGGCTCGTCAGTCACATGGGGTCTCCAGACTGGTATTCGTGCTGGGGAGCCGGAAAGTTCATCCTGAGGCAAAAAGATTTTATCTGGTCATGCCAGTGTGTCTGATGGAGCTTGAATCAGCCGCGCAGTTCCGTTCTTTAACTGCACGCTTAGTTACTTGGAAACGCGGCGCAAGTGTTTCACCGGTAATTACCACTTGTGCAACGAGATTTCCTTTGTAACTCAGATCTTTGAGGGTGCTTACGCCTGCTTACGCGAAGTCATCTCGAAGCGGAGCGTGCCTCCGCCTATAAGCTCCTCATGCGTGATGACCGGCCCAGTTCGGGGAGCGCCGTTGAAATGGATCGAGCGCACGTAGACGTTCTCCGGCGTGTTGCCGGGCGCCTCGACAATGAGCGTCTTCTCGCCAGGCAAGTGAACCGTTGCCCGGGGGAACAGAGGGCTGCCGAAGGTGTATTCCGGAATCGCGGGGCACACCTGATAAATTCCGAGGGAGCTGAGGATGTACCAGGCGGCCATCGATCCGGTGTCCTCATCGCCGGCGAAGCTCTCGGGCGAGTAGAGCTCGGTCATCACTCGCCGCGCCCAATACTGCAATCGATCTGGTCGTGCTGCGTGGGCAAAAAGATAGAGCGTATGGTGCGACGGCTGGTTCGAATGCGCGTACTGTCCGAATGGAACGGCGGCCATCTCCGACATCTCGTGAATCTCTGAGCCGTACACACCGACGTGGAAGATGGGCGGCGTGGCCAGCATCTCCTCTAGCGCCTCGGCCGCGGCGGCCTGGCCGCCCATGCTCTGCATCAACGCAGGGATGGCATGAGGCGCATCCCAGCGATGCTGCCACGCAGAACCCTCCTCATACGGGCTGCCCCACACAAAGGAGTTGAAGGGGGTCAGCCAGCTGCCATCCGCGTTTCTGCCGCGAAAAAACTTAACGCCGGTATCGTAGACGTTGCGCCAGTACTTCGACCTTTCGGTGAAGTCTGCTTGGTCCTCCGCTTTGCCTAAAATCTGCGCGATCTGCGCGATGCAGAAGTCGCCGTAAGCCGCGTCTGCTGTCTCGGCAACGGACTGCTCGATCGTATCGGCAGGCACGTAGTGGAGCTTCATATACTCCACCACGCCCACACGGCCGTAGCCCCTGTCTGGATCGCCCGGCTGCGTGGCATGCTTCTTCAGGCCGGCGAACGCTGCCTCGCGATCAAAGGTGCCGATATTCTTCACGATCGCATCGGCGAAGAGCGAATCGATCAGGCTGCCCGACATGCAGGCGCGGTAGCCGGGCGCTGGAAACTGCGGAAACCAGCCGCCCTCGCTGAGTGCATTGACCCACGCCTGCAGTATTTCACTTAGCTTTTCAGGAAACAGAATGCCGGCAAGCGGGTACCAGGCGCGGTAAACGTCCCAGTAGCCATGGTCTGCATACATTACTCCTGGCTCGATCTTCCCATTAAAGGCGCTGTAATGATGAACCCCCGTGCCGTGGGGAACAGGTTCATGAAACGTCCTTGGAAACAGCAGCGCACGGTACATGCAGGAGTAGAAAGTGCGAGCCTGCTCCGCGCTCGCACCTTCGATCTCAACTCGACCGAGCATGCCATTCCACTCATCCGCGGCGCGCTGCTTTAACGCGGCCGCATCGGTATCTGCCAGCTCCTCCTGCAGGTTATAAAGAGCCTGCTCAAACGAGATGAAGGAAGTGCCGACACGTGCCTCAAGATGATTGCCTTGCCTGAAGGAGATGGATGCGGTGTGTCGTACGCTGCCGCCGCGATCTTTGTGCTGCTCAATTGCACAACTCTCCCATGGTTCAGCGAATTGCACGACGTAGTATGTGGCGAAATTGGCTGGTGTCCCGCCTGAGGTCTCGTTTGAGGCGAACTCCAGGCGTCGCAGATCTTTGTGCTGAGTTACCTCACGGGCGAGCTTTGGGATCTCGATGATCAATCCAGGCTTCGGCGGTGCATCGCCGGGCACAGGCTCTTCATACTTCGCCGTGATGACGCAGCAGCGAGTGCTGGGCACCAGTTCCACAGATGCACGGTAGCGGAGCAGGAACAGCTCCAGCGAGTGCGGCGAAAACTTGGCCTGCTCCGGAATGTAGGAGGAGGCACGTGCGCTCGCCTCTGCGACGACGACCCCCGACACTGGCAGAAACGTCGCGAAGCCATAGTCATACAGCCAAGGGCTCAGCTGATGCGTACACCGAAAGCCTTGCGTGCGCCGATTCCATGGCTGATAAAACCATGGAGTGCCTGCGTCCGTCTGAATCGTCCAGTGGGCCATACCGAAGGGCGTCGCCGCAATCGGCAGCGTGTTGCCATGTGAGAACTTCGGAGTGGACTGGGTTCCTTGTCGAAGATTTACGAATTCGACTGGGCTTGCCTTCGTCGACGCACCCTGATCTGTTCCGACGCCTTCCGCCGGCTTTTCTGCAGATGCGGCTTCGCTTCCCAGAAGCGTGGCCGCACTGATTGCTCCAGAAGCCTTCAAGAATTGTCTGCGACTTGCTCCTGGACATGCACTGCTCAGGGGTTCAAAAATGCTTTTCGCCATGCTCTGTGCTACCTGCCTTCGCTATCGCATTCTAAGGTGTCGCTTCTCCTCAAAGATTCAGGCCGGCGTATTCGAAGAGATGGGCCATAGACGGGCTTTGCGAAGCTTCCACTACTTGGGTGCGAGTAGCCGCGAACGCACACAGCAGTAATCCTGGAGGCGACGGGACTCTACGGCCTCAGGCTGGCGGGCGCATCGAGAATATTTTGTCTCCCTGTGTGGAAGAGCCCGACAAAGTGAATGCAACAGCGCCGTTTTCCGTTCCATTGCTACTCAAATCCGGCACTGCCGAGCTCGAATACGGCCTCATCTGGGATGTACTCGATCAGGCCGCATGCCTATCCTGTAGCCCGCTACCAGCCAAACACCGTTGCCAGTACCGGGCACGCATACAGCTCCAGGTCAACCAGCGAAGGCGGAGCTAGCGTCATCGAGAACAACACCACATTTCTGTTGCTCGGCAGCGTGATGCTCTTGATCGGCCTAAACGGCTGCAATTTGAACGTATAAAGATATAGGTACAGCGGACCGCCAGCGGGCGCCCCATTGCTACCGTCGCGGTATGCCAACTCCACCGCAACCGACTCATTCGCGTTGCCAGGACCCGAAAACCAATCGCTGAATCCCTGCTGGACTGTTTCCGACGAGCCATCTGTGTAGTTCACCGTGAACGACTGGCTGGCCTGGTTCCCCTGCACTCCTATGCCCAGCACCTTTAGCTCCGTGTACAAGCCGCTGGGCAGCGCGATCGTCTGCCCTGCGGCGTACACCACGTCTGGCGCATTAGCTGCCCCTAAGTGGAACCGCGACGGACCCACTGCGATCTCCTCGCCCGCGCCAAGGTCATTCAGCACGTTTGCCGAGTACGTATAGCCCCCTCCATCCACACCGCCATTTTGCGGGCTCGTCGTACCATCGGTGGCGATTCCGGTTGCGTTGTAAAAATCGGCCAGGTTTACCTCAGTGCCGAGCGACAGGTCTGACAAAGTCGCGGCCAGCACCACCACATTCCGGTTCTGCGGCAGAGTCATGCTCTTCACCGTCTTGGCGTGGTCCAGCAGTAGCGTATACCCGTACAGATTGCCCTGGTGATTGTCCACCATGCCGCTGCTCGTATTGCGGTAAGGCATCGCGATCGCCTCGCCCTCGTCGACGTTGAACTCTGGACTGAACCAGTCGCTGAAGCTCGCCGTCAGCTGCGCAGTCGAGCCGTCGGTGTAGGTCACCGTAACCGGCTGATTGCCCTGTCGCCCCTCAACGCCCGTACCCATCAACTGTAAGGTTCGGTACTGCCCCTGCGGCAGTGCGATCGTCTGCCCCGCCCCGTACACGGCGTCCGGGATATCTGGCGCGCCCAAGTGGAACCGCACACCATTTAATACGCGGCCGCCTGTCAAAATCGCCGAGGACAGCGCATACCCCGCACCATCGATTCCGCCATCGGTAAAGCTCGTCCCATCCGAGCGAATCGCCGTCAGGTTGTAGCTGCTCGAAAGATCCACCGTATCGCCCAGCCCGCATTCGCCCAGCCCCGCACTGCTCGCCACCGCAAGCGATGCAGCCGCATGGGTCGTCGTGCCGGAGGTGCCCCCGGCCGCCAGCGGCGAACCGCTCGAAGTCGGCGTCGTGACGCCGGCCGAGAGCGTGAGTTGGCTCGTGGTCGCCGTTACTGCCGGAGAAAAGCTCGCGTTTACCAGCGGCGGAACGTTTGGGACCGAAAGCGCCACCTGGCCCGTAAACCCGTTGATCGCGTTCACCACAACCGGAATGCTGGCACTCCCACTCTGGTTCAAGTAAAGGCTCGTTACACCTCCACTCAGGCTGGTGCTCACGCTGAAGTCGGGCAGCAGAAGTTGCACATATGCCGTGTGCATCAGGCCGCCGCCCGTCCCCGTCACTGCGACCGTAAGCGTGCCGCCGGGCGTTGCACTCGTTGTGTGAATGCTCAGCGTTGTTTGCCCGCCGGGGGCCAGCGTCGTGCCGCCCAGCGAGGCGGTCACCCCAGCCGGAGCGTTCACGACCGCCACCCGAAGCCCCACCGCGATCGAGACGCCGTTTGCCGTCGCAAGTGTTCCCGTGGTT
>CAXTMW010000050.1:15261-20105 GCA_964245455.1 uncultured Acidobacteriaceae bacterium
GACGCACTCAGCGTGAAGTCAGGCAGCGCCTCGAGGGTCGGGTTTTCAGAGTCGGCCAGGGCAGCGACAAAAGCGTCCACCGCCGAGCCCTGGCTCGCTGTGTTCACAGCGTCGAATGGCCCGGTCCACACTTGTCCAAACGCGTTCACTGCATTCCGCGAGGTGTACCAGATACTCTCCGCGTTCGTGAGCGAGAAGTCTGCGTAGAGCTGCTGCGGCGATACCGCGGTAAGCGCCATCAGGTTGCGCAGGAAGACGCCCTTAAACTGCGGCCCATCCGCTCCGAGGTTCGGTTCGCCCGCGTCGTGCAGCACGCCGTTGCTGTCCGTCAAGTGGCTGATCGCCGACTGGGCGATCGTGTTCGCACTCGCGATAAGCCCCGGCGCCGGTTGCGCCTTGTTCAGCTCGACCAGCCCACCCAGCACCACGCCTTGGTTGTAGCTCCAAACGGTCTGCCCGTTGTTCTGGCAGGTTGCAGTCACCAGCCCGTCGTTGATCAGGTTCTGGCTGTTGATCAGGCTCGATCCCTGAAACCAGGTCCACTCCCGGCTGGCCCAGGAAAGATAGCCGGTCCGATCGCTCGACGAAGCCCGATTGGCAAGGTGCGCCGCCACCGATAGAAACAGTTCATTCGCAATCGCGTTCTTGTAAGCCCGGTCCTTGCTCCACCAGATGCCGCCGCCGCAGGTCGAATCCCACCCACCCGTCATGTCGCTGAAGATCGAACTTGCCGTCGTCAGGTACTGCCCGTTTCCGGTCACGTCATAGGCCGCGATCCAGGCCAGCGCCCACCAGCCTTCGTCATCGTAGAAGTTATCCAGAAATCCCGCGTACTGATTCGGTGCCAGCTGCAGGGTATTCGCAAACACGTTGTTGTAGCTCGAGTTGTGCGTCAGCATCGCATAATCGGCCAGCGTCGTCAGCTCGTTCGCCGAAGGCCACCAGTTCGTTCCCTGGTAAAGCCCTGTCGAGGGCGTGTACAGGTTCTGCATCTCGTCGATGCCGGCCTGCGTTTGCTGGGCAAGTGTCGGTTGGGTCGCAGCTTGTGCGTCGGCCCGCAAAGAGAACGGACCGGTCATCGACAACATAGCGGTTAGAACCGTGAAAGCGATGAGACGAAACATAGTGCCATCCTGGGGAAGAACTGACAGCGCACAAAGGGCAGTGGACCTGTGCGGGCACTAAACTTAGCTCTGTTCTAACTGCACTGTCAACGGCTCTGTTCCGGGCACAGATGGCTGAAACAGCCGACTCGACAGCGCGCATCCGAGTTGGCGTTCCGACTGGACTGACGCGGCCATTGAGCGTTTGGAGCGAGCCGGTCATCGGGGTCGGCTTGAGGAAGGCAGGGAAGACGACGCTATGCCTGGCTGCCATGCCAAGGTGACGCGAAAGCTGGCTCTCGATGCCGCTGGCCGCCGCTGCTGCTGGTGCAGCTCTGGCGCGAGCAGCACCCGGAAGCGCACGAGCAGCTGCAGCTCGACTTCACGACGCCGTTTCGAGCGCCGGTCCCGGTGCCGCTGTATGCATAACGCTATTCCGCTTTCTGTGGCTGCTCTTATAGCCGTGTCGGTCTCTGTTATCGGCTGCTTCTAACTTGTATCTCCTGAACGAATCTCAGGATCATTTGGTCTTGAGCCGCCTGCATCCGATGCTGATACTCG
Source organism: uncultured Acidobacteriaceae bacterium (assembly GCA_964245455.1). Classification (GTDB taxonomy): domain Bacteria; phylum Acidobacteriota; class Terriglobia; order Terriglobales; family Acidobacteriaceae; genus EB88. The sequence goes on from CAXTMW010000050.1 coordinate 16,926, forward strand.
TGCCTGGCTACGTCTTAAGGACTTCAGGACGTCGGATCCGGATTAGTCGTGCTGACAATGATGCTGACCGCGGACAGGCGGTCGTTAGGCATAGCTCTACTCGCCTTTGCCATCATTCCTCTTGGCGACATGTCAATCGTCCTGGGGTCGGGCGGATCAAAGTCGCGAGCGTTTTCAATTCATGCTGTAACCTGCGCGGTGATGCTTGTCGTCGGCCTTTTATTGCTCCATGCCGTTTGAGAAAAATGCCTCTGACCCTTCTTGTTGACTGTGACGGGTCGGATCGCGATCAGCTATTTGGTCTTTGAAGCCGACATCAATGCGCTCGTCGCGAGTAGGTAAGCGTTCAGCTCATTTTGCCCACAGGTGCAAATTCGTCCCGGATAAGTCGCATTGGCGGAAGCTATCGTGGCGGATGGCATTGCATAACGGACGCTGATGCACGTTCGTATCATGGGTCGAATGTCAGCATTTCAGAATCAAGGGTAAGACACTACTGCGATTTGCTTTTCGCCGGCAACAGGTTTGGGCAAGAGCCTTACCGCACTATCCTTGAGATCTAATGATTGTCGGCGATGCGGCAGGGGTCCTACTGCAAGGCCAGCTGCCGCTGCACCGGCCCGCGTACCCCGGTTTCGCTCCCGTTCATGCGGACGCTCACGATCTTCGAGACGCCCGGCTCCTGCATGGTGACGCCGTAGATCATATCGGCAGCGGTCATCATGCGTTTGGAGTGCGTCACCATCACGAACTGCGTGTCGGTTGCCATGGAGCGCAGCATCTCGGCCAGGCGGCCCACGTTCGCTTCATCCAGCGGTGCGTCCACCTCGTCCAGCACGCAGAACGGCGCAGGCTGATAGCGGAAGATGCCCATCAGCAGGGACAACGCGGTGAGGGCCTTCTCGCCGCCGGAGAGCAGAAAGACGTTCTGCAGTTTTTTGCCCGGCGGCTGTGCCACGATATCGATGCCCGACTCGTTCGAGTTCTCCTCGTCCGTCATCCGCATGGACGCCTGCCCGCCTCCAAACAGCCGTGCAAACACTTCGCTGAAATTCTCATTGATGCGCGCGAACGCCTCGTCAAACTTGAGGCGCGAGATGCCGTCCAGCTCGCGGATGGTGGACCGCGTGTTCTCAATCGAGTCGAGCAGATCCTTGCGCTGCGTCTCAAGAAAAAGGTGCCGCGACGCGGTTTCCTCGTACTCTTCAAGCGCCATCATGTTCACCGGGCCCATCGCTTCCAGCCGACGCTTCATCTCGCGGCAGGCTTCCTCGTCCCGCGGCAGCTGCTCGGGGGTGAGCCGTGCGAGTTCACCGGCGCGAAGGGTCTCGCGCAGCATATTCGCCGCAACGCCAAGGTCGGCAACCGATGCCTCCTCCGCGTGCGCGAGCTCGGCCGCGAGCCGGGCGGCGACGGTCGCGCGCTGCTCGCGCTGCTCCCGCGCACGGTCGGCCTCCGCACGCAAGTGCTTCAACTGCGACTCTGCCGCGGATAACCTGCCGCGCAATGCCTGTGCTTCTTCAGCCAGCAGGCGTGCCTGCGTCTCCGCTTCCTCACGAACCACAAGTAACTCGGCTTCCCGCGCCGCCAGGGTTTGGTTCTCCTCGGTGCGCTGAGCCTGCTCGGCGCCTGCCGCGGCAAGCTGCTGCTCCAGCTGCGCCGCTCGCCGCTCGCCTTCGGCCACCATGCGTTCCACGCGCTGGAAGTTCACGTCCGCCCCGCGTCGCCGTTCTTCCAACCCAGCCAGCTCAGCCGATGCCTCGGCGGCGGCAGCGTGGGCCCGGTCGCGTGCTTCCCGCGCAGTAGCCACGGCGCGCAGCAGTTCCTCCTGCGCTGTCTCCGCTGAGGCGTGCGCCTGTTCCAGACGGGCTAACTCGTCCGCTTTCCGCGCGATCAGCACTGCCTTTTGCTCGCGCTGCGTCCGGGCTCGCTCGCCCTGGAGCGTCCACTCGGCAATCCGCCGTTCCAGCCGTTGTCGCTCGCCGTCCATCTGGCGAAGCGCGGCGCCTTCGTGCGCGCTGTCGCGCTCGGCCTGCCGCCGCTCCTCGGAACGGCTGTCGATCTGCCGCGTCAGTTCGGCGGCTGAGCGCCCAAGCGCGGCAGCTTCTGTTTCCACCCGGCTAAGCTCCTCGTCCACCGTCGCAAGCTTCGCCTGCGCATCGCGCAGCTCGCGCTTCAGCGCCAGCGGGCCTTCCGCGCGCGGCTTGCCGCCAGTCACCGTCACGTTATGGAAGCACTCGCCCGAAGGCGCAAGAAAAAACGCGTTCGGGTTCTCGAGCGCGAGGGTCCGCGCGGTCCCGGCATCCGGCGTCACGTAGCCGTCGCGCAGCTTGGGCAGGATTGCTTCGAGCGAGCGCCCAAAGCCGTCCAGGACGCGAATACAGTCTTTCAGGCCGACCACGCCCGGCCCCGGCCGCAGGCCGGCGCCCGCGTCCACCGCGAAGGAGAACTTGGCCTGCGCGTCGTCCGGATGCACCAGGAACGTCGCGCGGCCGTCCACGCCTCGGCCACCGTCTTTGCCCGGCTCCGAGCCGGCCCGCAGCAGGCGCATGCCTTCGTCCGCGGCGTCCCAGCTTTTCACCACGATGTAGTTCAGCTCATCGCGCAGAAACTCGTCGACCACGGTCTCGTACTGCTCGCCGACCTCAATGAAGTCGGCCAGGGTGCCGACGGGCTTCAGCCCGCCGGCGAGCGACGCCTTCAGCAGCTTTTTTACCGTGTCGGTCGAATAGCTGTGCTCGCGAAGCAGGGATTCGAGCGAGTTGCGGCGCCCGGTGACAGTCGCTCGCTCTGACCGCAGTGTGTCGCCGCGCCTCCGCGCCTCGGTCTCCGCCGTCCGCCGGGCGGCCAGCTCACCGCGCAGTGCGGCCAGCTCCGCTTCCAGGCGGCGCAGGTTTTCGCTCGCTGATTCAAAGCGCAACGACGCCTGCCCGCGCTCCGCGTCCTGCGCCTCCAGCTCGCGCCGCGCACCACTAAGCTCACCTTCCAAACGGCTGCGGTCGCGGTCGACCGACAGCAGCGCTTCCTCTGCCTGCGCCTGCTCGCGCCGCACCTGCCCCAGCTGGTGCAGCTGGGTGTTTGCCTCACGGCGTGCGGCTTCCACGCGGCCATCGGCCGCGCCCACCTCGGCCGATGCCGCCCTGGCCTCTGCCTGCTGCTGGGCCGCACGCGCCCGAGACC
>CAXTMW010000051.1:0-19441 GCA_964245455.1 uncultured Acidobacteriaceae bacterium
CAAGGCCCGCTGGCTGGGCCTGCCCAAGCTGGAGCACTGGGACCGCAACGCCCCGCTGCCGGCCGACGACGACAGCAGCGGCTTGTTCAATCGCTGCTGCGGCGCCGCGCTCGCGGCTTTCGCCGTCCTCGGCGCCGTACCGTTCGTCGCGCTGGCGCGGCGGCCGCCGGACGGTTTGCCGGAGGCGCCGCCATGGGCGGCATGCGCTCGGCGACCAGCCTCGCGAGCGGAGCCCGCGCAGCTTTCTCCGAAGGTGCCGCCGCCGCCGGCGCGAGCGGCATGGCGCGCACCGGCGCAGGGCTCGCCGGCGTCGCCCGTACAGGCGCCTCCGTCGCGGGCGAAGGCATCCGCTCCGCCGCGCGTCGCGCCTGGACCGGTGGTGCGACTGCCGCAGGAGGTGGCTCGGGCGACGCCGAGGCCGCCGCGGGCGGCGAAATCGCGCCGCGCTGGGCCAAGGATCTCCGCCGCCGCGAAGGCATGCGCCGCGGGGTCGCGGCCGTCACCCACGCCGTGCGCTCGGGCGACGCCGGCGGCTCGGGACCGGCTCCCACGCTTCGCCAGGATGAGGAGTGACGCGCATGCGCTTTCGACGACCCGGGGTCCGCTACTCGGACACGCCCGAACCCGAAACGCCCTATCAGCGCGCCGGCCAGGTCTGGGATGAGCGCCTCGGCGCCTCGCGCGCCCAGGCGCGCAACTGGCGGCTGATGGCCTTCGGCTCGCTCGGCCTGTCGCTCGTGATGGGCGCGGGTCTCGTCTGGCAGGCCGGACAGTCGACCATCACCCCCTACGTCGTCGAGGTGACGCGGCAGGGCGACGTACGCGCGGTCGGCGCAGCGGCCGAGGCCTACGTGCCCGCCGACGCCCAGATCGCCAACCACCTCGCGCGCTTCATCAACGACGTGCGCGCGCTGGCGCTCGACCCCATCGTCGTGCGCCAGGACTGGCTCGAGGCCTATGACTACGCCACCGACCGTGGCGCGGCGGTGCTGAACGACTATGCCCGCGCCAACGACCCCTTCGGCAAGGTCGGCAAGCAGTCGGTCGCGGTCGAAGTGACCAGCGTGGTGCGCGCTTCGCCCGGCTCGTTCCAGGTCCGCTGGACCGAGCGCCGCTACGAGAACGGCGCGCTCGTCGCGACCGACCGCTGGACCGCCATCCTGTCCATCGTGCTGCAGCCCCCTCACACCGAGGCGCAACTGCGCAAGAACCCGCTCGGCATCTACGTCAACGGCCTGAACTGGAGCCGGGAGCTCGGCTCCGGCGGGTCATGAGGAGATCGCGCATGACCCGACCGTCCATTACCGCCTTGCTGCTCGTCACGGCCTCCGCGCTGGCGCTCTCGGCCTGCGCGCACGGCACGCCGCCGCCCGAGATCGGCCTCGACGAGCCCGCAGCCGCGCCCGTGGCGCTTGTCGACCCACCGAAGCCGGTCGAGATCGTCGAGGTGCCCAGGCCCTTGCCGCTGCCCGGGCAGCTCAAGCCGCCGCCCGGGTCGCGTGTCAGCGCGCCCGAGCCGGCCGACCCGCGGGCACGGGTCGCGCTGGCCAACCGTGCGGCGCGCGTGCAGCCCTCGCGCTACGGCTACGTCAACGCCACCCAGGTCTGGCCCTATGCCGCCGGCGCGCTCTATCAGGTCTACGCCTCGCCCGGAAAGGTGACCGACGTCGCCCTGCAGGAGGGCGAGCAGCTCGTCTCGGTCTCGGCCGGCGACACGGTGCGCTGGGTGATCGGCGACACCTCGTCGGGCACGGGCAGCACGAGCCGCGTCCACATTCTGGTCAAGCCGACCCGGCCGGACCTCCGGACCAACTTGGTCGTCAACACCGACCGGCGCACCTACCTGCTCGAACTGACCGGGACCGAGCTGACCTGGATGGCGTCGGTGTCGTGGGACTACCCGCAGGACCGGCTGCTCGCGCTCCAGAACCAGAACCGCCGCGCCGAGGCGGCCGCGCCCGTCGCCGACGGCATCCCGCTCGAGCGTCTGCACTTCCGCTACGCCATCAGCGGCGACACGCCGCCCTGGCGGCCGGTGCGCGCGTTCGACGACGGTGAGAAGGTCTACATCCAGTTCCCGGCCGGCATCGCCCAGGGCGAGCTGCCGCCGCTCTTCGTGGTCGGCCCGACCGGCGAGAGCGAGCTCGTCAACGCCCGTTATCGCGCGCCCTACTACGTCGTCGACCGCCTGTTCGGCGCGGCCGAGCTGCGCCTCGGCGGCGATCACCAGGAGGTGGTGCGAATCGAGCGCACCGACGGACGCCGGCGCGGGATCTTCGGCTCATGAGCCCGGCCACGCCGTCCGGTGCGCCGCCGATCCCGCCGAACGTACCGCCGCAGCCGAAAATAGCGCCCGAGACTTTGGCGCTCAGGGCCAAGCCACGCCCCGTGACGCGGCTGTCCCGCCGCGCGCTGATCCTGCTCGGCTCCGTCTCGGCACTGACCGTCGGCGGCCTTGCCATCTGGGCGCTGGGCGTCAATCATGGCGGGGGCACGCCGCCCCAGGAGCTCTACTCGACCGATCGCAAACCGGTCGCCGAGGGGCTGAACACGCTGCCGGGCGACTACGGCAGCCTGCCCAAGGTCGTGCCGCCCGGCGTGCCGCAGCTTGGGCCTCCGCTGCCCGGCGACCTCGGCCGCCCGTTCCTGCGCGCGCAGCAGGAGGGCACGGCGCCCGTGATCGCACCTACTGGGCCGACGGGGCCCTCGCCCGAGGAGCAGGCGCGCTTGGCCGAGGAGCAGCGCCGCCGGCAGGAGGCCGAGGCTGCCGCACGGGCCCAGCTCTTCGTGCAGACCCGGCAGCGCACCGACCAGCAGCCCCAGGCGGAGGCCGCCGCCGCTGGGGCCGACACGCCACGCCGTGACCCTTTTGCGCCGCTTCCCGGCTCGGCCGAGAGCGCGCGGACGGACGAGACCTTCAGCCAGAACGGCCAAGACCGAAAGAGCGCCTTCCTCAATGCGTCGGTCGACAGCAAGATCTACGCGAGCGGCAAGCTCCAGACCCCGGTCTCACCCTTCCAGGTGATGGCCGGCACCATCATCACGGCCGCCATGGTGACGGGGTTGAACTCGGACCTGCCGGGCCAGGCGATCGCGACCGTGACCGAGCCCGTCTACGACACGGTGAGCGGCAAGACGCTGCTGATCCCGCAGGGCTCGCGGCTGCTCGGCACCTACGACGCCCAGGTCGCCTACGGCCAGAGCCGGGTGCTACTGGTGTGGACACGGCTCGTCATGCCGGATGGCTCCTCGATCGTCCTCGACCGGCTGCCTGGCGCGGACACCAAGGGTTTTGCGGGTCTGGAGGACGAGACCGACAATCACTGGGGCAAGCTGCTCGCGGGCGCCGCGCTCTCGACCCTGCTCGGGGTCGGCTCGGAGCTCGGCTCGCAGAATAGTGGCCTCGGCGGCACCGGCCAACAGACGGTCGTGGTCGCCACCTCGCGCAGCGCCGAGGACAGCGTCAACCAAGTCGGCCAGCAGCTCACCCGGCGCAACCTGAACATTCAGCCCACGCTGACGGTCCGGCCGGGGTTTCCGGTGCGCGTCATCGTCAACAAAGACATCGTGCTGCGGCCCTACGGCGTCGCGGCCGCGGGCCGAACGCAAGGAGGAACGCGATGAGCGGCAAACTGAGGCTTGGACCGCTGCCGAAGACCGAGGTGGTCCGGCTGACCATCGCGCTGCCAGTCGCGGTGAAGGCTGACCTCGACCGCTACGCCGAGCTTTATGGGACGGCTTACGGCGATCAGGTCGACGCGGCCGCGCTCGCGCCTCATATGCTGGCGGCGTTCATGGAGCGTGACCGAGAGTTTCGGCGTGCTCGTCAGGGTATTTCACTGGCCGGAGACACCCCGTCGCGATCGACTAATGCCGCGATCTCTAGAACCAGCGCTAATGACGCTGAGTCCTCGACCTCGGAGTAGAGCAGCCAAGTCACGATCTCAGCATCGTGTTCTGCTATCGGCAGGACGGCGACGCCGGTCGCACCGTTGACGAACGAAGCGGGGCACAAAGCGAGGGCGCGCCCAACTGCAGCAAAGCTGATTGCGGTGTTCCAGTGAGCAACGGTAGCCCTGTTCGTAATGCTCACGCGGTGACGAGCAAACACCTCTTCGACCTGCGTTAGGTAGCCTGCGCAAGTGTTTGTTCTTGGCAACGCAAGCCGTTCCGAGCCGATCTCAGACAACGTGATCTTATCACGTTCAACAAGCGGATGACCTATCGGAACAATCAGCATCAACGGTTCACCCCACGCTCGACGCCGCTTAAGACCTTCGATCGGCCGTGCGTCAAAGGTGAGAGCTACATCAGCGCCGCCGTCACGAACGAGGCGTATCGCGTCTGCATGGGTCAACTCGCGCACGTAAACGGACAACGCCGGCCGATGATGCTCAAGCTCGAATAGCAGCCGCGTGAAGGGCTCACCAGCGAGATCCTCGCCGAGCGCTAATCGAACCATAGAGGGTTCGCTGTCACTAGCCTGAAGCGAGGCGGTTGCCGCCTCGACGTCGGCGAGAATCCTATTAGCTTCTGCGTAGAAACGCGTGCCCGCCCGAGTAAGCCATGTCCGTCGAGTTGTGCGATGAAACAGCTTAGTTTTCAGCTCGCCCTCGAGATTGCGGATCGAATGGCTCAGTGGCGATTGCTCCATTCCAAGCCGTTCCGCAGCCCGAGCGAAATGGAGTTCCTCCGCCAGGGCTACAAACTGCTTGAGCTGACGGAACTCCATCGCGACACCCTCTCACGTCGATCTTTGAAACTTCTGCGTGCCTCTTGCCCGTGCGCGAGCCGAGGTTTTGTCGATCGCATTGACGTTTAGGGATTGGGCCGAGCGAAAAAGCCCGTGATCTGGGCAATGTGACCTCCGTCCGCGAACCTAACGAAATCGTAACCGATGGTGGCAGCCTCACCATCAGCCTTGATCAACTGCCAACTCACCATCGCAAAATCATGATGGCCGAGGATGTCGCGCAGAACAAAACAGCCGCCAGGCTGGCGTTGTTGAAAAGCATCGAGGTTGCCCGCCATTTCGTCCCGACCGTGGCAGGTAATCCGGGGGTCGCTGTAGCCAAACTCAGGTTCAATCACCCCTTCCAGGATGTGCCGTCGCTCAACATTGTCTTTCGCCGCCCAAGCGCTGGCGTAGCGTTCCCAGATGTAACGCATCTCGTCGGTCAGCATGGGTATGTCCTTGTGAGTGGTATCGGCTCTGTCGGCTTCTGCCCTAGAGGCTCGCGGGGCGGCGACCGTCGCCGCGGCTGCGGACCCGAACGCGATCAAGAGTTGCCGACGGCCCAAGCGGGTGTCAGTCAATATTGGTGAGTTGACCAACTTGCTCTCCAGGTATTGGCGGGCCAGCTCAGGCCCGGTGGCCTTGCATCAGTCTCCGTCTCCAGCCCTCGAGCGCGGGCGGACCGAGGAGTTCGATGACGATAAAGGCGATCAACACCGGCGGCCCCGTGCCGCACTGAAACGCAGAGAGGAGCCGACCCATGCCGCCCAGGAAAACGGTCGCCATCAGGATCTGCAGCAGCGCAATGCGCTCACGCAGGTCGCGCGTCGTCCACCACAGCACGGCGCCAAAGCCGCACCACACCGCTCCCCAGTACCTGATCTGACTGTTCAGCAACGGGTCTGCCGCGGCGCTCTGCGGCAGTTCGGCCCCGGACGAGAGCAGGAGCTTGGCGCCCAAAGCGCTGTCCAAGCCGCCCGTCAGGAGTGCGAAGACCGCGAACACGCGAAGCACGACAATCAGGGCGCCGAACCTATCTGCGCGGTCCCGCGGGGTCATCGTAAGGTGGCGAGCCACGCCGCCACCTCTCGCCCAATCCGATCCGGATGGTCTTCCTGGAGATAATGGAGCCCTGGACCAAGCGCGATGGTACGGCATGCCTTGAGCTTCGCCGCCCACAAAGCGGCCCGCTCCGGTGAGACCAGCGCGCCGGGTTCGGCCCAGAACAGGAGTTTGGGGATTTCGGTCTCGAGCAGCCACGCCCGGTAGGCACTCGCCATGGCCCAGACATCGGCGGGCGCGCCGGCAATCGGCAGTTCGTTGGGAAAGCGGTAGATGGGCTCGCGTGTCGCTGGATCGAGGAACGGGCGCCGGTAGGCGTCCATCTCCTCCGCGGTTATCTCACGCACGATCGAAGCCGGCAGCAACTGCTCGACGAAGGCATTGTCGTCGACCAGGAGGCTGCGACCCCGCTTCGGGTCGCGGAACGCCTTGAAGAACTCCGCCCCACGCTCGCTCATGTCGAGCCACGTCGGGATGGGCATGATGAACTCCATCAGCGCCAGCCCACGCACGCTCGCTTCGTGGCGCCGCGCCCAATCGAGACCAAGCGCCGAGCCCCAGTCGTGAAGGACCAGCACGACATCCTTCAACTCGAGCGCCTCGATGAAGCCCGCCAGAAAGCGGGCGTGGTCCTCGACGCGGTAGGAGATCCTGGGCTTGCCGGAGCGTCCCATTCCGATCAGGTCGGGCGCGATGCAGCGGGCGTGCGGAGCCACGTGCGGGATCACGTTGCGCCAGAGGTACGATGAGGTCGGGTTGCCGTGCAGGAACAGCACGGGCCGGCCTTGCCCCTGGTCGACGTAGGCCATCCTGGCGCCAAGCACCTCGACGGATTGCATTGCCGGTTCGATCATGGCCGACTCCCGTTTACGTCTGCCTCCTGCCAACAACAGCCGGCCATGCGGCCTGCGCCGAGAAGCTGAGCGGTCACGACCGTTCGCCCGGATCGCGCCCGAAGGGCTTGGTGGGCGGATCGTAGAAGCCCGTCATGTGGGTGAGCCGGCCGTCGGCTCCGAACTGCACGTAGCTCGCGCCCTTCGCGTATTCCTCGCCGGCGCCGTCGAACATCGTCCAGGTGACCACGGCCTTGTCGTGGTGGGTGAGGAAGCTGTCGTTCCGAAACGTCGCTCCAGGCCCCTTTCGGTTGGCGTCCTCGATCTTGGCGGTCAGCTCGCCATGTCCATGACACGTGGTGCCCGGGTCCTGGTACAGACTGTCCTCCGCCACGCTCTTCCGCAGCAGGCGCTGCCGTTCATCGGGAGAGACGCCGATCGCCCACGCCGATTGGTAGGTTTCGAAGGTGGACAGGTGCGGCGAGGATGCCATGTGAGTTTTCTTTCCTGTTGAGCCCTGATACTCGGCTACCGGTCGTGCTCCGGGGTTGAGGTTCATTCCTCGAACGGCGGACTGGCTGCCGAACGCTTGGACGTCGTCAGAAAGGCCGCGAGGGTCACGGTCTTGAAGCGCTCGATCGGCGCACCGCTGCGGTGCACCTTCATCCAGAGCATGGCGCCCTGCCACGACGACATCAGGATCGAGGCCACCTCGTCCGCCGCGAAGTCGTCGCGCATCTCGCCGGCCAACTGAGCCGCGCGGACGGTCTGCTCGAACGCTTCGGTGATGCCGCCCAGAACCGCCACGAGCCGCGCCCGTAGCGCATCGCTGTGCTCGGCCGTCTCCAGGCTCATGTTCCCGAGCAGGCAGCCGTGATGCCATTCCGCATCGACGAGGCGCGCCGTGACCGTGTCGAAGTAGGCGTGCAACCGTTCGACGGGGGACAGCGTCGCATTACCCAGGGTGGCCGCCATCGTTGCCTGAACGCCTTCATAGTAGCGGTCCAGCACGGCGAGGCCGAAGGCCTCTTTCGACTTGAAGTGGTTCGTGAACGAGCCTTGCGGCACGCCAGCGGCTGCCGTGATCTCGCGGATTCCGGAGTTCACGAACCCCTGTTCGTGCAGCGTCTGCACGCCAGAGACCAAAATCTTTTCTCGAAGCGACGGTCTTCCCATGGACTCTCAATACGTCCGCCTGTATTGAAAGTCAATCGATGTTGACGTGCGGAGTGCAGGACGATGGCGATGGTGGAAATGACTGCAGAAGCGCTGGCCGAGGCTACCCAGGCGCTGCAGGGCAAGGGCCCCGTCCAGATGGTCAATCTCGTCCGCTACAATCCCCAGGCAACGTATGCCGAAGGCTCCGCACTCCCCCCTTGCTCGGGCAGGGAGGCCTATCTGCAGCGATATGTGCCGGCCTTCGCCCAGGTCGCCAGCGCGGTGGCGCCGGGTGAGCACTTCATGCCGGTCTTCTTCAGCAGCGTGGCCGCGACGATCGTCGCGGCGCCGGGGGAGGCCTGGGACGATCTCGCCATCGTCGAATATCCGAGCTTCGAGGCACTGCGAAAGATCATCGTGTCATCGGAATACGAGACGCAGGCGGCCCCTCACCGACGCGCGGCCCTGGCGGACTGGCGCTTCATCGCGGCGCTCAAGGTCAACCTGCCGGGTTGATCAACCCTTATCGATGATGGCGACTGCAAGATCGGGAGGATCGGCTTTGGCGACCATGGAATTTGCTCGGCACGTCGTCGAGACGCCGCGCCATCGCACGAGTTGGATCGAGGCGGGTCCGGCCGACGGGCCGTTGCTGATCTTCATCCACGGCTGGCCCGAGCTCGCCTTGGTCTGGCGATCCCAGATCGAGCATTTCGCGGCCGAGGGCTGGCGGTGCGTCGCTCCCGACATGCGCGGCTATGGCGGCTCCTCCGTACCCGCCTCGACGGCGGCCTACGCCGTCCGGGAACTCGCGCGCGACATGATCGAGCTACACGACGCGCTCGGCGGCCGGCCGGCGATCTGGGTCGGCCACGATTGGGGGAGCGCGGTCGTTTGGGCCATGGCGTCCCATCACGCCCACCGCTGCCGGGGCGTCGCGAGTCTGTGCATTCCCTATTTCGCGCGGGGGCTGGCGTTGCCGACGCTCGTGCCGCTGGTCGACCGGGCGATGTACCCGCTGGACCGCTACCCGGTCGGGCAATGGGACTACTGGTTGTTCTACCGCGAGCATTTCCGGCGCGCGTCGCAGGACCTCGAGGCTGACGTCGAGGCGACGATCTCCATGCTTTACCGCACCAGCACGGCGCTTGCGGAAGAAAAGCCGGCTTCCACCGCCAGCATCCGCACGAACGGTGGCTGGTTCGGTGATGTCCGCCGCGCGCCGCAGTTACCCCGAGACGAGGCCATACTGAGCCAGGCCGACTTCGACACGATCGTGGCCGCGTTCGAGGCAACGGGGTTCGCGGGTGCGAACGCCTGGTACATGAACGATGCCGCGAACCTGGCCTACGCCGCCGAGGCGCCGAACTTCGGCAGGTTGAGCCTCCCTGTGCTCTTTCTCCACGCGGCCCATGATACGGCATGCGCCACCGTGCATGGACGCCTCGCTGACCCGATGCGGGAGGACTGTGCCGACCTGTCCGAAGTCACGATCGATGCCGGCCATGAGTCGATGCTGGAGCGACCATCCGAAGTGAACAAGGCGTTGGCAGACTGGCTTGAGGGAAGGCGTTGAGCGCGTCTCGCGGTTGCGCAGGTTGCTTAGTATGGAACGTTCGACGGCTGGATTGCCGAGTTGCTCGCGGGCCGTCCCGGCTGCGGGGCTAAGTTACGACGTACTACCCGAAGTTTCGATCCGAGCAGGTCGTCGCGCTGAAGTTCGGCGGTGTCTTTGGCGGACATGGAACGCCTCACGCCTACTGTTCCGCGAGCAACTCACTGTGCTCGACATACAATGCCAGTTTGAGCGACGGATCGTCGTTCGACTGGAATGTCGCGTATTCGAAGCGGGCGGCCGAACCGCCCGCCCGGTGCACCGTCTTCGCGCCGGAGCCGGGAGACGCGACCTCGTGACTTGCCCACCAGGTCGCGAACTCAGGGCAGCGTGATCGCACCCGCTCAACCAGCGCTTGGAACGCCTGATCGCCCGGCCACAGATCGTAGGTCGCACGGAATAGCGACACCATGCGCTGCGCTTCCCCGGCCCAGCCATCGCCGAAGAGGCGGCGGGCTTTGGAGTCGGTGAACATGAAGAGCAGGATGTTCCGGTCTTCGATCGCGAGCAGCGCGAAGTCGGTGAGAAGCTCGGCCGCCCTCCGGTTCCAGGCAAGCACGTCCCAGCGCTGTCCCGTGACGTAGGCCGGCTGATCCAACCCCTGGACCACACGGTTCAGGACGTCCGGCACCACCTCGCGGACGAAGGCCTCGCGCTTGCCGCCGTGCGCGAGGGAGCGAAGGTGGCGTCGCTCGACGTCGCTGAGCCTTAACGCCACGCCGAGCGCCTCGATCGTGACGGACGACGGGGACACGGTGCGCCCCTGTTCCAGCCTGACGTACCATTCGATGCTGATGCCCGCCAGACGCGCGACCTCCTCGCGGAGCAGCCCAGGGGTTCGTCGCGTGCGCTTCGCCAGGAGGCCCACCTCCTCGGGCTGAAGCTTGAATCGGCGGGACCGCAGAAATTCGCCGAGCTTGCGGTTACCGTGCACGTCCACCTCCCTGGGGCTTCGGGATACCAGGATCGTACCACCCCTTCTTTGGGCATCGTTAGGGCATAATTCCAATAACGTTCACCAAACCAAGGAGGTCGGAGATGAAAGCTGCCGTACTGGAGGCGTTTGGGACGCCACTCATCTTCAAGGAGGTGCCCGAGCCGACGATCGGAACGGGAGAGGTCATCGTCGAGGTCGTGGCGGCGCCGGTCCTCTCCTATGCGGACGAGGTGTTAAGTGGGGCTCGCAGGTATCTGCTGCCAACACCGGTGGTGCCGGGCTGCGGCGCGGTCGGGCGCGTGCGCGAGGTCGGGCCGGATGCCACCAAGCTGAAGCCGGGCGACTGGGTATTCTGCGATCCAACCGTCCGTTCGCGCGACGACGCCTTGATGCCCGACATCGTACTCCAGGGCTGGAGCGCGCGTGGCGAGGGCGGCCAGAAGCTGCAAGGCCGCTTCCGCGACGGCCCATTCGCCGAATGCATCCGCGTGCCCACGGAGAACGCGCTTCCAATCGGGCACATCGATCCCGCCGAGGCCGGGCGGTGGTGCGCCATCGGCACGCTCCTCATCGCTTACGGCGGCCTGCTCGCCATGGAGTTGAAGGCCGGCGAGACCCTGCTGGTGAGCGGCGCGACGGGCAACTTCGGGAGCGCCGCCACGCTCACGGCCCTCGCGATGGGCGCGCGCTGCGTCGTGGTTCCCGGCCGGAACCCGGCGGTGCTCGTAGATCTGGAACGTCGGTTCGGCGGGCGCGTCGCCCCCGTTCGGCTTACCGGCGATCCCGCCCACGACGGCGAAGCCATGAAGCGGGCGGCGCCCGGACCGATCGACGCCGTGCTGGACTTCCTGCCTCCCTCCGTCGACGCGACGGTGGCGCGTACCGCCATCATGACGGTGCGGCCTTACGGGCGTGCGGTGCTGATGGGCGGAGTCGGCATGCTGGGGGGCGAGGACCTGAGCCTTCCCTACCCTTGGATCATGCGTAATCTCGTCACGATCAAGGGGCAGTGGATGTACCCGCGTGAGGCCGTGACGGGGATGGTCGGCCTGATCAGGGCCGGCTTGCTCGACCTCGACCAGTTTGCCGTGAGCGAGTTCGCGCTCCATGATGCGAACGACGCGGTCGCGCATGCTGCCGCCAACGACGGCCCGTTCAAGTTGACGGTGTTGAAGCCATAGTGCTGGATTAGCAGCCTCTCAATACTGCTGAGACCTTAATATTAGACGCCGCCGGCCAGAAGCAGTATCGAGCGATTTGCCAATCCGGCAGGCGTTATTCGGCCCTCCATCCACACATCTCACGGGCTCAGTCGTCGATCAGAGTTCTGCCCACCTGCCAGGGTCGATGACCAAACACGAGGAGCGCCGCCGATGAGCCATTACCGGCTCCACTATTTCCCCGAATCGGGCAACAGCTACAAGCTCGCGCTCATGCTAACGCTCTGCGAGCAGGCGTTCGATCCCATCTGGACAGATTTCGGATCGCGGGTGACGTGGACGCCGGAGTGGCGACGTACTGTCAACGCCATGGGTGAAATACCCGTGCTCGAGGACGGTGACGGGCGCCTGACGCAGACCGGCCCGATCCTGCTGCGCCTCATGGATCGGTACGGCTGCTTTGGCGACGACAACGATGTCGACCGCTTCGAAGTGTTGCGATGGCTGTTCTGGGACAACCAGAAGCTGTCGGGCCACATGGCCACCTATCGTTTCATGCGCACGTTCAGCCCTGCGGCCGATGCAGCTGTGCTGAAATATTTGCGGACCCGCGTGGACGACTTCCTTGGCATCGTGGAGCGGCAAGTCGAGGACCGCCCGTTCGTGGTCGGCGATCGGGCGACCGTGGCCGATCTCTCGATGTGCGCCTACCTGTCGTATCCGGCCGACGAGACCGGTTACGACCTGTCCGTCAGCCATCCCGGCGTCCACGCGTGGTTGAAGCGGATTGCAGCGCTGCCCGGCTGGCAAGCACCGTACGACCTTCTGCCTGGCCGACGTTTGCCGCGCTTTGATGTTACACCGAGCCCCGCCGGCCACGGCGTCGGTGCCCGATCGCGTTCTTCTGATTTAAGCTGAGTTCGAGCCTACACGCTCTCAAAGTGCGGGTATTTAGACGGGAAGGACCGCTTGAGTTCTCGCTTTCCATCGTTTGAAGTCAGCATAGCTTTGGGGGCACGCCAGTACCGCGTCCAGATGACCGATCCCGACGATCGCAAAGCAGCTTTCGGCAATTCGGCGCTCGTTTCAGACTTGAGGCAATAGTCCAAGCCGTTTGCTCATGACACGATCGACGGTGCGTTTCGGCAACAGAGAAGGCAGCGTCGCGTTCGCGAACTTGCCCTTGACCGCCTCGTAACGCGTTTTGGGCTTTGCCGTGGTCAGAGCGGTAGCGATCACTTCGCCGACCTGCTCAGGCGTAAGCCCCTTGCGGCCATTGTCGATCATCCAGTCGATAAACGCCCGGTACGGTTTCTCCCAGATGGTGCCGGCCACATGATCGAACGGCAACGCCTCCGCCTTGTCCCAGATCGCGGTCGCGACCGAGCCAGGGGCGACGATGACCACGTCGATGCCGACCAGCTGAAGCTCGCGCCGAAGACTTTCGGAAAAGCCCTCAACCCCATGCTTGGCGGCGGCATAGGCGCCGAGAAAGGGCGCGCCCATCCGGCCGCCCACGGAACTGATGTTGACGATCCGCCCCTTCGGGCCTTCCAGCGCCGGGTCGGCGCCGAGCAGCGGCGCGAACGCGCGGGTGACGGCGAACATGCCGACGAGGTTGACCTCGATCTGACGGCGAAAGTCGGCGACGCTCTGGACGAGCAGCGGGTCGCTGAACGAGCTGCCGGCATTGTTGACCAGTCCCGCCAGCGTTCGGCCGCCGAGCTTGCAGCGCACCTGCTCGGCGGCGGCAACGACCGTAGCATCATCTTCGACATCAAAGATGAGCGGCGAGAAGCGGTCGCCCAACTCCTGCTGGAGCGAGCGCGCGTCGGCTTCCTTGCGGACGCTGCCGAACACGTGCCAGCCCCTGGCAGCAAGGACAATGGTCGCGCCTCGGCCAATGCCGCTCGAAACTCCCGTGACTACGACGCTCTTCATGGGATGATCCCTTGTTGACAACGTCAACGTAAGTATTGGGTTGACGTTGTCAACTGCCGTGTCATTGAGAGGGCATGAATGAGACCACGAAGGAACATCTGGTAACCGCCGCTTCGCGGCTCCTCGACGGCGGCGGTGTCGACGCGGTGACGTTGCGTGCGGTGGCGGAACAGGTCGGCGTCTCGCATAATGCGCCATACAGGCACTTCAGCAGCCGCAGCGCGTTGCTCGCAGCTGTCGCCGAACGCGACTTGAAGATGCTGAGAAGCGCGTTCGAGCAGCAGGACGTCGAGGACCGCGCGGCCAAAGCAGCCCTTCGAGGCGCGGCGACAGCGTTGATCAGCTACGGGCTTGAGCATAGAGCTCGGTATCGCCTTCTGTTTAGCGATCCCCAGCTGATCCCGGACCCTAATCTGAAAGAAGCAGCATTCGGCTCGTTCACCGCGTTCAACCGTATCGTGGCGCGCTGCCAGAAAGAGCACGCCCTTCCGCACGGAGATACAGTCGAGTTGACGGGGCTGATCTACGCCACCCTTCACGGCGCGATCGATCTGGAGATTGGCGGGCGTGCGACCGGCTCGAAAGGGCTGAGCAGCGTCGAAGCCACGGGTCACCGGTTGTTCTGCTTACTTGAGGAAGCAGCGTCGCGACGTGGACCAAGAGGCTAACTTGCGTGAATGATTATCAGGCAGAACCTCGGTCAGTCTGTCGCTGGTAGCCAGCTCGGGGATAGCCGCTGTAGCCTTTGTCGGTCCCGCTGTACACGTGGCCGGATCGACGGGAGTAGATATCCGCTGGTTTATCTTGTGGTGGCCTGCCTCGGTGCGATCGGCAGGTATCGCTCACTCTTGGCCATTCCTTTTCGACTTTGGCGTTGCCTAAACCGGCCGTTCTCGCGGTGTCCTTCTCCGGCAGCAGTGCGCTAATCTCGGCCGTTCAAACCGCTCGCTGCATTCCGTTTCTCCATCTCCAATATCCATTTCGGGAAAGCTTTATCGGGCTAGATTTCGGGAAAGCACGACCCGGTAGGAATCCGCGCCGTGCTTCGCAACCGGGCTGCCCGTTCGACTTCTTTGCGGACTGCGAATCACGCTGTGTGGAGACATTTACACTGCTAGACCGTGCCAGTCAGCGCGCCGCTGCATGACGTTCGGCAAAGGTCACGATTAAGGTGACGGATGGTGTCCCCAGGCTGACGTTGACTGGCGAAATCTCTTCGTCGCAGGTCTCAATGGGCCTTGTCTGGCGGCGCATGACGAAGACCCGCCATTAGAAGGTCCAACACGCGCGTGATTTGTCCATCATTTATTGAAAGCGCCGCCGGAAAAACCGATCCCGCAAGGATCACGGTTACGTCGTCTGGTTGAAAACCGCTGCCTAGGCTGCCGTCACTCGTCCCGGCCGCGAGAAATTTGGCGACCGTCGCATTGATCCTCGTGCGGATCTCTGATCCTTCCGATGAACGCGGCGCGAGAATGATGCGAAGCGCATCGTGCATCGCATGCTTTGCGACTACGAACGCTGCGTATCTGTCGAGCCACTGCCGCATCGCGTCGGCCGCAAGGCGGCCCACCAGCAGATTTTCCGCTTCGTCGTCGAGCGCATCGAGTTCCGATCGGTATACTGCTTCGACCAAGGCCTCCTTTGTCGGAAAATGGCGATAGAGCGTGCCTATCCCGACCTCCGCCGCGCGCGCGATCGCCTCCAATGAAATCCTGTCCTCCGTCGCCGCGAACAGCCTCTGTGCCTCGGCGACGATCCGGGCGCGGTTCTTGACGCCGTCGGCACGGAGGCGTGGGCGGATTGACAAACGGATGCACCTCCGGTTACGAGATCACTAGACGGAGGTTCCTCCGTTTAAGAGCCTCTAGCATGAAAGCTCCCCGATGTCCCACCCACCTGCGCAAAACGATGGCAGGCGGGAGAGTGTCCCCCTCGGCCCGCACAGGGTCGCCCGGATCGGCTTCGGCGCGATGCAGCTTGAGCGCCTTGCCGGTCGGTCTGGAGATGCAGCGAACCTGCTCCGACATGCTGTCGATCTGGGCGTCGATCACGTCGACACGGCCCAGTTTTACGGCGATGGCTTCGCCAATGAGGTGATCCGTCAGGTGTTGGCGGACGGGCGACAGTTGCTCGTCGTGACAAAGGTCGGCGCTGACGCCGATCCGGGTAAGAAACTCCCCGTCAAACCCACCCAGCGCCCCGAACAGCTTCGCGCGAGCGTCGAGGACAATCTGCGCAGCCTTGGGCTGGAGCAACTTCCCGTCGTCAATCTGCGTCGCCTCGATATCGCGCCTGGACTGGTCGCGGAGGGCGACCAGATCGTCGATCTCGATGACCAGTTAGCCGCGCTGGTCGCCCTGCGCGATGCGGGCAAGATCGGCGCGATCGGCGTAAGCTCCGTCAGCCGGGAGAACCTCGAACGCGCCATTCCCGCTGGGATCGTCTGTGTTCAGAGCGCGTACAGCCTGCTGAGTCGGCAGTATGAGGACATGCTTGACGTTTGCGTTGGGCATGGGATCGCTTGGGTTCCGTTCTTCCCGCTCGGTGGAGCGGGTTTCCCAGGATGGCCAAAGGTCACCGACCATCCGAAAGTGATTGAGATCGCCGCCTCACTTGACGTGACGCCGTCGCAACTCGGCTTGGCATGGCTGCTCGCGCACAAGCCGAACATCCTACTTATTCCCGGCACGACCAGCCGCGCGCATCTTAAACAGAATATCGCGGCGCCCTCGCTCCGGCTCGATGCGGGGGCACTGGCGCAACTCGATGCGCTCGGCGCCCGATCAAGTAACGTGCAGCGCAATTGAATTGATGGATCAACCGGAAGCGCAGCCGCTTGTCAGTTCCGCTGTCACCTACATACGACGCGGCGGCTATGAGGTGATCGAGGTCGAGGAGCGCACCGTTCCGGCCCCGGCGGCTGGCGAGGTTCGGATCGCCGTGCATGCAGCTGCGGTCAATCCGACCGATATCCTGCTGCGCGACCCCGCGCCGGGCGTGGAGACCTGGCCGGTCGTGCCGGGCATGGATGCGGCGGGTCTTGTCGAGGCAGTCGGACCGGATGTGTCGCGACTTCGGGTTGGTCAAAAAGTCATGGCCGTCACCAATCCGCGACGGGCGGGTGGCGGCGCGCAGGCGCAGCATATCGTCGTTCCGGCCGCGTCGGTTGTGCCGATCCCAGCCAATGTTTCCCTGACGCAAGCGGCCACGCTGCCGATGAACGGCCTGACCGCGCTGCTGGCCCTGGAGTTTGCCGCGCTCGAAAAAGGTCAGCTTCTCGCGATCAGCGGCGGAGCGGGTCATCTTGCATATTATGCGATCGCGCTGGCCAAACGCTGCGGGCTGAAAACCATCGCCGACGCGAAACCGTCCGAAAACGATCTGGTGCGAGGCTATGGCGCTGATGAAGTCGTCGAACGCAGCGAGGACTTCGCCGCCGCGATCCGCCGTGCCGTACCGCAAGGCGTCGATGCGCTGCTTAATACCGCCGCGTTTGGCGAAAAGGCGTTCGGCGCACTCCACGATGACGGCACCTACATTCCGGTGCGACTATGGGGCGACAAGCCCGGCGAGCGCAATCTGACGGTCAAGCCGCTGATGGTCTACCTGGCCTTCGAGCGCACCGATTGGCTCGAACTGTTGCGCGATGTCGTTGAAGCTCGGGAAATCCGTCTGCGCGTTGCCGGCGAATATGGGATGCACGAGGTTGCGGATGCGCAACGTGCGCTCAGCGCTGGCGGTATGCGCGGTCGGCCGGTCATCATTTTTTGACAAGAAAAAAAGGGATGATGATCGACCAAGCTTTGGCTGCTTCGCAGGCTGCAACGGGACGCCCCCCGCGTGAGCGCGTCAGGGGAGGCATCACGATCCGGTTGCGCAGGAGGTAGGGACCGAGATGCGGTTGCTCGAAGAGTAGGCCGTTCTTCATGGGATGATCTCACTCATGGCCGGCGCCGCGGACGGTCGCCGTGGGGAAAAGGTGCGAGACGCTCGGCCCGTGGCCGAAGCGGTCAGGAGGGCGGGAATGCGACGTCGGATCGACGCGACGCGTCCATAGGTCGATGCGCCCGGACGGGTGCCCGATGCCGCCGGCGACGCGCTTCCGGGCGGGGCGAACATCGAGATCGCCACCTGTGGCGGTCGGCAGAGGGACCTGCACGCCCGTCCCCCCACGGTCAGAAAAGGTCTCAGAGCCGCATCGTGACGGCCTTGGTCTCGAGATAGCCGTCGAGAGCGGAGGCGCCGTTCTCCCGGCCCCATCCCGACTGCTTGTAGCCGCCGAACGGCAGGACGGGGTCGAACACGTGGTGGCAGTTGATCCAGACCGTCCCGGCCCGGATGCGCTTCGCCATCTTCTGGGCCACGCTGGCGTTCCGCGTCCAGACGCTCGCCGCCAGCCCGTACTCGGTGTCGTTCGCCTCGGCCGCCAGCCTGTCCAGCTCCCAGTCGTCGAAGGCCTGCGCCACCACGACCGGCCCGAAGATCTCCTCTCGGACGACCTTCATGTCCGGATTGGCGTCGGTCAGCACCGTCGGCCGCATGAAGTAGCCGTCGCCCTCGGGGAAGCCGTCGCCGCCGGCCTGCACGCGGGCCCCCTCGTCCCGGCCGCTCCGCACGTATCCCGTGACGCGCTCGAGCTGGGCGGCCGAGACGAGCGGTCCCATCTGGGTCGCGGTGTCGAGGCCGGGACCGACCCTGATCCTCCCCGCGGCCTCCGTCACGCCCTCGATCAGCCGGTCGAAGACGCTCCTGTGCGCGTAGATGCGGGTGGCTGCGACGCATACTTGGCCCTGAGCGAAGAAGCTCCCGAGCGTCACGCCAGGGATCGCAAGGTCCAAGTCGGCATCGGGGAACACGATCGTCGGCGCCTTGCCGCCCAGCTCCAGCGTCAGCCGCTTCAGATTGCCGGCCGCGGCCTTGACGATCAGCTTGCCGACCTCCGTCGATCCCGTGAACGCCACCTTGTCCACCAAGGGATGGGCGACCAGCGAGGCGCCCGCCGTCTCGCCGTAGCCGGTCACGATGTTGACGACGCCGGGCGGGAAGTCGGCCTCCTCGACGATGAGCTGCGCCAGCCGCAGCGCGGACAGGGGCGTGTCCTCGGCCGCCTTGAGCACGACCGTGCAACCCGCCGCGAGCGCCGGCGCCAGCTTCCAGGCGGCCATCATCAGCGGGAAGTTCCACGGGATGATCTGGCCGGCGACGCCCACGGGTTCACGCAGCGTGTAGGCGTGGAACTCGCCGGGCGCCGAGGGGGTCAGCGTGGAGCCCCCGATCTTGGTCGCCCAGCCCGCCATGTAGTAGAACGTGTTGTAGGCGATCGGCACGTCGGCGGCGCGCGCCTCGGAGATCGGCTTTCCGTTGTCGAGGGATTCCAGCTGGGCGAACTCCTCCGCGTGCCGCTCGACGATCTCGCCCAGCCTGTAGACCAGCTTCCCGCGTTCCGCCGGGGTCATCCGCGTCCAGGGCCCGTCGTCGAACGCCTTGCGGGCGGCCCTGACGGCTAGGTCGATATCCGCCTCCCTCGCCTCGGGAACCGTGGCGACCACCTGGGCGGTCGCGGGGTTCTGGACATTGATGGTGCCGCCCCCCGCGGAACCGACCAGCATGCCGTCGATCAGGAACTTTGGTCCGCGGTCGAGGAAGGCCTGCACCGCGGGCGCAAGGGCCACTGCGGTCGACGAGGGGGAATGCATGTTCATCGGGTGTTCCTTCGCGGCGTCCGCGGGCCCAGGCCCGTCGTCACACTTCAAATATCGCCCTTACTATACGAATGGAAGTATGCACGTTATGGTGCGGTACGCACCCGATGGTAGGAATTGAAATGGCCCAGCCCCGCCAAGCAAGCGCACCCCGTCCGAAAAGCGATCGGCAATCGGCGGCGGCGACCGAAACGCCGACGGGAGCCAAAGCCGTCAGCGCCTCCGTCCTGATCAAGGAGATCAACGTCTTCGACGTGGAATGCCCGGCGCATCAGGTGGTGGCGCGGGTCGGCAA
>CAXTMW010000051.1:19451-20047 GCA_964245455.1 uncultured Acidobacteriaceae bacterium
GCAACAAGTGGACGCTCCTCGTCCTCTACGCCCTCAGCCAGCGCACCAAGCGCTACACGGAGCTCCAGAAACAGATAGCGGGGATATCCCCGAAGATGCTGACGCAGGTGCTGCGGAATCTGGAGAGCGACCGGATAGTGTCCCGCAAGGTCTACCCGGTCGTGCCGCCCATGGTCGAATACTCGCTGACGCCGCTCGGCGAGAGCCTGGCGAAGCCGCTCGCCGAACTCTGCTTTTGGGCGAACGACAACTATTCGGAGCTCACCCGTACATGGCGGCTTTGATCACGCAGACGTGACATTACAGCGCCTCTCGCTGCCGAAATGCACGATTGTGCCGGCCGGTGTCGCATGGCCCAGGCCGCTGTGACCGGCGACCGCGAGGGTGGCGGCCGCCGGGAGCCGGCCTGCGGGTCGAACAGTCGATGCCATCGCCCCTGCCCACAGGCCGGAGACCGTACAATTGAAGACGGGCGAACCTTGATTATGACCAGCGGTCATCATAAACTGACCCAGGGTCATAACGGAGCTGATCATGGAATCGAGTAAGTGGGCGCTGGTCACGGGGGCGTCGGGCGGGATGGGCGCCGAATTCGC
>CAXTMW010000052.1:0-19950 GCA_964245455.1 uncultured Acidobacteriaceae bacterium
CGCCGCAAAGATCCCGGAAGCGCGCAAGTGGCAGGAGATCGGCTCGCACCGGAAGATATACACCTTCTCTCCTTCGGACTTCACGAATGTATCGGATGTGTGGTCAGGCCCCGCCGACTGGGCGGACGGCGAGCCGCTGGAAGTGATCCAGGGTGCACCGGACTACGCAGCGGAGGCTCCGGTCATGCACGGATCGCCCACCAACTTCTCGCCGGATTATGCGCCGGAGGAGATCTACGAGATTGCAGCCAAGTTGATGGCATCCGGCGGCATCTCGCCCAATCAGCCGGGCGACGGCAAGCACGCGCGCTACCAGGGCAGTGTGTCCGACAGCCCCGGCGCCAAGGCCCAGCCGGTGCGCGAGAGCGTGGTGTTCACCAGCTCCAAGTAGGCGGGTGTTGCACGGAAAGGGAGTGGGCTTCGGCCCGCTCCCTTTCCGTTTGCGCTGGGCTGCAGCAAGACTCTGTTCCCTGCTCGGCGTTTACGGCAACTGCGTCAGCGTGATGTCAGGCGGCACAGGCCAGCGCGCCGCGGTGCTGCCGGTGTTGCAAAGACGCACAACGATCCGCGTACCGTCACCCTCTACGTTCGCCGTCGCGATCACCTGCGCCCCCGGGTTGGGCGACAGATTTGTGATCAGGGTTGCATCCGCCGCTGTGCTGAAGCGAACGCCGCCGGTGGCCTGCTCCCGAGACTGGCACTCCCCCGCCTGCCCGCGCGGCTCGAGACTGTTCACCTGCCAGTCGCGGAGCACGAACTTGACCGGGTTTGCCGTCGCCCCCGAACTCGCGCCGCCTCCGCCCGCGATCCAGCGGCCGCCCACCAGGCTGGACTCCCCCAGAGCGCCGCCCGCTCCCGCGCAGGTGCGCCGGTCAGGCGCGGCGGAGCCGGCGGGCGTGTTGTACCAGCACTGGGAGCCCAGGTACTGGTGGTCGAGCGTGCCGTTGCGCATCACGTCTGCAGCGTAAAAGCCTTCCTGCGGGGAAAAGCGCACCCCGGCCGACCGGTCTATGACGTACGCAAGAGCCGACACGGCTTTTGCGCCGGCTTTCCCCGGGTAAGTGATCACCTGCACGCGGGTGACGCCGTTGCTGTAGCTGTGCAGCGCGGTTTCGGCGTCAACAAAGCTTCGCAGAGGCTCGTTGCCCGCTTCCACCAGGACACCCGCATTGCCGGGAATCTTGATCCAGCCTTCGCCGTTCTGTTCGGAGCCGCCGGTATAGATCGAGTTGCCGACCAGGTCGAGCGCAAAGCCGTTGTGCACGTAATCCTCGGTCGGGTAGGGCACCATGTAGCCGTCCGGCACCAGGCCCGCGATGATGTCGGCGCACAAAGCCGATGGGCTGCCGGTCCACTGCCTGCGCGGTTCCGTATCGCTGCAGCCCAGGCGGTAGCGCGGGTCGTAGTCGGCGATAAGCGAGTTGAAGTGGTTCTCCTCGAGCCGGATCATGCCGTAGCCGTTCGAGGCCACCTGCTCGATCACGCTGCCCGCAGGCCAGGCGACCGGCTGCTTGCCGCGCGCGAGCAGGTGCGCCTGCCCGTCGGATGAAAACGCACCGACCGACACCATCTCTGAGGTGCCGCGCGTGATGCCCGGGACCGAGCGGCTCGGCTCACGGCTGCCGGCGAGGTAGTCCGCCGGAAAGATGCCGTACGCATTCACGTAGCTGCGCTGCCCGTTGATGCGGGCCTGCGCCGGGTCGTTCACGTAGAGCGGCTGCCAGCCGGCGTCGTCGACCGGAATTTCAAGGCTTCCCGTGGTGACGGCAGCGGTCAGGTGGCCGAGTTCGCTCGGCCCCGGCGCGGCGACGGCATGGTTGGCGCGCGGCTGCCCTCCCCAGGGGAAGCCCTCGATATAGGTGTGCGTCAGCGACGACGTTGTGGTAGCCAGGCGAATGCCGCCGATCGCTTCGGTGCTCTTGATCGACGAATTCATCCAGTGGATGTTGTCACCGTCGAGATACACAGCCGAGTGCGGATCGGGCAGCCACACGCCCTTCTCAATCCGCTTGCCGCCGGGGCAGTTGACGCTGTAGCAGTAGTCTTGGTTCAGGCCGCCGCCCAGCACGTTCACGCGCTCGAAGTAGGTTTCATTTGTGTCGCCCTCAAGCAGCACCGGCCAGCGCGTGTTGGAGATCTCCATGTCGGAGAAATACCAGCGCTCGCTTGAGCCCTGGAGATTCAATGCGATGCCGCCCGTGTTGGCCAGCACGACATTCCTCATGGAACCTGTATCGGTACTGTCGATCTCGATGAGGCCGCCCTCGGTTGCGTGACCCTCGCCGGCAAAGGTCATCCCTTCCACGCGAAGCGGGCATGGGCCCGGCTTGCCGCCGCATTCGCCGGCGTGAAGGTAGGTCACCGTCGCCGCGTGCGGGCTCGTATTGAGCAGCACCGTGCCGGGCGCACCGTCGCCCTGAATACTGATGGCCTTGGTGACCGTAAGCGCAGAGGTATAGCCCTCGCCGGCGACCCGGTAGGTACCGTGCGGGAAATAGAGCACTGGGAATCCCGCGCCCGGCGTCGCCGAGCTCTCAGCAAAGCGCAGCGCGGCGCGAATGGCGCAGGTGGAGTCGGCTTTGCCGTAGGGGTCAGCCGGGCGGGGGCAGCCTGATCCGAAACGCGGTTCGGTGACGTTGACCAGCGACGCAGGGCCGTTCTGAGCGAATGCCGCTGTGCCGAGCAGCAGCGTGCTCGGCAGTAAAGCGACAAGTCGGTGGGGCATGCTCGGCCTCCTGAGGCTACGCCGTGAGCGTATCATCCGGTTAAAAAGCAAATCTCTTACATGTATATCGTGCTATGATATGCCTGTGAGAATCCTAGTCGACGTAACGGAACAGCAGCTGGATGCGCTCGCTGCCCTGGCCAAGAAGCGCGGAGAGCCAAGGGCTGCGATTATCCGGCAAGCCATCGACAACCATGTCAGTGCGAGCCGGAAACCGCTTTCAGACTATTTCGGCTTGTGGGCGGGCAAGAACAAGGAAGGCGCTCAGGAGTTCCAGGACAGAATGCGCGCTGAATGGGAGCGGTAAGGCTGCTGCTGGATACCAACGTCTTGGTGCACATCATCGATGGTACAAGGCAGCCAAAACAGCTCTTCGAAAAGGAGACCGATCTTGCGATCAGCATCGTCAGCTGGATGGAGTTCATGGTCGGTCGCTCCTACACCGAGGAGCTTACAGCACGGGAGTTCCTCTCAAACTTCCAGGTGATCGAGATTTCTCAGGAGATCGCGGAGGAAGCAGTCAGGGTGCGAGGGCGGACACGAGCGAAGCTGCCGGATTCCGTCATCTATGCCACGGCTCTTGTGAACGGCCGCACTCTGCTCACCTACAACACGCGCGACTTCCAGGCAGGTATGGCGCTGGTCGAAATTCCAGAGGCCTGAGTCAACGCTTAGAGCCGTGGGTTTCGGAACGCGTTCATGGTGGCGGCGGATGGAATCGAACCATCGACCTACGGGTTATGAGTCCGTCGCTCTAACCATCTGAGCTACGCCGCCGCTTGCCGGCCCACTCGCAATCGTACAAGGCGGTGCGCGTTCCTGCAACGCGAGGCGGCTCACGCAGATCACGCGGAACATGGCTCGCAGCCTGCAGAAAGACAGGCAGGCGTACCGCATTCATTCTCGCAATTACCATTCGCGCGCCCTCATCTATGCTCGCCCCCATTCCGCAGGAAAGGAGCCATCGCTTGCCGCTGCCCGACTCCGCTCTGCCCCGTGTACTCGGTGTCATCCCGGCGCGGCTCGCTTCGACCCGTTTGCCGCGCAAGATGCTGCTCGACATTGCGGGCGAACCCATGCTCGCCCATGTATTTCGCGCTGCCCGCGCGTGCCAGGCGCTGCACGAGGTGCTGATTGCGACCGACGCGGCCGAGATCATGCGCCTGGCAGAACAGCTGGGCCTGCCGGCCGTGTTTACCCCGGAGGACTGCGCGAGCGGCACCGACCGTGTACGCGCCGTGGCGGAGTCTGTCATCGCTGACATTTACGTCAACATCCAGGGCGACGAACCCCTGCTACGCCCCGAGCACCTCCACGCGCTGCTCGAGCCCCTGCTCGTGCCTGTACTTGCATACCAGGACGGCTTACGGCCAGTCGACGTGAGCACGCTCGCAACGCCCTGCCCGCCCGAGCAGCTCGACTCACCTCATGTCGTGAAAGTGGTGCGCGCTCTCGACGGCCGGGCGCTTTATTTTTCCCGCGCGGCCATCCCGTTTGATCGCGACGGCACAGGCTGGGGTGTGCCGCCGCTCAAGCACCTGGGTCTTTATGCGTATCGCCGGGAAGCGCTGATCCGCTTTGCCGCGCTGCCGGTCGGCCGGCTTGAAGCTACGGAGAAACTGGAGCAGCTGCGCCTGCTTGAGAACGGCATGGACCTGTGGGTCGCAGAAACGCCGTTCGACACGCGCGGCGTGGACACGGAAGAAGATCTGCTCGCCGTCGAGGCGATCCTGCTGGCCCGCAAAACAGCGGGCAGGGCTCTGGACACACCATCTAGAATGAGTTAGCTACCGCTCGGCGCGAGCCGCCATCACGCACAAGGGGGGAGACCGCTCTGGACTTCGAACAGCTGCGCACCTTTCTTGAAGTCAGCCGGCTCCGCTCCTTCTCGCGCGCGGCGGAAAAGCTGAGCGTGACCCAGCCCGCCATTTCCGCGCAGATCCGTTCGCTGGAAACCGAGATCGGCGCGCGCTTGTTCGATCGCGACGGCGGCAAGGTCACCTTTACCGCCGCCGGCCGTGTGTTTGAGCCGTTTGCCGAGCACGTGCTCCAGTGCCACGCGCACATCGGCATCACCATCGCCGAGCTGCACCGCTCCCCCCGCGGGGAGATCTCGATCAGCGCAAATGAAGCGACCAGCCTGTATGTGCTGCCGACCGTGTTTGCCGCTTTTAAAAAGCAGTACACGCGGGTCGCGCTCAAGATCGTGCGCGCCGATCGGGCGCGGATTCTCGAAGACGTGCTCAATCGCGAGGTGGATTTCGGCGTCGTGAGCCTGCCCGTCAAGGATGCGCGCCTGACTATCGAGCGCATCCACAAGGATGAAGTGGTGCTGGTGGCGGGTGCGGCGCATCCGCTTGCCGGGCGCGAGTCCGTGACTCTGTCCGAACTGCTGGAGCACCCTCTGCTGCTAACCAAGAGTGGCAGGCAGCGCGAGCAGCTGGACGACTTCTTTCGCACGGAGAACCTGCAGCCCCGCATCGCCATGGAGGTCGAGTCGAGCGAGCTGCTCAAGCGCCTGATCGCCGCCGGGCTGGGCATGGGCTTTCTGCCGCGGGCCGTGGTCGCGGCGGATGCGGCCTCCGGCAGCGGACTGCGCATTCTCAAGGTTGAGGGGCTGCGGATCTCGCGCGAGCTGGCGCTGGTATATCGCAAGGAGAAGACTCTGTCGCGCGCGGCGCATGCCTTTCTTGAAATCGCCACCGGGCAAAATCATGCGGCGCCCGCGCCCGCCCCGGCCAAGCCGGCAAAGCGACGCGAATGACAAGGCGGCCGCTCACTCGATGCGCCGCGGTGCTTTCGGCTCCAGCGCGGGCATAAAGAATGGAACACCGCTCCGCAAGTACCGCTGGTAAGGCTCGCCGTAGCGCCGCAGCAGCCGCTGCTCCTCAATCTTTGACCCGAGAAGCGCGTACCCAAGCGTCGCCAGTGCGACGGTGAGGCGCACGACGGTCATGTCGGGCAGGAGAAACGGAATGGCCGACGCACAGAAGTTTAAAGGGTGGCGCGTAAACCGGTACAGCCTCCCGGTGCGCAGGCCGTCACGCCCGAGCGATGGACCTTGCGCTTCAGGCGCATCCTTAGTCCTGCGGCCGAGCCCATAAGCCAGCAGCTCTGAGACGCCCGAGAACGGCCCAAAACCGATCTCGACGGCCGCCCCGCACAAGCCTGCCAGCAGGAGAACCTGGCCGGCACGGGCCGCCGCTCGAGCTGCGCCACGGAGGCGATACAAGGGTCGATCGGGGAGCCGGTGGATGTACAGCGCGAGTGCGGCGGTGGTTACGACGGCAAGGCCGTTGTAGCTGATGCGGTAGAAGCCATTGCGGCGCTGCTCGCCCAGTGCACGCGCGGCCAGCTGCTTGCTGCGCTCGGTCGCAAGCGCGCTGTGTACCAGCGCCCACAGGGTCATTGCAAGCAGCGTTCGGGAGATACTCTTAGCCATACTGCTTGGAGCGGCAGGCGGCGCTCAAGGCTGCATGTACCGGCTCGCATCTTGGCGTTGTCCCCTTGCGAGGGTGAAGCGCGCAGTGGCCCGCTTCCGCACCCTGCCGCTTGACCGCCCACAAAGCCACCCGATAGCGTCACGAGTGATGCGGCGAAGCTCGAAGGAGCAAACGAACATGCTGGAGCAGTTGAAAGCGGACGTTCTTACGGCGAATCTGGAGTTGGTGCGCCGCGGCCTCGTCCAGCACACCTGGGGCAACGCCAGCGGGATCGACCGCGAGCAGGGGCTGGTGGTCATCAAGCCGAGCGGGGTGCCGTACGATACGCTGCGCGCCGAAGACATGGTGGTGACCGATCTGGACGGCGAGGTGGTGGAAGGTGCGCTCAGGCCCAGCTCCGACCTGGGCACGCACCTGCTACTGTATCGCGGCTTTGCGCACGTGGGCGGCGTGGTGCACACGCACTCTGAGTACGCCACGGCCTGGGCGCAGGCGGCGCGGCCGATCCCGCCGCTCGGCACCACGCATGCCGACTACTTTTACGGACCGATTCCGGTGACCGAGGAGCTGAGCCCGTTCGAGATCAGGGGCGACTACGTGCACAACACGGGCCTCGCCATTACGCGGCGCTTTCGCACGCTCGATCCGGAAGCCATTCCGGCCGTCCTGGTGGCGGGGCACGCTCCGTTTACCTGGGGCGCTGACCCCGCCGAGGCCGCGCATCACGCGGTGGTTCTTGAAGCCGTCGCAAAGATGGCGTGGGTGACGCTGCAGCTCAACCCCGGGGTGCGCGCGGTCTCGCAAGGGCTGCTGGACCGACACTACTTCCGCAAGCACGGTGCCGGGGCGACCTACGGCCAGGAGCAGTAAAGGTCAGGGGCGGTACGCTCGCTTTTGTTTCTACTTATTCCAAGAGGACCCATGAAAAAGCAGTTGCGGTTTGGTGTGATTGTCGGCTCGCGCGGATTTTTCCCGCATCACCTGGCGAAGGAAGGCCGCGAGGACATGATCGCGGTTCTCGACCGGCTGGGCTACGGCTCGGTCGTGCTGTCGCCCGAGCAGACCCAGCATGGCGCGGTGCAAACACCCGACGACGCGCGGCACTGCGCCGAGCTGTTCAAGCGCAATGGGGATTCGATCGACGGCATCCTCGTCACGCTGCCAAACTTCGGCGAAGAACGCGCAATTGTAGATGCGATCCGGCTGTCGGGGCTGCGGGTTCCGGTGCTGGTGCAGGCTACGCCCGACCGCACCGAAACCATGAAGATCTCGCACCGGCGCGACTCGTTCTGCGGCAAAATGTCGGCCTGCAACAATCTCGCGCAGTACAACATTCCCTATTCGCTTACGGCCCGGCACACGGTCGCACCGCAGTCAGAGGCGTTCGCGCGCGACCTTGCGGAGTTTGCCGCGACATGCCGCGTGGTCAACGGCTTCAAGAACCTGCGCATCGGCGCCATCGGTGCGCGGCCTGCTGCGTTCAACACCGTGCGCTACTCTGAAAAAATTCTGGAGCACAACGGCATCTCGGTCGAGACGCTCGATCTGTCCGAGGTAATCGGGCGCATCCACCGCATGGGGGACACTGACGCCGCCGCGCAGGCGAAGCTGTCCGCGATCCGCCAATATGTGCCCACAACCGACATTCCTGCCGACGCGTTAATGAAAATGGCAAAGCTCGGCGCGGTGATCGACGGCTGGATGAAGGAAACCTACTGCACCATCTCGGCGATCCAGTGCTGGACCGCGATGGAGGAGTTTTTCGGCGTGGTGCCGTGCACGGTCATGAGCATGATGAGCGAAAATCTGTTCTCGTCAGCCTGCGAAACCGATGTGGCCGGCGTGTTAAGCATGTACGGGCTTGCGCTCGCGAGCGAAACCCCCAGCGCACTGCTCGACTGGAACAACAACTACGGCGAGGACGAAGACAAAGCCGTGTGCTTCCACTGCTCCAACCTGCCGAAGCACTTTTTCGAATCGGTCGTCATGGACTTCCAGGCGATCATCGCCGGCACCGTAGGCAAGGAAAACACCTTTGGCACCTGCGTGGGGCGAGTCAAGGCCGGCGCCATGACCTACCTGCGCTTCTCCACCGACGACCTGACGGGCAAGATTCGCGGCTACGTCGGCGAGGGCGAATTCACCAACGACCCGCTCGAAACCTTTGGCGGCGCAGGCGTCTGCCGCATCCCGAAGATGCAAAAGCTGCTGCGGTTCATCTGCGAGAACGCCTATGAACACCACGTCGCAGCAAACTTCTCCACCATGGCCGCGCCGGTATACGAAGCCGCAACGAAATACCTCGGCTGGCAGATGCACCGGCACGAAAACTAAGACCCCCTACGCGGGAGGCGGCCCTTTCAGGGCGGGTCTTCGTTTGAGAGGCAAGGGCGAGAAGTACCCGCCCTTGCCTCTCAAAGTAAACATGTCACCAAGTGACCGCGAGCCGCGTAGGCGATTTTAGCTCTTCTCTTCCAGGTTCTTGCTCAGTGCCAGGTCGATCAGGGTGTGCTGCTCCAGCTCGTGCGCCTTGGCGCTGCCGGTTGCCGGGCTGGCGGCGGCAGAGCGTTTGTAGGAGAGTACCTGGCGGCCGCCGCGCACGAGCCTGCGCAGCCGCGGCATGACGTAGGAGTGCGCGCCCATGTTTTCCGGCTCTTCCTGCACCCAGACCACCTCGCGCGCGTCCGGATGCGCTTCGATGGCGGCACAGACTTCGTCAGCGGGCCATGGGTAGAGCTGCTCGACGAAGACGATGGCGACGTTGGAGTGCCCGCGCTTTTCGCGCTCAACACGCAGGTCGTGGCCGATTTTGCCCGTGCACAGCACGACCCGCTTCGCGTTCTCGATCGTGCTGTCCGGCAGAACGTTCAGGAAGGTCGGACGGCTGAGGTCCTCGATCGGCGAAAGCGCATCCGGGTGGCGCAGCATGCTCTTCGGCGTGAACACGATGAGCGGCTTGCGCCACGGTCGCACCATCTGCCGGCGCAGCAGGTGAAAGTACTGCGCGGCGGTGGAAGGCTGGCAGATCTGCATGTTGTCGTGCGCCGCCAGCTGCAGGTAGCGCTCCATGCGCGCGCTTGAGTGCTCTGGGCCCTGCCCTTCATAGCCGTGCGGCAGCAGCAGGGTGACATGCGCGAGCAGTCCCCACTTATCTTCGCCCGACGAGATGAACTGGTCGATGATGATCTGTGCGCCGTTGGCGAAGTCGCCGAACTGCGCCTCCCAGAGCACCAGTGTTTCCGGGTAGTCGCGGCTGTAGCCGTACTCAAAGCCGAGCACGCCGGCCTCGCTCAACGCGGAGTTGTAGACCTCGAACCGGGCTTGGTCTGGGCTGATGTGCTCGAGCGGAATGTACGGCTTCTCGGTTTCCGTGTCGATCAGCATGGCGTGGCGCTGGTTAAAGGTGCCGCGCTGCGAGTCCTGCCCGCTCAGGCGTACGGGCGTGCCGTTCTCCAGCAGCGACGCGAGCGCGACCGCCTCGGCCATGCCGTAGTCGAACGGCCGCTGGCCTTTGGCCATTTCGTGCCGCTGCTCCAGGAGCTTGCGCAGCTTGGAATGGATGTGGAAGCTCTCGGGGTACTCGCACAGCCGCCGACCGAGGCGCGTGACCTCCTCGCGCGGGATGCCGGTTTCGCGCTCGTACTCCGGCTTGTACGGGCCTCCGTGGTAGGGGGACCAGTAGTCGGGCAGGGTCGCGAGCACGGCGACCTGCTGGATCTCAGACGCGGTGCGCTGGGCCTCGATGAACTCTTCCTGGACGGCATGGACCTCGGCCGACGCGTCGACGCCGAGGCGCTTGGCGTAGATCTCCGACAGCGGCGGCTGGGTCTTGATGCGGGCGTAGCGCGTGGGCTGGGTAATGGTCGGATCGTCGACCTCGGAGTGCCCGTGACGGCGGTAGCCGATCAGGTCGACGACCACGTCGGAGCCGAAGCGGTAGCGATACTCGACCGCCAGCGACGCAATGTGGAGCACAGCGTCGGGGTCCTCTGCATTGACGTGAAAAATGGGGATCGGGAGGCGCTTGGCGGCATCGGAGGCGTAGCGCGTAGCGGTCTCCTCATACGGCTCCGCGGTAAAGCCGATCAGATTGTTGACCAACACGTGCACCGTGCCGCCGACCGTGTAGCCGGTGATGCCGCTCAGGTTGAGCGTTTCCGCCGTGATGCCCTGCCCGGCAAAAGCGGCATCGCCGTGGATGACCAGCGGCAGCACCTGCTCGGTACCGCCCTCGCCGATGCGGGCCTGCTTGGCGCGCGCGCGGCCCATAGCGACTGGGTTGACCGCTTCGAGGTGGCTCGGGTTCGAGACCAGGTGGAGCGCCAGCTTGGCGCCGGAGCGCGTCTGGTACTCGCCGGTCGCTCCTACGTGATATTTCACGTCGCCGCCGCCCAGAAACGAGCGCGGGTTCACGTCTTCAAACTTCGAGAAGATGTCGGCCGCGGCCTTGCGGAAAGTATTAACCATAACGCTGAGGCGCCCGCGGTGGCTCATACCGATCATGGACTTGGTGGCCCCGAGCTGGGCCGCGGCCTGAAAGGCTTCGTCCAGGAACGGGATCAGCACGGTCACGCCCTCGAGCGAAAAACGCTTGGTGCCGAGATAGCGCGCCTGGATGACCTGCTCAAACAGGTCGGCGCGGATGAGCTGCGAGAGCACACGGCGCGCGTCGGCGGCCGGGAGCTTGCGCTGCCCGCGTTCGAGGCGCTCGATGATCCAATCACGGCGCTCGCGATCGGCGATGTGCATGAACTCCGCGCCGACGGTACCGCAGTAAATTTTGCGGGCGGCCGCGATGTCCTCCTCGCTTGCGCCGGGCGGCAGATCTTCCGGCAGATCGAGGGGGCTCAGCTCCTGGCCGAGCGGGTCGAGCTGCGCCTGCAGGTAGCCCCAGCGCCGGAAACTTTGAAACACAAGGTGGCGAAGAAGATCGCGAGTGGAGTCGGCGGAGAGTTTCGCGGGTTCCAGGTGGTTAGCGCTCATGGTTTGGGTCGGCAGCGCCCGCCATCGCGCTTTGGAGAACACGGTGGCTCGAAAGGGGCGGGTCCGGCCCTATTCTACGCGCCTCGGCGCCCGCCTTGCCTCCCTGAAGTGACCTTTGGTTTGCAGTTGTGCTCTTTGCTGTGAACTGGTTTGGTACTCCGGAGCTAGGGTCGGAGGCGCAGCAGAACAACACCATGACCCGGCACGGAAGCCGTGTAGCTCCCGTCTACGGCGGAAACGTCCTGATTGGCCCAGACATCGTGCAGCTTCGCGCTCGGTCCGAGGCCGCCCCCCGGGCTCACAGACGCCAGCTGGAGCGTGATCGTCTCCGCGCTCTCGGCCCGGTTGAACAGCGCGACCGCAATCGCGCCACCCGTAAGCGGCTTTGACCAGA
Organism: uncultured Acidobacteriaceae bacterium; assembly: GCA_964245455.1. GTDB lineage: Bacteria > Acidobacteriota > Terriglobia > Terriglobales > Acidobacteriaceae > EB88. The sequence continues at coordinate 11,546 of CAXTMW010000052.1, forward strand.
TCTCATGCCGGCCCTCCTGCGACAAGCGGTCGCCCTGCCGGCCGAGCGCATCCTGGTCGATCGCAAGGACGTCCCGGTTGGTCAGCATGGCAAGGGTCGCCGGGGTCATCGTGCTCAGATCATTGCCGGCGAGCAGGGGCGCGGCCAGGATCGCCCACAGGCTCATGTGGGTGCGGTACTCGTCTTCCGTCATACCGCCATTGCCTATCTCCAGCATATCCGGGTCGTTCCAGTGGCCGCCGTTCGCATCTCGACCGGCATACTTTGCGAGTCCCGCCTGCCCGAAACCGATCTCCGCCATTCGCTGGTACGTGTCGTTAATGTCGCCGGTGGTGCGCCATAGATTGCCGCCGACCGTTTCGCCCCAGCTCCATACATTGTCCCAGCCGTACTGGCACATGGAGAGCACGATCGGCCGGCCGGTCGCGAGCAGGGCCCCGTGCATCTTCCGATACACCGCCTCATCTGCCTCGCGCCGCGCCGCCGCGTTTGCAGCGGACGGCTTGCCGTATTTCTTGTCCATCCTGTTGCCGTAGGAGCACATGTCGTACTTCAGGTAGTCGATGCCCCACTGGGCATAGGTCGCGGCGTCCTGCCGCTCGTGCCGGTAGCTGCCCGCGTAGTGCGCGCAGGTGTACGGCCCGGGCGAGGAGTAGATGCCGAGCTTGAGCCCCCGGGAATGGACGTAGTCAGCCAGCGCGCGCATATCCGGGAACTTCGCGTTGCTCCGGATGCGGCCGCGAAAGTCGCGCTTGCCCTGCCAGGTGTCGTCGATGTTGACGTACACGTAGCCAGCGTCGCGCATGCCACTTGACACCAGCGCATCGGCGGCCGCGCGCACGTCGGCGTCGGTCACCCTGCTCGCGAAGTGGTTCCAGCTGTTCCAGCCCATGGGCGGGGTCGCGGCCAGGGCGTCTCCGGCCGGCGAGGTCTGCGCGACGGCTGGCAGCGTGGTCAGCGCGAAAAAGAGTGCAGCAAAAGTCCGGGTGCGTTTCATGGGCGTGTTCCCTTCGCGCCATCTTTACCGAGCCCGGTCAAAGCGGTCAATGCCAAGGCTTGGAACGCGAGAAGGCCGGGCGCTGCGTGCGAGCATCGAAGCAGGCATGGGTAAGAGTGCGGGTAAAAAAAACGGCAATGGCTGGAAGACAATCGCGATCACGGTCGGCGTGCTTGCGGCGACCAATCTGGTATTGCGCACATGGCGGCGCTTCCCTGTGCGCGGTAAGGTCACGCTGATTTCAGGCTCCTCACGCGGGCTGGGTTTGGCGTTGGCGGAGCAGTTCGGGCGCGCGGGGGCCCGGATTGTGCTGACGGCACGCGATGCGGCAGAGCTTGGCCGCGCGCGCGCGCTGCTGCTGGAGCGCGGCGCGGTGCGCGATGAGAACCTGCTGGTAATCCCGTGCGATGTGCGCGAGAACGAGCAGGTGGTCGCGCTGGTGCGGGAGGTCGCGCGGCAGTGGGGCGAGATCCAGGTGCTGGTCAACAACGCCGGGGTGATCTCGGTCGGCGCGGCCGAGGACCAGCCGCTCAGCGTGTTTGAGGACGCGATCCGCAGCAATTACATGAGCATGGTGCACACCACATTGGCCGTGCTGCCGCTGATGCTTGCCCGCCGCGACGGCGCGATCGTCAATATCGCGTCGATCGGGGGCAAGGTGGCAATCCCGCACCTGCTGCCCTACTCCGGGAGCAAATTTGCGGCGGTCGGCTTCTCGCAGGGCCTCCATGCCGAGCTGCGCTCGAAGGGCATACGCGTGACAACCGTCACGCCGGGGTTGCTGCGGACCGGCTCGCCGCGCCATGCATTCGTGGTCGGCGACCGCGAAGAAGAGTTTCGCTGGTTCAATCTGGGCGGCTCCATCCCAGGCATCGCGCGCGGTGCTTACGAGGCAGCGGGGCGCATCCTGAGGGCGACGGAAACCGGCGAGGTCGAGTTCAGCATCACGCCGCAGGCCGCGGTCATGGCCCGGCTAGCGCAGCTTTCCCCTGGGCTGACCGCATCGATTCTGGGTCTTGTGAACCGAGTATTACCCGCGGCACCGCCGGGGCATGACGAGCCGAAGCTCGGAGGGGAGGCGGACAGCAAGGACTTCGCAGCGCTTACGGGAATGGGGCGCGAAGCAGAGCGGGAGTGGAACGAGTAGGTGGCGAAGACTTTGTATCAGTAAAAGGGTCATCCTGAGCGCAGCGAAGAATCTGCTTTTCCATTAGCGCTACAAGAAAGCAGATCCTTCGCTGCGCTCAGCATGACCCCCTCTATTTTAGGAATAAAGATGAGCACACAAAACAAGGGAGGCGCAGTTCGCGCCTCCCTTTGTGTATCCGCAATAGTGACAGATTAGGCGGCCTTGGTTCCCGGAGCACCCTTCGGCACCAGGTCCCCCGTGCGTCCGCCTTCGACCCAGGGGTCAATGACAACCTTGGTGCAGCCGTACTCCTTGTCGCGGAAGATGCGGAAGGCTTCCGGAATCTCTTCCATGCCGATGCGGTGCGAGATGATGAAGCTTGGGTCGAGCTCGTTGTTCTCGATCCGCTGCAGCAACGGTTGCAGATAGCGCTGCATGTGCGTCTGGCCCATCTTCATGGTGATGGCCTTGCCGAATGCGGCACCAAACGGGATTTTGTCGAGCAGCCCGCCATACACGCCCGGGAACGAGACCGTTCCGCCTTTTCGTACCGCCATAATGGCCTGCCGCAGCACGGTCGGGCGGTCAAAAGAAAGCTTCAGCGCCTGCTTGGTGCGGTCGTACACGCCGCCCAACCCGGTGCCGTGTCCTTCCAGACCCACCGCATCGATGGCAGCGTCGGGACCGTTACCGCCGGTCAGCTCCCGCAGGCTTTCAAGCGTGTCATACTTCGAGTAATCAAGCGGCTCGGCACCGACCTCTTCGGCAAGCTTGAGACGCTCCGGGAAGCGATCAATCGAGATGACTCGCTTGGCGCCGAACATGAACGCCGAGCGCGCGGCGAAGATGCCGACCGGGCCCGCGCCCCATACAGCTACGGTGTCGCCTTCCTTGATGTCCGCATTTTCCGCGCCCATGTAGCCGGTTGGGAAGATGTCGGTCAGGAACAATAGCTTTTCATCGGGTAGGTCGTTTTCGATCTTCAGCGGCCCCACGTCGGCGAACGGAACGCGCGCATACTGCGCCTGGCCGCCGGCGTAGCCGCCATAGATGTGCGAGTAGCCGTATAAAGACGCGCCGGAGTAGCCGTACATCTTCTCGGCCAGCGCGGCGTTCGGGTTTGAATTGTCACAGGCGCTGAACATGGTGTTCTGGCAGAAGAAACAGTTGCCGCACGCGATGGTGAAGGGGATGACCACGCGGTCGCCCCGCTTGAACTTCTTCACCGTCGGGCCAACCTCTTCGACAATGACCATGAACTCGTGGCCGAGAATGTCGCCCGGCTGCATGGTCGGGATGTAGCCGTCATACAAGTGCAGGTCAGAGCCGCAGATTGCCGTGCGCGTGACCTTGATGACGATGTCGTTCGGGTTCAGGATTTTCGGGTCCGGGACATTCTGGACCTCAAGCTTTTCTTTTCCCATCCAGCAGAGAGCCTTCACTGTGCCACCTCCTCGTGCGCGATACCGCCGGTTGCCGGCACGGTTGCCTGTTGTTCACGGTCTCCGGTTGCCGCCTGCTTGATTGAAGTGAGACTGCCGCGTGTGCCGTGCGACTGGCCGCGCGTGGTCGGGATTTCACCTGCCTCGGCCAGCTGCTTGAAGTGGCGCAGGTTCTCGCGAACGTAGCCGCCGGTCGTGCGCGTAACCAGGCCGCTCATTGCGGAGCCGAGCTTGCCGCCGGGGAACAGAAACTCCTGGTTGACGCGGACCACGGTACCCCGTCCGCTGACCGCGGGCTCAAACACGATCTGCCCGGCGAGCGGGATCTGCGCGTCGCCGACCGTGCGATAGGCCAGACGCTTGCCCGGCTCCTCGGCCGTCCATTCCGCGTCCCACTCCAGCGTTTGCCCGTTCGGCAGGTCCATGATCCAGTGCGAAGTTTTGCCGCCGGTGACCTTTACGCTCCGGATCGACTCCTGGTAGCTCGGGGCCTTTTCCACGTCATGCCATAGGTCATACAGCTCTTCCGCGGGCCGCGCGATGGTGAAGGTAGCCTGCTCCTGCACCAACCCCTGCGTCATGCCCTGCAGGCCGCCCGTGAGCTTGTCGGTGTCGACCCGCTTCGCCAGATAGAAGCCGGCGGCGAACAGAAGCCCACCCGGGGAGAAGATCTGCTTGCGAAACAGCCACACCGCAGTAAGAATGCCGGCGTAGACCAGCGGGCTTGGCGCGGCCTTCTTTGCCGGGGTGTCTGCCTCGCCCCCCGCGACGCTCAGCCGCGTCCGCGCGTCCAGCTGCGTTTTTACATCCTCTTGTACCATCGTCATACTGTCCTTTTCTGATTGCCGCGCTGGCTCAGCCGTTTACAACAAAGCCGCGGGACCATACTTTGCACTGTTGGATGCGCGCGCGAGTCATATCCATGCGGCTGTTTTGCAGCGTTGCGCGTCCAAGCTCGCTATGCGGCTGCTTCCCACCATCACCTTCTTACTGTTGTGTGCATCGCTCCCATGTGCGCCTGCCTTTGAGGCTCGGGCGCAAGCCGCCCCGCAACTTACGGCAATCGAGCACGTGCGGCTTATCGATGGCACCGGCGCACCGGCGAGGAAGAACGTAACCGTGTTGGTTGCGGGGCAGCAGATCCAGTCCATCCGGAACGGAGCGCCGGCCATCCGCGGCCTGCCAGCCGGCACGCGCGTGGTGGACGCCCAGGGCGAAACCATGATCCCAGGGCTCATCAACGCGCATGGGCACCTGGCCCTGGTGAGCGGGACAAAAAACAGCGCCACCGCCTATACCGCACCGAACGTGATGGCGGAGCTTCGCCAATACGAGCACTACGGCGTGCTGGACGTGCTGTCGCTAGGGCTCAATCGCGACCTCCTGTATGCCATTCGTTCGCAGCAGCAGGCAGGCGAGCTCGACGGCGCCGGCGTCTTTACGGCCGACCGAGGCATCGGCGCGGCGGGCGGGGCGCCGCAGGTGCCGCATGACGCGGATCAGCTCTACCAGCCGAAAACCCCAGAGGAAGCGCGCCGGGCGGTGGACGAAGCGGCGAGCCGCCACACCAGCTTCATCAAGATCTGGGTGGATGACATGCACGGCAAAGTGCCCAAGATGCCGCCAGAAATCGAAAGCGCGGTCATCGATGAAGCGCATAAGAACCACCTGCCGGTCGCGGCCCACGTGTACGCGTTGGCTGATGCAAAGGCGCTTGTGGCGGCCGGCGTGGACGTGCTGGCGCACTCGGTGCGGGATGCGCCGGTGGATCGCGAACTGATCGCGCTGATGAAGAAGCACGGCACCTACTACATCCCCACACTGACCGTCGATGAATCCTTCTTCGTCTTTGCGGATCACCCCGAGCTGCTCGATGATCCGTTCGTGACGCACGCGACCAGCCCTGAAGAGATTGCGAAGCTGCGCAGCGCCGAGTACCGGCAAAACGTCGCAAGCGACCCGACAACAGCGCAGCACCGCGCCGACCTCCTAATGGCAGAGCGCAACCTGCGCACGCTGTATGACGCGAGCGTTCGCATCGCATTTGGTACGGACTCGGGCGCGAACCCGGTGCGGCTGCCCGGCTTTGCCGAACACCGCGAACTGCAGCTGATGGTGCAGGCCGGGCTCACCCCGCTCGAGGCGCTGCGGTGTGCGACCGCGACGGACGCCGCGCTGCTCGGCATCGCCGCGCAAACCGGCACACTCGCACCGGGCAGGCGCGCCGACTTCCTGCTGCTCGCGGCGGATCCTTCGACAAAGATTGCGAACACGCAGCAGATCATCAGCATCTGGCACAACGGTTTCGCGGGTCAGCCCTGGGTTGCGGCACAGGTCGCTGCACAACCCACGCAGCCGGCGAAACCAAGCGCCCGCTAGAGCAAGGCAAGTGCCTGCCCGGCCGCGCGCAGCCCGGATCGCATGGCGCCGTGCACCGTGCCTGGGTGCCCGGTGATATCGGTATGCTCGCCCGCGAACAGCAGCGTGTTTTCGACCGGTTGGGCGAGCGTCGCGGGCGCGCCCGACGCATCCACCGGCACATAGCTGTAGGCGCCGCGCGCGTACGGGTCGAGCTGCCAGTCGTGGTGGTGCACACGAACCAGTTCGCCCCCGAGTGACCGGCCGAATATCTGTTCGAGGGTTCGCAGCGCCTCGCGCCCGAGCGCGTCCCCGTCCTCGCTGATATGCGCGTTCGGGCCGCCGGCCCAGCCCGTCAGCAAGGGGCTCTCGATCGCCGCGGTGGTCCACCATGTGGGTGGGTGGCACCCTTGCGCGAAAAGAAAGTGCAGGTGCGGGTAGCCCTGCGCCCACCAGCGCTCGCGAAACTCGAGCACGATGCGCTCGACTGCCCCGGCACGCAGGCCGGCCGCGGCCGCGAGCGCCTGCTCAGGGCGCGGGGCAAACATCTCGGGGGCGTTCTGAAGCACACCGAGCGGCAGCGCGCAGATCACCAGCCGGGCAGTCCAGTCGCGGCCGTCCATCGCCTGAACAGCGCACCGCCCGCGCGACCAGCGCACCTGATCGACCGGCGTGTGCAGCAGCACGGACGCGCCTGCCGCTTCGGCGCGCTGCCCTACATATTCGGCCAGCGCCTGGTACCCGCGATCGACCCGCGCCACACGGTCGCCGTCGATCGCATCCTCAGCCGCCTGCTGCTGCGCGAGCCCGGCGATGCCGATCACACCCGCATCAGCAGCATTGAAGCCCTCGACGTAGTTTCGCGCGCGCTCTTTGTCTGCTGCCGAGGCGTCAGCCTGCGCCAGGTAGTGATTGAAGCTCATATCGCCGTCACGTTCGGCGACCTCTGCCATGCCCGCCACCAGCTTCCAGGCACCTTCATCCTCGGGGCAGGCCTGCACTCGGCCGTCTAGAAAGCACAGCTGGTCGCCTTCGCCCTCGGTAATCGCAAGCGCTGCCTCATCGAGCAGCGCGAGCAGTTCCGGCGGCCGCCCGTGGACAAACTCAGCCCCCAGTTCCACCGGCCGCGCGAGGCCGGGCACATGCCGGGTCCGCATACGCCCGCCTATGCGGCCCTGCGCTTCCAGCAGGAGCACGCGTTTGCCGGCCTCCGCCACACGGCGCGCAGCCGTGAGGCCCGCCATGCCGGCACCCAGAACGATGCAGTCATACGTCATGCTTTTCTCAGATGCCGGAGGGCTGCGCGCACCTGCGCGACTGGGGCGCTCCAGTCACCGGGCTGCCCCTGCCGGAAGAGGCGGGTCTGGGGGTACCAGGGGGTCGTGTCCTCAAGGCCCCAGCGCCAGTCTGCCGCGTGCGGCAGCAGCAGCATCACGGGAACGCCGAGCGCCCCGGCTAGATGCGCCAGCACGCCGTCCACGGTTACGACGCAGTCAAGCTCCGCGATGCGCAGAGCGAGCTGCGGAAAGGCGGCTTCGATGTTTGCGGCAGAGGTGTTCTCCGCTTTCAGTTCCGCTTCGAGCTCCCAGGCGCCATCCAGCTGCGTGCTGTACAGGTCAAGGCCGGGGTGACCTTCGAACGCCGGAAGAAGCTCGCCGAGCGCGAGCGAACGCAGGGGATTCCAGCCGCTGGAACACCAGGAGAACCCCACCTGCAGACGCCCATGCGCGCGCCTGGACCGCATGGTATGCGCAAATCTCGCCGTATTCTGATCCGGCTCTAATTGGGACGCCTTGAGATAGGGAAACGCGCGTGGGATCGTCTCCGGCGTTGCACGAAACAATCGCGGCAGCTCCATAATTTCAAGCTGCACGTCCCAGCGCGGCGCGGGCACCGGCGCGTGTTCACCCCAGGTGATAACGCGTTCCACACCGTCGCAGGCGCCGAGCAGCGGCACGATGTCGGCATGGCACTCAACACAGAGCGACGCGGCTTGGGCGCAGAGCCGCGGGGCATAGCGGATGAACTGCAGCGCATCCCCGAAGCCATGGAGGCAGCGCAGCATGACGTGCCGGCCGGCAAGCGGGCGGCGGCCGTGCAGACGGTCCCCTGCCGGTTGATGCTCTCGGCTCTCGATCGTGTCACTCAGCGCCCAGGCTTCGGCATAGCGGCCCAGCAGCATCAGGCACTCCCATAGCGCGGCGTCGCAGTCGTCGAGCGGGGCTCCGAGCGAGCGCGCTGCCAAAAAGCCGTCCAGCGCTTGGGGGACGCGGCGCGCGGTGAGCGCCGCCCGCGCGGCATCCAGCAGCTCGGCGGCCTGCATCTAGCGGGCTGCTCGCCCGACGGAGGCGTCCTCCGCGATGCGCTCCAGCTCCGCCGCCCGAGCATCGCTCGAGTGCTCGCGCAGCACACGCGCGCGCGCCGCGGCTCCGATGCACTTCCGCTGCTCCTCCGTTGTCTCCCTGAGCAGTCGAAGCAC
>CAXTMW010000053.1:0-7379 GCA_964245455.1 uncultured Acidobacteriaceae bacterium
GCCCAGGCGGGCCAGGCGGCCCCGGTCGTGGCCCCGGCCAGGGCGGCGGCAACCGCGCCTAAGCGGTTTTTCACTTCAATGGGCTGTGCGCAAGCGCAGCCCATTGAAGTCTTCCGTGAACGATAGCAAAAGTGCGCTCATTCAGCATCGTCCCCCAGCGCGGCAGTACGCGTTCGCTGCATCGAGGAACTGCGCCCAGTCCTCGGCGATGCCGTGCTGCGCGGTCTGGAGCGGCATGCGGCCGGATCGCACCTGGTCGGCAAGATAGTTCTCAACCCGGTCCTTAACCTTGAAGTCGCGCTCCGGCAGCTCGGCGCCGGCGGGGCCGCACTCGGGCCAGATATTGCCAAGCCCATCGGCCCCGCCGAGTTCCAGTGGAACGAGGTGGTCCAGTTCGCAGACCTGGTTCGGGCCTGAGTTTCCCTGCGGCTTGTGGATGGCATACCAGCGATAGGTGATATGCTTTTCGGCTTCGCTGGTCTCGCAGTTGCGGGCGCAGCGTGTCCGCCACTCTCGATCACGCAACACTTCCTCGGTAACAGCCGGATCGATGCCGCCGGGAGTGCAGCGCGGGTCTGGGAAGTCGTTGCCGGCGCGAAGCGAAACGGTGCAGCTTCCGGCCGCAGGCTCCTGCCAGCCGGTGAAGTAGCTGGAGGAACAGGCAATGTCCGCGGAGCGGCACTCTGGGTCCCGGCGATCCTGGCCTTCGCGTCCCCGCTCTCTTGCACCATAACTCCTGGAGTAATCGCGATCGTGGTAGCTGCGATCGGGCTGCGTCTGCCGGGAGCGCTCACGCGGCGCCCGGCTAGGCGGCGTGGCCTGCCGAAAATGTCTTATGATCGCGAGCAAGATCACGGCGAGAAGGACGCCCATGAGGAATCGATTACTGTTGGAACGGAACATGCGAACGGCCTCATAACGGTACTCAGGTTTGAATCTCAAGCAAGCCGGGTGACACGAGGCTGCGGTTGTCCATACGTCGATCTATGTCACATCGATCTATGTCAAATCTTTATGCGTCCCGGCGATTACCGCGGCTCTGTCACTTGCTGGAGAGACTTCCTAGCCGCAGTCATCAGCAAGAAATGCAGGCTTCACAGTGCGGAAGTCCCGGAAGTCCCTCCGTGCATCATGCGGAACATGAATTTAGAAATGAGAGTGGTAGAAGAAGCGCTGAAGCAAGACTCGCTAGGATCCCCAAAAAAGTGATGGCAGTGGTTAAACGGCTTCAACCTCATCATACGAAACGATTTAATTGTTTACGCATAGATGACGGGAAGAACATGGCCGGCTCCTTGCGAACTCTCCGAATGGGTGTGTGGAGTACGGGTCGTACACTCTGGAGGTCTGTTTCAACATGGTTTCTCACGCGCACGTTCGCCGTACTCTCATCTGCCTTGTTCCCTTACTCTCTGGGATCGCTCCCCGAATCGCCCGCGCACAGGCTGTTCCGCCGATCCCAAGCGGAGATATCCGGCTGCACTACTTCCGACCGGACGGCAAATACACCGGTTGGACCGTGTACGCCTACAACGACACAACTGAACCGAACAACTTCGGCGCCGGCCCAGTTCCCATTGCCGGGATTGATAGCTTCGGTGCCTACTTCGATGTCGGCGTCACCGCGAGCGCGACCAATGTGGGATTGATCTTCCATGCCGGCAATGTCAAGGATTCTCTGCTGACCGAGTTCGCCGACCCGGCGACGCAAGGCAATGAGTACTGGGAGCTTGCCGGCAGCGGCACCCTGCTGACCTCGAGACCGCCTACCGGGCAGGATCCGCCGATCCCGGCAGGGCATGCGCGTATCCACTACTTCCGTCCAGATGGCAATTATGCTGACTGGAGCCTATATTCCTATGGGGCGACAACGGATCCCACGGGCAGCTTCTGCACAACGGAGGATTATTACTCGGGCTACGACAGCTACGGGCCTTACTTCGACGTGGGTGTGAGCAGCGGTCATCTCGGCTTTATCATTCACAATTGCGCCACAGGCGTAAAAGACCCTGTGTCCGATCTCTCGCTACAGATTCCGCAGCAACTCGAGGGCTGGGTCGTTTCGGGCGATGGCAACGTCTTTCCGCAACTGCCGACCGAGGCGCAGCTGCTCCAGGGTCCCTTTAACCAGCTGCAAGCCTACTGGATTGATGCAACCACCGTTGCCTTGCAGCCACAGTACGCGCAGTCCGGCTGGACGTACGCCTTGAACGCGAGTCTGACCGCGGGGCTGCAGATCACGGCCACTGGCCTGACCGGCGGCACTACGATCCCGCTTACACCCTTCTCGGGCACCTTGACAGCAGATGAACTGACTCGCTTCCCACAGCTGTCGAGCTACGCCCTGTTCAAGCTGCCGGCCAACGTCGATCCGACCGTGGTCGCGCAGGCTCTCAAGAGCCAGTTGGAGGTTTCTGCTACAGACGCAAGCGGCAACCTGAGATACGCGACCGGCGTCCAGAACTTCGGCGCGCTCGACGCCCTTTATACCTATAACGGGCCGCTCGGGGTGCAGATCGAACACGGAGCCGTTCCGAACTCGTTCGGTCTGCCGGGTACGCAGCAAGCCTCGCCGGTGCAGATCCGCGTTTGGGCGCCGACAGCACAGAGCGTGTCGCTGTTGCTGTTCGACAATCCGACCGATACGGCTCCCCAAAAGACGATCCCCATGCAGGAGCAGAACGGGGTCTGGACCGCAACCGGGCAGGAAGACTGGGTAGGTCGTTACTACCAGTTGCAGGCGCAGGTGTTTGTTTCGGCCAACCAGGCGGTCGTCACCAACACCACGACTGACCCCTACTCAACCGACCTGTCTTTGAACGGCACGATGAGCCGGATCACGGATCTTGGGTCGGAAGAAACCAAGCCGCTGGGCTGGGACGGCTCCTTCTCACCCGCGCTCGCCAGCATCAACGACATCAACGTGTATGAGCTGCACGTGCGGGACTTCAGCATCGCGGATGCTACCGTGCCGGCGGCTCACCAGGGCACCTATGAGGCATTTACCGACTTCAACAGCGATGGTATGCGGCACCTGCGTACGCTCGCCGGCTCGGGTTTGAAGGCGGTGCACCTGCTGCCGACCTTCCATTTCGGCAGTGTGAACGAGGACAAATCGACCTGGGCGACGACCGGCAATCTCGCGCAATACGCGCCGGACGGGCAGGAGCAACAACAGGCGGTCGAAAACATCCAGACAACGGACGCCTTCAACTGGGGGTATGACCCGGTTCACTACATGGCCCCCGAGGGAGCCTACGCGACCAACCCGACCAATCGTGTCCATGAGTACCGGGACATGGTGCAGGGGCTGCACCATGCGGGTCTTCGGGTTATTCAGGATGTGGTATTTAACCACACCTATGCAAGTGGGCAGGTTCCAACGGCTAATTTCGATGAATTGGTGCCGAATTACTACCACCGGCTCGACGCGAACGGTGGACTGGAGACCGGCTCCTGCTGCGCTGACACCGCGAGCGAACACGCGATGATGCAGAAAGTGATGATTGACACGGTTCTGCTGGAGGCGAAGGAGTACAAGGTGGACGGCTTCCGGTTCGACGCCATGGGCCTGCACTTTGTCTACAACATGCAGGCGATCCGCAACGCATTGAACGGACTTACCCTCGAAAAAGACGGGATTGACGGCAGCAAGATCTATATGTACGGCGAGGGCTTCCAGATAGCGGAAGCGGCTAACAACGCGATCGGCCCGAACGCGAGCCAGATCAACCTGTACGGCACCGGTATCGGCAGCTTCAATGACCGGATGCGCGACTCGGTACGGGGCGGCAATGCGTTCGGTGGGAACGAACAGACGCAAGGCTACGCGACCGGCCTGGCAACAGACCCCAGCAGCTTTACCAGCCAGAGCACACCGACGGGCGATCAACAGACCACGCTTCTGCAGGAGGCAGACCTGATACGCCTGAGCCTGGCCGGCGCGCTGAAAAACTACTCCTTCCAGAACTATCTCGGTCGAACGGTTACCGGCGCACAACTTACCTATGGCGGCCAGCCGGCCGGTTACGCGGCAACACCGCTTGAGGACGTGAACTACTGCTCAGTCCACGATAACCAAACGCTGTTCGATGCGATCCAGATCAAGGCAGCGGCAACAGACACAGTGACGCAACGGGCGCGGCGGCAGGTGCTCGTGATGAGCTTGCTGGCGCTGGCTGAGGGCGTACCATTCTTCCACGCGGCGGACGATTTGCTGCGCTCGAAGGACATGGACAACGGCAGCTATAACTCCGGCGACTGGTTCAACAAGATCGACTGGAGTGGGCAGGGGGATAACTGGGGGATCGGGCTGCCGGTCGGCAATGTGAACCAGGCAGAATGGCCCGTCATGCAGCCTTTGCTCGCAAACCCGGAGTTAAAACCAACCCCCCAGAACATAGCCGCAACCACTGCAGCATTTCAGGAGTTCCTGAAAATCCGCTACAGCACCGGCTTGTTCCGCATGGCTACGTTTGACGAAGTCCAGGCCAACCTGACCTTCCTCAACACCGGGCAGAGCCAGATTCCCGGCCTCATCGTCATGAAGCTTGATGATCATGGGAAAAACTACGGAGGCGCCCACCACGTCGTGGTCTTCTTTAACGCCGGTAATGCAGCGGTCAGCTTTTCCGATGCCTCGCTTGCGGCCATGCCGCTCCACCTGCATCCGGTGCAGCAGAGTTCGGCGGATACAACCCTCCGGCAAGCCACCTTTGACGAAAATCAAGGAAAGGCGAGCATTCCCGCACTGACAACCGCGGTCTTTGTCAGTGATCGAGAGTAGGAACAGCCCATCGTAAAGCGGAGCAGGCTGGAACCATAAGTGTTCCTGCCTGCTCCGTTTCGCACAGCATCAGTGGCGTAGATCCATTACATACAGATTGCCCGTCCCGACTCTCGGCTGTACCAGTGGAAGGTCAGCCGGCGTCAGGCCGCCGAAGAAGTAATTTGCCGGCTCCCCAGCATGGAAGTCCCCTGTTCCCGCAATAACCTGCGTTGCACCCCCGGGCACGGCGATGCGCAATATCGGTTGTTTGTCGGCCATGAACGCATGAACGAACACAGCCTTGCTGTCGCGGCTCCATACCGGATCAGACGCGCTCGTGGCCGCAAGCTCCGTCCAGGATCGCCCGATAACGTTAAAGAGCATGACCTTTTTCTGGTCTAGCGTCAGCGCCGCGATCCACTTTCCATCCGGCGACCAGCGCGGGCTAAACAGACCTCTCGAGAGTGGAAGGGTCTCGGTTGTCTCGCTTCGAAGATTAAAAACAGCGAGCGTATGCAGCCCGTTATCCTGACCCATTGTGTCCGGTTCTCGACCATATACGAGCTGCTGCCCATTCGGTGACCAGGCCGGATCGGCCGCGTTTTGCGCATCCTTGAAGAGCGTCTCCGGGCTGCCACCGTCTTTATTCACCAGGTAAATCTGCCAAGCCCGCCCAGGGGCACGCGCCATGACAGCAAGCCTGCTTCCGTCGGGGGACCACTCCGCCAGAAAAGCATCCAGGTAATCGGGAGTCAACTGCAACCGTTCCGACCCGTCCGATGCTCGCGCACGCCATAGCTTTCCCACCGGGTCAGTCCACGCCACCCATTGGCCGTCTCGCGAGTAGGTCACCCGATTTGCCTCGGCAAGAAATGCCTGCGCGGGCCGAAAACCCACTTGTTCTCCCGCGTATTGCTGCAAACCCATGGGGGGATCCGCGCCGAAAAAGAAAATCTGTCGTCCGGAACGCGCAGCTACAGGCGCCGAGAAGCGCAGGGGGCCGTTTGTCAGCTGTGTCAATACCGCTCCAGTGCCATCGCCCTCCAACTTCCATAAATCACTGGCAAAGTTGTCGCTCGCTTGAAACACATATGCCTTGCCGTCTGCTGTCCAGGTCCCACAACATGCAAAGGGGCGGTCCAAACGGCTGTGCAGGAGCGGCTCTGCCGTACGGCTCCCGCTGTGCAGCTCCCAGATAGAGGAGGTGTGGGTCGAGGGGTCCATCAATGTGAAGCGCAGCAGCTTGCCGTCGGGCGACCAGCGCAACGAGAACGCTCGTCCCGGCAGCTTCACATATGGCATCACACCGCCGCTGTCCGACTCCACCAGGTTTAGATCATTGCCGCTCGCTACCAGAATATTGCTGCCTTCCGGCATCCAGGTAGCCGCATGGGCAAGCACGTTGCCGACCCGCATTGCGCTGCCGCCTGCGGTCGGCACCACCCAGAGCGGCTGTTCTGACCGCGAGTTCAGATTGCTCCGCAGCAGCAGGTGCGAGCTGTCTCTCGAGATGTCACACAAGGTAGCCGAAGCGAGCTCCGCCGGTACGGGCACCGGCTTGACCTCTGCTGTACTCAGGTCAAGCGACGCGAGCTGCGGTTTGCCCGTGATCAACATCGAGGTCAGGACGCGGTCTCCATCCGCCGCCAGCGTGAGCAGGCTTTCCATGTTCGGCGGACCGGAGGAAATCAGGCTGTTCCGCGTCAGTTGGTCAACGCGCACCGGCGGCTCGGGCGCCGGCTGCCTCGCAAACCAGCCGGCTGATGCGACGACAAGCAGCAACATCGTCACTCCGGCAAGTACCGCCTCGCGTTTGCTCCACACGTGTTCCGAACGCAAAGCGGTTGCAAGCGCAGGCATGGGGACCGCTGCGGTTGACTCGCCGGCATTCGTGGGGAGCGCTCGTGGAAATGGTGAAGGCGCCGAAACCGTCTCCGCATGGGCGAATGGCCGAAGCGAGTGATCCTCAAGCTCCTTGTTTGCTGGGTAAGCTTCGTCGACAGGGTTGGGCTGGGCGCCAGGCGAGGTTGTTGTGACCGGCGCGATGAAACGGTAGCCGCGCTTCGCCAGAGTCTCGACGAACCTGGGGTTTTCGGCGGAGTCGCCAAGTGCTTCCCGAACCTTTTTGATCGCGACAGCAAGCGCACGCTCAAAGTCGACGTTTGTGTCGGGCCCCCAAACGTACAGCTGCAATTCGCTCCGTGTAACAACTTGCCCCGGCCGCGCGAGCAGCGCTGTGAGCACTTTGAATGGCTGCTCTTGAATACGGACCCGGAAGCCGGACTTCCAAATCTCCCCGCTAAGAAGATCCACTTCGAATTGGCCGAAGGCAATCCGAACAGCTGTCTGCGAGCTCGCCACGATGGAACCCTCTCCTTCATTCAATCGATGCCAGATAAACGATACTCGAAGCGACAGTCCTTCGACTGCTTTTTGTACACAAAGCTACGTAACTCGTTGTGAGCAAAGTACTTGCTCGTTGATACCTAATAAGGCGCGAATTGATGAGCAAAGCCATTGCACACCCTCATAGCTAACCTTGACCGTCGTCTTCGCCGCGCGACAAACGTCTGGGTAGCCACCTAGCCAAGCGCCGGACCCTAACCCCGTG
>CAXTMW010000053.1:7389-9933 GCA_964245455.1 uncultured Acidobacteriaceae bacterium
AGCGGGGGAGGTGCAGTCCAGTAGCCGAACACTTCAGGAGGACCGCTAGTATGAAGCAATTCCCAAGATTCAGAGTCGGACGCACTGCCCGGCGTACCTCATTGGCAGCGACCCTCGCTTTGCTCGCCGCAGGGGTCCCGACGTTCCATGCGTACGCACAATCCGACTCAGGGCAGGTTGTCGGTGTTGTCCGCGATGCTGCAGGGGCAGTCATCCCGAATGCATCGCTCACGATCACGAACACGCAGAACGGGCTGGTCCTTACCGCGAAATCAAACGGCAGCGGCGAGTTGCTCATCCCTGCCGTTCCTCGCGGAGAGTACATCGCAAAGATTGAAGCAACCGGCTTCCAGTCCCAGACCGAACCCATAACGGTCACCGTCACCTCAACTCAGACGGTGGACTTCCAACTGACTCCGGGAGCAGTTTCCACTTCTGTCGAGGTCACGGGCGCAGCCTCCCTTGTCGACACCGCAAATCCCACCCTCGGCGAAACGATCGAAGGCAAGCAGATCACCCAGCTGCCTTTGAACGGCCGCAACGCCCTCAACATCGCAATACTCCCCCCAGGAGTCACGCAGGGCGTTCAGGCTGAATATGGTCAGGACACCGTGGGACGCAACGGCGAAACAGGCGGAGGCGTTCTCTCGGTCAACGGCACCCGCAGCCAGGCCAACAACTTCATCCTGGACGGCGTCGACAACAACGACGGGCTGCAGAACGTTATCCTCTTCTTCCCGCCGGTTGACGCGACGCAGGAGTTCAAGGTTACGACCAACGTCGCTCCTGCCCAGTACGGACGAGCGGGCGGTGCACTCGTTATTAGCTCGATCCGTTCGGGGACGAATCAAGTTCATGGCTCGGCGTTCGAGTTTAACCGAAGCGGCAAGTGGGCGGCTAACCCGAACTACCAGTTCCAAGGTGCCCCGTTCGTACCAAATCCGCCCTTTCGGCAAAATCAATTTGGCGGTTCACTTGGGGCGCCGCTGCTCAAGGACAAGCTGTTTATCTTCGGCGACTATCAGGGTACGCGTCAGTTGGTTCCCTTTGGTGGGCACTACGATACCGTGCCAACGGCATTGATGCGGCAGGGTAACTTCACAGAACTGCTGAACCCTGCCCTGACCGGGGGCAGCTATATCACTTCGTTCCCGCTTTATGTGCCGAACCAGGCCAATATGAACAAGGATTTGCCTACGTACAGCAAAGGCCAGATCTACGATCCCCAGACCCAGCAGCCGTTTCCGGGCAACATCATCCCAGCGGGCAGGCTCAATCCAGTCGCACTCAACTACTTCAACGCGTTTCCGCTGCCTACACGTACAGATCGGGTGCTGAACAACTACCTCACGGATAACCATTCCACTCGCGCCTACAATACCTTCGATGTGCGCCTCGACTGGAACCCCAATTCCAATAATCTTTTCTTCTTCCGCTTCTCGTACGACAACTCCACCAGTGCTCAAACTTCGGAGTTAGCGCAGAATGGGCCGAATGAGCCCCCGCTTTCGGCTAATGGTCAGGCGAACTTCCTTCACGCGCGAGGTTACGATCTCGGCTATACCCATACCTTCTCGCCGAGGATCGTCAACGAGGTACGCCTGGCCTACAATCACGACAACTACGCCTTCGCTCCGAGTAACGAGGGCATCGACGTGGGTCGGATCCTGGGTATTTCCGGCTCAGATGCAGGCGTGCCAAATCAGGGCGGCCCGCTCATTGGCGGCGGTTCCGAGCTCACCTACACGGGCGACTTTGGCCTCTTTGCTACTCCGCAAAACACGTATGAGGGGACAGATACGCTCACCATCAATCGTGGGGCTCACTCGCTAAGTCTGGGTGGTACCTATCTATTCCGGCAGGTCGCCTTCTATCGGCCTCTCTTCGGCAAGGGCGGCTACTTCGATGATGGAAATGGCTCAGAGTTCACGGGCTATACGGAGAGCGAGTTTGAGGCCGGTGGACTCGATAATTATGCGATCGGCGCACAGACCGGATACTTCGCAAATAACAGCCAGGAGGACGCTGTTTTTGCTCAAGATGACTGGCGCGTCAACAACCGGCTTACTGTCAACCTGGGCCTTCGCTGGGATCTGCTGACCTGGCCTTCTGAAGTGCAGGGGAGACAATCGTCCCTGAACCTCGCGAATGGAACCATTCTTGAGGCAAGCAAAAACGGGGTGCCGAGCAGCATTCGCAACCAGGACTATTTAGACTTCGCACCTCGGGTCGGGTTCGCGTATGACCTGCGGGGAGATGGAAAGAGCGCCATCCATGGCGGCTACGGTATCTTCTACTTTCCCGATTATGGCGGCATCAGCAATCAGTTAGGCCAAGACCCACCGTTCGGTGGCAACACAAGCTATTTTGCTCGCAATGGGTACTGCCTCACACTCTCGGGACAGACTGCTACAACGGGCGCTCCGTACAGCTGCGCCGGCTACACGGGTCCAGCAGCCGTAA
Source organism: uncultured Acidobacteriaceae bacterium (assembly GCA_964245455.1). GTDB lineage: Bacteria > Acidobacteriota > Terriglobia > Terriglobales > Acidobacteriaceae > EB88. The sequence goes on from CAXTMW010000053.1 coordinate 9,853, forward strand.
CCACCCCACTCGCGCGACCGGGCTACGTTAACTTCAAACCTGCCGCACCTCCGCAGGGGATCAACGAGATCGCTGTCAATC
>CAXTMW010000053.1:9943-16350 GCA_964245455.1 uncultured Acidobacteriaceae bacterium
GAGTGGAATATTCAGCTCCAGCAACAATTCGGCAATAAGGACGTGCTCAGCATCGCCTATGTCGGAACCAGGGGTGATCGGCTGTCGACGTACTACAACGACTACAACGACTACAACATTGGTGGAACGACACGGCCGTTTCCCAATCTAGGCAGCGTCACTTACAACGCATATGACGGTTTCTCCAACTACCAGGGTCTTCAAACACATTTCGATCACCGGGGCACGAACTTCCTAGCGACTGCTTCATACGCGTGGTCTCATGCTCTTGACAACTCGGACACTGCCTTTGGTGGCGTACCGATTACAATTCTGCTTGCCTACGATCAGAAGGCGAACTACGGCAACTCAAACTTCGATACGAGGCAGATTGCCAGCGGATCCTTCGTCTACAACCTTCCGTTTGGACGCGGCCAGCAGTTCGGGAGTAACTCTTCCCGGTTTGTCGACCTAGCAATTGGCGGGTGGCAGCTAAACGACATCGTTCTTCTCTCCACCGGTCAGCCGGTTGATCTGTCAGCGGCAGGAAGCTCCTCGCCTGGGAACCGGCCTGATCTTGTTGCCCCAATCACCTATCCGAAGAGCATCAGCGGAACATGGTTCAACACGAACTCCTTCTCTAGCGTGAACATACCCAGTGTTAAGGCAACTGATGGAACGACAAGCAGCGTTTACACGCGAGTCGGTACCCTTGGAAGAGACCAGGTTTACGGTCCGGGGAGCAGAACTATGAACCTGGGTGTTCAGAAAAACATCCACATTGCAGAGGGCCGTCAACTCGAACTTCATGGGGATGCGTTCAACGTCTTCAACACAGCTAACTTCGCTAACCCGAATAACGGGCAGGGCACGCCCAGTACTTTCGGTAAAATTACAGGTCTCCACGGAGCACCGCGCCAGATTCAATTGGCAGCGCGTCTGGCCTTCTAGCTCAAGGACGTCGCGTTGCAAAAGCAGGGCAGGGACGTAGATTCACTTACGCCCTGCCCTTTTCCATACCGGTGGCGCTCATCTCAGGCGGTTGATAAACCATGCTAAAGAAACATCGGAGGACCAGCTGCGCGCTGCTAGTGTGCCTGCAGCTGACAGGAGGGTTCACCTACGCTCAGGACGAAAACCCTGAAGACCCGCATCTCGCCTCACTGCCGGCCCGCAGCAACCCGGCCTGGTTGCAGCCCGGACTCATTTACGAAGTCTTTGTGCACGACTTTTCTCCGGCGGGGGATATCAACGGAGTCACTGCGGCACTGGATCGACTTAAGAGTCTCGGCGTTACAGTCGTCTGGCTCATGCCGATCCACCCACCAGGTCAGCTGAAAAAGGCAGGCCCGAACGGAAGCCCCTATGCTGTTCGCGATTTCTATGCCATCGATTCCAGCTTCGGCAGCAAAGAAGACCTGCGGCACTTAGTCGAATAAGCGCAGCTTCTCTTCATGAAGGTGATCCTCGACATGGTGTTTGACCATACTTCTTTCGACAGCGTCATGATGACGCACCCTGGTTTCTATAAGCACGACAAGGATGGCCAACTTATCTCGCCGCACGGCTGGAACGATGTCGCCGCGCTCGATTACACCAACCCCGCGCTGCGCCAGTACATGGTCGATGTGCTTCTTTACTGGAGGAAGGAGTTCAAGGTAGACGGCTACCGCTGCGACGCGGCCGGCGAACTCCCCACCAACTTCTGGGAGCAGGCGCGCGCGGCGCTCGACCAACTCAACCCTGACCTGCTGATGCTGGCCGAAGCCGCAAAGCCCGAGCTTGAGCGCAGCGCCTTTTCGCTCGATTACGACTGGCCGCTGCTCTTCAAACTGGATGAAGTCATGATGAAAGGCGCGCCTGCGAGTGACCTGCAGGCCACGATCGAAAAGGAGCGGCGACGCTTCCCGAAAGGGGCGACGCACATGCTCATCTCCGACGATCACGACACTGATCGCGCTATCAATCGCTTTGGCGCGCCGGCCGCGCTGGCCGCGTCGGCGCTGATGTTCACGCTCGATGGGGTCCCGCTGCTCTACAACGGCATGGAGGTTGGCGATGCCGCCCCGTCCACAGGGCCGGCCCTCTTTGAAACGGTTAAGATCTACTGGCCCTCCGCACGCATACATCCGGAGTTTGCCAAGTTCTACCGCTTCATGATTCCTTTCCGCGCAAGTCATCCCGCGCTTTGGCAAGGCACGCTCACCTGGGTCCACAACTCCGATGAGCAGCGCGTTCTCAGCTATTTGCGCAAGTCCTCGAACGAGGAGATCCTGGTCGTCATCAATCTTTCAGGCACGCCTTTTCGCGGCACGGTTGAGGCTGGTTCCTCTTCCTGGGTGCAGAGCGAGAGTCCCTTCGCGGTAGCAGCAGAGACCCGGGTTGCGCTTCCCGCCGTCTCGCTGGATGCTTACCAATTCCGTATCTTCGAGCACAAACAGTAACGCCGCTGCTTGGTTTAGGATAATCGCGCCCGCCTGGGTACCAAATATGCTAGGAAGCTGACGGAATCTCACTCTGAGATGTGTTCTGCGCAGTCCACTGAATCCATTTCAAATCGAGGACAAAGAAGGCATACAGAGTGGGTACAAGAAGCAGGGTAACAAGGCCTGAGAGCAGCAGCCCGCCAATTTCCGCGTAGCACAGCGGTTCCCAGAGTGGGCCGCCATGCAAAGCAAGCGGAATGAGGGCAAACGCAGTGGCAGCTATTGTGACGAGGATGGGCCGCAAGCGCAGCAGACCCGCGTTGAGCAGGGTGTCCAGCAAAGCCCCGCCTCCATCGTGCTGTTCCTCAATACGATCGAAGAGCACAATGATGTGGCTCACGATGACGCCGATAAGACTTGCTACACCAAGAAATGCCATGAAGCCAAAGGGCTCCCCCATGATGGCGAGCGCGAGGAAAGCGCCAACGCACCCGAAAGGGATGGCCGCGAAAACGATGAGCGGCTTGATGATGTTCCGGAACTGCACCACGAGCGCAAGATAGATCGTGAGAATGGAGACCGCGAGCGCGATGGCAAGGTCGCCAAAGCCGCTCCTCTGCTCCTTATATTCACCTTCAAGGCTAAGTGAATAGCCTGCGGGAAGGTTCCTCGCCATGCCGTCGATCGCCGGCCTCGCTCGTTTCAAAACAGTGGAAGCAAGCGCCCCGGCAGATGGATAGCAGGAGACTGTGATGGCCCGAGAACGATTGTAGTGGCGCAGCAGGGCGACCTGCGGCGCGAGTTGGAGGGAGGCGACCTGCCCCAGGCGAACGGGCGCGCCGCCGCCGGCTCGATACACATACTGGCTTGCGGGATCCACGAGAAAGGACCGTTCCCCATGGCGCTGCCGAAGAAGGACGGGGACGGTCCGGTCGCCGTCGAGCAGGCTTCCCACGGGAAGACCGCTCGTGTTCATGGCCGACGATCTCCCCACATCCTGATTCGTAATTCCTGCTTTGGCCGCTTTCTCCGGGTCTACAAGTACACGCATGTCCGTCCGGTCGCTCCCCCAGTCATCGCGGATGCGGACCGCGAGCGGGTCGGCCCAGAATACGCTTTGAAGCTGCGCGGACAAGCGCCGCAATGTGTCGGCATCCGGGCCCAAAATGCGGACGGCAACCGGTGCGCTAATTGCCGGTCCTGTTTCAAGCTGCCGCACATCGACGCGAGCCCCGGTGACCCTCTTCGAGATCTCGGCCTGCAGCAAAGGGACCAGGGCGCTCGTATCGCGCTTGTCCATCGTTTCAATCAGCACTTCCGCGTAGTTGAGGTGCGGCGGCTCCGGGGAGACAGAATCCCAGAAGCGGGGGCCTCCCCCACCCACAAACGTCGTCAGCGACTTGAGTACCGGCGCTCCCAAATGCGCGCTTTTACGATCCGCGGCATACCTGTCGGAGACGCTCTTGATGATGTCTTCCACTTGTGCGCTGGTCGCGCGGGTTTCAGCGAAGGTTGCTCCTTCAGGAAGCCACACATCCGCGTACGAGAGGTATTGCAGGTCGTAGGGGAAGAAGGCTGAGTTGAGCCGGGAAGCAGCCAGGCCCCCGGCAAGCAGCAAGAGCAGTGAGACAGCGAGGACCGGCCTGCGATGAGCGATCGCCCAGCACCCCGCGGCGAAGTAGACGCTTGCGAACCCATGCCGGGGCTTGTCTGACAGCAGCGGGGGCGCCTCCGCGCCGGACTTTCGGCGCAGCAACACCTTGCCCAACAGCGGAACGAAGGTCATGGAAACGATGCGGGATGCAATCAATGAGCACGTGATGACCACCGGAAGCGAGCGGATGAAGTCCCCGATGTCTCCACGGAGCAGCAGGAACGGGAGATAGGCGAGAATGTTTGTGATGGTGGCAAAGAGAATGGCGCGGGAAAGCCTGGTAGGGCCGAGCCACGCCGCGGTGGCCGGCGGCGTGTCACAGGCAAGCTCACGCTGAATCGCATCTCCTGCCACGACGGGGTCATCGATCAGAAGGCCAAGCGCGATGATGAGACTCGCGATCGCGACCTGCTGCAGGCTGACCCTGACGAGAGCCATCAATCCAAGCGTCAGCGCCAGAGTGATGGGGATCGATGCAGCCATCAACGCCGCGGAACGCCAGTTCCAAAAGCCCACCAGCGAAACCAGCACGACGAGAGCGACGGCCTCCAAGAGTGAGGTTGTAAAGAGGGTGATGTCCTCCCGGACCTGGCGCGGCTGGTCCGAGGTGCGCCGGATGACCAGATCGCGCGGAACGAGCTTCGTGACGGCTTCGAGGTTCGCGTTCACCGCTTTTGCGAAATCCGCGATTTGACGGCCGGGACGCATACTCGCGGTGATGGTGACGGCACGACCTTGCTGCCACTTGCCGGATGCGTCGCGGTAGGTCAACAGGTTGAAAAACTTCGGCGGCGTTTCGTAGCCCTTCTCGACGTTGACCACATCCTTGAGGTGAGCAGCAGGACGGCCCTGGCCGGGCGGCAAGGGAAGCATCTGGAGATCGCTGAGGCTGTGCAGCGCGCCCTCCGGTACCACTTCGGTCCGCGTGCTGGCACGGACCTCTCCACCGGCGATCACCGTGTTGCGATCATGAAGGAGCATCGGAAGTGCAAACGGGTTCAGATGCGCCGCCAGGAGCCGCTCCGGTTCAAAGGTGAGGTGGACCTGTTCCTCGGCTATTTCAGTCCGATCTACTTTTGTAACTTCGTCAACGGTTTGCAGGCTTCGCGCGATTTTGTTAGTGAAGCGGTCAAGTTCGAGAGGGGTATATCTGCTCGGGCTGAGCCCGCGAAGCCGGGTTGCAAGTCCTGAGGGTTCGTGAACGATCGCGGGAACCCAGATGTCAGGGTTTAAATCGCCGGCGCCGATGCGGTGAACCGCATAGTTTGCGAGTGCTTCCCTGAGCTCCTCTTCGCCGCGGAAAGATGTTCCGTCAAGAACGACGGCTCCAGGCGCGGACAGCACACGCGGAGAAAGAAGCAGCTGCTTGCTAAGCAGGTTACCGGAGAGCTGCCGGACCATATCGGTGAGGTCCGTCGGATCAAGACCCTGCGGCATACAGAAGACGATGGATACGGCATTGTTCGGACTACCCGCGCTTCGCCGGGCCGCTTCAATGACGGGCTGAATTTCCCGTGCGCGGCGCCCAATCTCCGCATCGGGAACCGGGGGGCTGGCGACAGTGAGCATCAGCGTGGTTGTTGTGCCGTAATCGTTGAAGTACTGCACAGGGCCCACACCGTCGGGCAGCCCCGCTACCTGCGCCAGCTTGATGCCGACGTCATCGAATTCCTTTGCCGTATCTTTTACGTGGTACTCATCGAGCGAAAAGTTGATGACCGACTCTCCCGGACGGGACGCCGAGCTGATCTCACTGACCATGTCGTTCTGGGCAATGACGCCCTCCAGCCGCTCGGTGAGCTGCTGCTCCACTTGAGCCGCACTTGCACCCGGCCAATCCACGATGACGAGGGCCTCGCGCACGGGTGTTACCGGATCTTTCAGCTTCGGCATAACAGTGTAGCCAAGGGCGCCCCAGGCAAGTACGAGCACTCCCAGCACCCAGGCGATAGCTGGATGCTCCACAAAGAAGCGCGGAATGTTTTGCTTACGTTCGAGTACTTCCTTGGAATCCCGGCTCACAACGCTCCACTCTTGAGTGCGAGTCCAAGCATAACTCCTGCTGAAGCCGGGAACGCTTCTGTCTCAACCTTTAGCTCATCTAGCTCATAACTTCAGAAGCAAGCGCGGCTTTCCCGTAAATGCGGCTCTCTCGCTTGTCTTGTGAAGCGCTTCGTTTTTACTCCTGGTGGGCGTAGGTGAAACCGGGTTGACCTTCGTCGCTCATGAAGACCCGAACCCGGCGACCGCGATGGAAGCGCTCGGCAGCGGCGGTATCATAAGCCGCACACTGCATCCGCTACCATCCACCCATGCGGCTGCGCTCCATCCTTCTTCTCGCGGGCGCA
>CAXTMW010000053.1:16360-19522 GCA_964245455.1 uncultured Acidobacteriaceae bacterium
CCGGATGGGTCCTCGCTCCCTCGCTCGCTGAAATTGCCGCACCCTACGCTGCCGGCGCGCTTGTTTTTGCGGCAGCCGCGGTCGCCTTGTGTCCCGCCTTATTGCTGAAGTGCCCGAAAACGCGGGTGCCTATGCGCACCACCGTGCTGCTTGCCCTTACCCTGCTCGCGCTTCCTGTCGCGCTGCTCACTGTCGCCGGCCGGCACGGCGGGTCCGGCTTCGCTCCATTGCTCTATGCCGCGCTTCCTTTACTGGTCAGCCTCCTGGGCGAAGGCTGGTCGCTGGGCCGATCGCCGGCGATGGTGGTCGCGATCGGCGCGACGCTGGTGCTGCTCAACGGCTCCGTCCCGTTCGCCGCGAGCAGGCTCCCCTGGTTGCTACTGGTTCTCACAGCAGTCGTGCTCCAGGCTTTTGCCCTTCGCTACGCTGCCGCCCGACTACCAACCTTTCCGCTTTCCGCACTCGCGCGCAGCCTCGCGCTCGGGTGTGCGCTGACGGCTGCCGCGCTTGCCGCTCTTAGCCTGCTGCTTGACCCCACGCCGAAGCTCGCCCCGCTCGCGCAGTGGACCGCGGTCACGACCGGCTCGCTCGCGCTGCTGGCCACTTTCGTGACAGCCGTGCCGTACACGCTGCTGCTGCTTCTGCTGGCGCAGGCGCAACTCCGCCCGGAGCAAATTGCCGCTACGGAGTGGCTCCAGTTCTTATTCGCCTGGGCTGAGGGCGCTGCTTTTGCCCGACTCTGCCCGCCGCCTCTGCTGCTTGAAGCGGCCTGCGTGCTGCTGGCCTGCTGCGTCACCGTGCTCCGCGCACCCGGCGCAGCCGACGAAGCGCCTCTTACGCTCGGCAGTACTCGCCCGCGCGAACACGCTTGAAACGGCCCGCAAGCCGCGTACACTGGGCCTGATGAGCGCGTGCTTCTACATCGTGGTGGAAGGCGACGACCCCGGCTACGACACCTACGTGAACGGGCACGAGCTGGCCCGCAACGAGGGCGAGCTTGAGCAGATTGCCCGCTCGCTCCAGGTGCCGCCGCTGCTGGACTTCTTTTCCGCCGACCGCAACTCGATGGCCATGCTGCTGGAACAGGGCGCGGGCGATCCTGAGTGGACCGACTCACTGCCGGAGCCGCAGTGGTTTGCTCCGCATGAGGGTCTCGCGACGATCAAAGCCCTGATCGGCTATCTGGAAGCGCATCCCGCTGTGCTCGGCGGCCCCATGGGCGCGCTTGCCGAGGAGCTGCGGCAGTATGAACGCGTCCTGGCGAAAGCCGGCGACCGCAGGCTTCGGTGGCACCTCGCGGTCAGCTGGGCGTAGCGTCCGCTTCCAGCTGCTTGCGCAGAAACATCGCCTGGCCCATGTGGTAGCTGGTGTGGTCAGCGGCAAGCAGTGCTTCGCGCAGGATTGTCTGCCCTTCGCCCCACGCGATCGGTGCAAACAAGTCCGTCGCCGGGTCCTCGACGAGCGCGATCATCCGCTCCGTCTCGTCCTCAAGCACCTGCGCGGCGCGCTTCGCGGATGCCGCGTCGAGCGGTGCCGACTCCTCCGGCCAGTACGCATCCGGCCACTTGGGTGCTGTGTACGCCGGATCCGTCGAGAACGCGAGAAGGTCCTGCAGTGTGAAGCGCGTGTGCTCCAGCAATTGCCACAGTGTGTGTGGCGTACCCGGCGGCGCGCTACCCCAGTGCTCGGGCCGCACGCCGCCAAAGACTGACTGCGCGTCCAAGTGAGCGCTGTGGCCCTCCAGCAGTTCCACGAGGTATGCGCGCAGCGACTCGCTCTGGTCTTTTGCTAACCGTTCAGCCATGCCGGCTCCTTTGTCGGTGTATCCCGAGATCGGCTCACCCAAACACCTTGCCCATGCGGCGGATCTGCGCCCCGACCCCGCGCAGCTTTTCCTCGATGTGCTCGTAGCCGCGGTCCATGTGGTAGACCCGGTCCAATATTGACTCGCCGTCGGCGACCAGCGCCGCCAGCACCAGCGAGGCCGAGGCACGCAGGTCCGAGCACATCACCGCCGCGGCTGACAATGGCGTGCGGCCCGTGATGGTGGCGGTTCGCCCGTCCACCTTGATGTTCGCGCCCATCCGGATCAGCTCACTCACATGCATAAAGCGGTTTTCAAAGATGTTCTCGGTGACGATCGAGGTACCCTCGGCCTGCGTCGCAAGCGCCATGTACTGCGCCTGCATGTCGGTCGGGAAGCCCGGATACTCCTGCGTCGACACGTCCGTCGCCTTCAGATTGCCCTCGCTGCGCACCCGGATCGTGTCTTTCGAGAGGATCTCGATGCGCGCGCCGCAGTCCCCGAGCTTCTGGATGACCGCGCCCAGGTGCGCCGGGTTGCAGTTGTTCACGCTCAGGTCGCCGCCGGTGATGGCGCCCGCGATAAGGAAGGTGCCCGCCTCAATGCGGTCCGGGTTGATGCGGTGCCGCACCCCGTGCAGCTTTTCGACGCCCTGGACGCGGATCGTCGGCGTGCCCGCACCCTCAATCTGTGCGCCCATGCCGGTCAGCATCGTCGCCAGGTCGACCACCTCGGGCTCGCACGCGCAGTTTTCAAACAGCGTTTCCCCCTCAGCCAGCACGGCCGCCATCAACAGGTCTTCGGTGCCGGTGACTGTAATTTTGTCGAAGGCGATCTCGGTGCCGCGGAGCCGTTCGGCGCGCGCCTCAATGTAACCGTGCTCGTAGGAGATGGTCGCGCCCATCTTTTCAAGCCCTTTGATGTGCAGGTCGATTGGCCGCCCGCCAATCGCGCAGCCGCCCGGCATGGCCACGCGCGCCAGGCCTGCACGCGCGACCAGCGGCCCCAACACCAGGGAAGATGCACGCATCGTCTTGACGATCTCGTATTTCGCCGTCGGGTCCGACAGTACCGCGCAGCTCACCGTGGTGCGGTGCTGCGCGCGGCCGTAGCCCAGCTCGACCTCCGCGCCCATCGACACGAGCAGCTTGCGCTCGGTCTCAATGTCCTGCACCTGCGGAATGTTTTCGAGCACAACCTCGTCGGCGGTCAGGATAGCCGCGGCCATGCACGGCAGCGCCGAGTTCTTCGCGCCTGAAACGAGTACCGAGCCCAACAGCGGTTTTCCCCCGCGAATGCCAACATGGTCCATGCGTTGCCTGCTTACACCAGCGAGTCCATTTTAACTGCCGCGCAAC
>CAXTMW010000054.1:0-5591 GCA_964245455.1 uncultured Acidobacteriaceae bacterium
TCTTGGTTTTGCGTAACGCGAGCTCGCCGCTGCAGCGCTGGCCGGGCCTGAGCCTTGGATTTGCGGCGGCTGCAGCCTGGCTTGCCATCTGCCTTCACTCTATCGAGTACCCTCAACCCCGGATTATCGTGGCCATCTTCGCCGCGCTGCTCGCCGGCGCGGCATGTACGGCATAAGGAAATTCGTATGAAGTTGATCAAACGGACGATCCTCATTACAGGCGGCACCAGCGGCATCGGCTTCGAATTGGCGAAACAGCTGCTTTCCCGCGACAACGTGGTCATCGTTACAGGACGCGAGCAAGACCGCCTCGATCAGGCAAAGCGTTCGCTGCCCAATCTCCACACGTTCCGGAGCGACGTAAGCGACCCCGCAGCCATCGCCGCCTTGCACGACAGTGTGCTCGCCCGCTTCCCGGCGCTCGACGTGCTCATCAACAACGCCGGCATCATGCGAAACCTCAACATCCATCAGACCCGTTCCCTGGACGATGTGACGCGTGAGATCGACATCAACCTGAGCGGTCCGGTACGCATGATTCAGCAGTTCCTTCCGCACCTGAAGACACAGAGGGAGGCGCTGATCGTGAACGTCTCTTCCGGGCTCGCCTTCATTCCACTACCCATTTCACCGATATACAGCGCGACGAAAGCCGCGCTTCACCCCTTCACGCAGTCCCTGCGCGTGCAGCTCAAAGGCACGAGCGTGACCGCGGTGGAACTGGCGCCGCCGGGAACAGAGACGCCGTTGTTCCGGGGCGAGTTCAAGGCCGAGATGCAAGGCCAGAAGGGCATGGATGTGACCCTGCTTGTAAAAAAGGCCATTGCAGGCATCGAGGCCGGCCAGGTGGAGGTCCGTCCGGGCCTCAGCAATGTTTTGAAGCTGATGAGCCGAGTCGCGCCCCACTTCATGTTGAAACAGATGGTGAGGATGAGCCAGCCTAAACGGTAGCCTTGAGTGACCATGAGGATGTGCGCGTGACTATCTCAGGATAGTCGACGACGAATTGGATCATGCTTTCAGTGCTTTTACTAACAACGGACGGCATTTACTAAATCTTGTTTCCTAAGCTGGCAGCGTCCTATCGCACTACGCAGTTGATCACTTCACCCGATCGATCATTTATGGACAGAACCGTTGTCAGCAAACTATCAAGGCATCGAGTCAGCAGTAGAGGATTATTCAGAACGAACGCCTCAAACGCGAACTCCATGCGGTGCATGCTGCCACCGATGCAAGCGATCGTCATGCCTTTTTCGCGCTGACAAGAAGGGGCTCACCCTTTCGCCAGCTCGCGAGCGCGCTCGGTAGCGCGCATCACGGCCTTGATCAGCGTCACGCGCAGACCGCCTTCCTCAAGCTCAAGAATGCCGTCAATGGTGCAGCCGGCCGGGGTCGTGACCGCGTCTTTGAGCAGCGCCGGGTGGTAGCCCGTGTCGAGCACCATCTTGGCCGCGCCGAAGGTTGTCTGGGCGGCAAGGAGCGTCGCGATGTCGCGCGGCAGGCCGACCTTAACCCCTGCCTCGGCGAGCGACTCCAGAATGATGTAGATAAACGCCGGGCCGCTCGCGGAAAGCCCCGTCACCGCGTCCATGTGCTTTTCATCGACAATGACGGTGCGCCCGACCGTTGCGAAGATGCGGGAGGCGAGCTCCATCTGCTCGTCTGAGACGAAGCGCCCCCGGCACAACCCGGCGATGCCCGCGCCGAGCGTGGAAGGCGTGTTCGGCATGGCGCGAATGACTGCGATGTCGAGGCCGGCGGCCTCCTCGATCGCGGCAGTGCGCACCGAGGCTGCAACGGAGATAAGCAGCTTCTTCTGCCCGTCCGACGACGTGAGTGCAGGCCGGATGCGCTCGAGCATTTCGGCGATCTGGAACGGCTTGACCGCAAGCAGCAGAATGTCCGCCGACGCGGCCGCGCGGAGGTTGTCGGTCGTGACCTCGACGCCCCACTGCGTGGAAAGCACAGTAGCGCGCTCTTCGTGAGCCACGGTCGCGGCAATCTCGTCCGGCGCGAACAGCTGCTGCTTCAAAAAAGCCTGCAGCAGGATGCCGCCCATCTTGCCCGCGCCCAGCACGGCGATGCGTGGACGGCGCTGGGACCCGTCCTGAGACTTCTCCTGAGTCCGCTCCTGACTCATCGGCCTGCTCCCGTGCCGGACGCCGTACTGGTCGCGGGCGCGCCGGCGGCGACCCAGCGCGTAATCTTGCTCTCCAGGATGTCCATTGGCAGCGGCCCGGCCCCGAGCACCTGGTCGTGAAAGCTTCTGTTGTCAAACCGGCTGCCGAGCGCGGCTTTAGCCTCGGTGCGCAGCTTCCACAGCTCCAGCTGGCCGATCTTGTAGCCGAGCGCCTGCGCGGGCCAGGCGATGTAGCGGTCGGTTTCGGCCTGCACGGTCGCTTCATCGAGCCCGGTGTGCGCGTGGAAGTAGTCAATCATCTGCCCGCGCGTCCAGTGCTGCGCGTGCACGCCCGTATCCACCACCAGCCGCACCGCCCGAAAGATATCGGTTTCGAGCCGGCCGTAGTCCGAGTATGGGTCCTGGTAGAAGCCCATCTCCTTGCCGAGCCGCTCCGCGTATAAGCCCCAGCCCTCAGTGTAGGCCGTGTAGCCGCCGTGCTTGCGAAACTCAGGGAGGCCGGTCAGTTCCTGCGCGATCGAAATCTGCAGATGGTGGCCGGGGATGCCTTCGTGGTACGCGATCGACTCGACGTTCGGGAGCGATCGGTGGGCGAAGTCATAGGTGTTGATGTAGATCGCGCCCTTGCGCGAGCCGTCCGGGGTGCCGCCCTGGTAGTAGGCCGGGGCCTGCTCCTTTTCAGAGTAGGCGGGCACCGGCTCCACCTCGAGCTGCGCCTTGGGCAGGATGCCGAAGTACTCAGGCAGTTTCGGCCGCATCGCGTCCAGGTCGCGCCGGTAAGCGTCCAGCAAGGCTTCGCGGCTCGTCGGGTGCTGCTTCGGGTCGGCGGCAGCCGGGGCGCGATGGCGAGGATTTCCGCCTCGTCACGCGCCACTTCCTCCACGCCGACCTGATGGATCTGCGCCGGGGTCATGTCGGTGGTTGTGCTTTGCTTTACGCGGAACGCGTAGTAGGCATCGCCGTCCGGCAGCGCCCACACACCGGGCTCGGCGCGGCCGGCCGGGATGTAGGTGCTCTGCACATAGCGGGCGAAGCGCGCGTAAGCGGGCTCCACATCTTTCGTGATCGCGTCCAGCAGCTCCGCGCGGAGCCGCGCCTGGTCAGCCGCGCTGACGCCCGCTGGGAACTTCGCAAGCGGCCGCGCAAACGGGCTGTCCTCCGGCTTCGCCGCGGCCAGGGTCTCGGTCTGGCTCAGCACCTTTTCGAGCAGAAACCGGGGCGGGGTTCGCTTGTCACTGATGCCGACGTCAATTGCATCGGTGACCTGCTGAAACGCGCGCGGCAGGGCACGGAGGCGCGCGATGTAGTCCTCGTAGTCCTTGACCGAGGTAAACGGCGCAATCGACTGGATCTGCGGCAGGTCGACCTGGATGCCGTTGAACTGGTTGACCGGCATCTCCCACGGCTTATACAAAGCCTCCTGCTGCTGCTCGACGAGCCGGCGCGTCATCAGCTCTCGCGACAGCTGCTCCTGCTCCGGAAGCCCATCGGTCGAGATGGCCGCAAGCCGCTCGAGGTAGCCCGCTCCCCGGGCAAGCGACTCATTGTAGGCGGCGGCTGAGTAGTCTTCCAGGCGGTCGTTGTAGCGGTTGATGCCGACCGCGGTCGCAAACACCGGGTTGTGCACGAGCTCGTCCTGCCAGATCTCATCCAGCAGGCTTTCAAGCGCGGCTGCCCGCGCGCTCGCCGGCGCTGTGGATGCCGGCGCGGTCTCCTTGGCGGCCGGGGGAGCAACCGCCGACCTAGGAAAGCTTCCCGGGTGCTGGGCATGGAGCCCCATGGACGAAGACAAAAATGCGGCAAGGGCGAGGAGGGCGGCGTGGGGCTTTGGCATGGGCGGGCAGAATCCTCGGGAGCATCGGGGTCGACAAGCCGGGTGCATCGCCTTGCGGCAGTCGCAGCGCCTATCCACCAGAGAGACCCGTAATCCGGAGACCCGTGACCAGGGAACTTGTGATCTGGAGACTCGTAACGCAGGAGACTCCGGCTCAGGCGACTCAGGTGAGGCAAACACTTGTGCACTCGGCAAAGAACCGCGCCCTGCTCCCAACCGGGAGCGTCTTCAGAAGCAGGGCTTGTTGTTGCCGAGTGTACCCCAGAGGGTCGCCCGCAGTGGACCTCAAGCCGGCCGATCGGCACGCCCCGGCAGGCCGAACTCGCCGGAGCCGCCGCGCGCAACCGCGTGGGCATCGAGCAGCCGGTACAACGTCGAGCGACTGATGCCCAACAGGCGTGCCGTGCGCAGCTTGTTGCCGCCGGTGCTCCGCAGCACGTGCTCGATATGGCGCATGATGGCGCGATCCAGATTTGGGTCCAAAGGAGCGCCGGCAGCCTCCGCAGCCCGGGGTTCCGGAACAAGAGACCGCCCGGAAGGCGGCTCGCTTTGCCCAAGCCGCATGTCTGGCCGCATGTCTGGCCGCGTGTATGGACGTGCTTCCGGGCGGAGGCTCCGGTCTTGCTCAGACCCAAAGACCCGGGCAGCGACGACCTGCGGCTGGCTGTGCGCCTGCAAGTGTGCTGGCACAGGTGTCTTCAGAGAAACCGGGACTGGCCTTACAAGGGCAGTCCGCCTCGCGCTGAACGGCTCCAGAACCGCACCACGCACACCGGCGGCCTGCACGGTGCGGTCTTGTTCACCCGCGCTCCCCCGCGCCGCAACGCGCCCCCCGGCGTCGTCAGCGATAGGGTTCTCGGTGCGACTCTCGACAAACTCCTGAGCGCGGGCCGGCAGCAGAAGGTCCCGGACGCGCAGCCATTCGCCTTCGGCCCGCAGCACGGCACGGGAAACAGCGTTCTCAAGCTCCCCCACGTTCTCAGGCCAGGGGTGCTGCTGCAAGTGTGTAAGGGCATCCTGAGCCACGCCGCGGATGCGCTTGCCGTAGCTCTCGGCGTAGCGGGTCACAAACAGTTCCACCAGCATCGGGATGTCATCCCGGCGGTCGCCGAGCGGCGGCAAAAGGAGCTGCACCGCCGAGAGCTGCTGGTAGAGGTCGCTGCGGAACTTGCCGTAGAGCACCAGCGGCCGAAGCGCGCGGCGCGAGGAAAGAATCAGGGCACGGGGTCCGGCGGAAGGCGCTCCGGCGGCCATGACCCCGCGGGCTCCCTGCGCCTGCTGCTGCTGAATCCAGCCAAGCAGGTGCAGCAGTCGGCCCTGCTGCTCATGGTTGAGCGCGTCCACATACTGGAGGTGCAGCGTGCCGCCGCGCGCCTGCTCCAGGCCAGCCGCCGCGTTTGCGCCGGACAGGAACTCGTCGGCCGTCGCTGAGATAAAGCCGCGGTCCCGCACTGGCCCAAGCTCATGTAAAGTGCGCGCCGCAAGCTGCTTGCCCGTGCCGCGCTCGCCTTCGATCAGCGCCGAACGAAGGTGGCCGGCCAGGTAGCGCATCTGCAGAAATAGGCGCTCCATGGACGGGCTGCGCCCGACCATGCCGCCGAGTGTCCAGCGTGC
>CAXTMW010000054.1:5601-19499 GCA_964245455.1 uncultured Acidobacteriaceae bacterium
CGCTGACCGCTTGTGAATGCCTGAGGCCCGAAGCCGGCCGCCGTCTGGCCGGCTTCGGGGTCCGTAGGCCGGTTGGCGCGTTCGTCACGCTGGACCTCAGGCTGGGCCGCAAGCTGGAAAGGATGCATCCTTTCCGGCCCGCGCACCGCCTCCCGTGCCGCGCTGCTGCCCACTTCGTTCCCCGCCTGTTCCTGCCTCATCGATACCCCTCCTGTGTTTTCCACAGCAGTTATCGGCGGGCTCCAGGGAAACGTGAGCCAAAAACGGGCATACGGCAAAGCTTCGATTCGACCAGGGTCCGAACTGGGCTGGGCTGGGTCCTACAGGGCCGGGCTCAGCAGGACCGGCTCAGCAGGGCCGGGCTCAGCAGGACCGGGGCGTCAGCGCGGCGACGCCGCGGTCCTCATGCGGGAGGATGGCTGGTCGGACGCAATCACGCCGTCGCGGATGGTGACCACCCGGTGCGCGTACTCGGCGATATCAGGCTCGTGCGTCACCAGCACAATGGTGTTGCCGCCCGCATGGAGCTGGTCAAACAGCGCCATGATCTCGTCCCCGGTTTTGGAATCGAGATTGCCTGTCGGCTCGTCGGCCAGGATGATCGAGGGCCGGTTGATCAGCGCGCGCGCGATCGCGACCCTTTGCCGCTGGCCGCCCGAAAGCTCATTGGGCCGGTGATCCATGCGCTGCTCGAGATTGACCGCGACCAGCGCGGCGCGGGCGCGCTCCAGCCGCTCCGCCGCCCCGGTACCGTTGTAGATCAGCGGCAGCTCCACATTGTGCAGTGCGCTGGCGCGGGCCAGGAGGTTGAAGGTCTGGAAAACAAACCCGATCTCTTTATTACGGATGCGCGCCAGCTGGTCATCATCGAGCGCGGAGACAAGGTGCCCGTTCAGCCAGTACTGGCCCTTGCTTGGGGTATCCAGGCAGCCGATCAGGTTCATCAGCGTCGACTTGCCGGAGCCCGAAGGCCCCATGATCGCGACGTATTCATTGTGGCGTATCTGGAGGTTGATGCCCTGCAGGGCGTGCACGGACTGCTCCCCCATCTGGTAGGTCTTCCACAGGTCTTCGACGACGATCATGTGGCTCCTGCGAGCCGCCGCGCCGCTTTCGTCGTTGATTGCTTCTCCGACCGTCATCTCCGCCATGCTTGTATCCGCCCTGCCATTCCGAGTGAGCTCAGGAGCCTTCCTCGCCCTTCGGCGCCAGTTCCGCTTCGGTCGCCGCCTTGACCGGGGCGTCGTTTTTGAGCGCGCGCAGCACCTTGTAGGTGCCGGTAACGATCTGATCTCCCGCGTGAACGCCGCCCGCTACCTCGATCTTGGATGTGCCGCTGATGCCGGTCGAGAGCGGCACGAAATGCGCGTGCAGCTTGCCTCGGTCCTGCCGCAAAACAAACACGCCCTGCCGGGAGCCAGGTGGGGTGCCCGGCGTGTCTCCGGACGCGCCGGCAGAAGCCGCTTGCACTGCGTTGCCTGCCTTGCTGTCGGAGGCGACCGGAGGCGAGGTCAACGCCTGTATCGGCACCGACAGCACATTTTTCTTATCCGCTGTCGTGATCTTCGCGGTGGACGAAAGCCCGGGACGCAGCGCCTCCACCTCCTGCCCCGGATCGAGCGTCACGATGACCTTGAAGTCTTTCGCCTCTTCGGTGCCGCTGGTGGACTGCGAGGTCGACATGCCGGTCGAGCGCAGCAGCGCCTGGTCGCCGACCTCGGTCACGTGCCCTTTCAGCACCTTGTCCGGCAGGGCGTCGACCGTGATGTCGGCAGACTGGCCGAGCTTGACGTTCACGATGTCGGTTTCGTCGATCTTGACCTCGGCCGTCACGACGGACATATCGGCGATGGTCATCAGCGTGGAACCCTCGGCATTCTGGGTGCCGGTCACCATGGTTTCGCCTTCGCGCACCGGCAGGTTGGTAACGATGCCGTCATACGGGGCCATGGAGACTGTTTTATTCAGCAGGTCCTCGTCCGAGCGCAGCGTGGCCACCGCGGTGCCGAGATGCCCGCGCGCTGAATCCGTATTGGCCCTGGCCTGCGCCAGCGCGGCCACCGCCTGATTGACCGTGGCTACGTCCAGGTCGTAGGCCGCCTTGCGCGCGTCATACTCCTGCTTCGAGACGAGTTTCTGGTCATACAGCTGCTTGTACCGGTCGTAATCGAGCTTTTTCTGTTCAAGGTCGGCCCGCGCGTGATCGATATTGGCCTGCGCTGTGCCTTCGGCGGCCGTGTAGGAGCCGATATCAGTGCGCGCGGCGGCAATGGACTGCCGCTGCGCGGCGACGCCGGCCTCCGGCTGCACGTTCTCTATGGTCGCCAGCATCTGCCCGCGATGGACATGCTCGCCTTCCTTGACATACAGGTGGGTGATGCGTCCAAACGCGGTAGCCCCGATGTTGACGTAGGTCTTGGGCCGGATCTGCCCGGTGCCTGAGACCACGGACATGACCTCACCCTGCTCGACCTTGCCGACCAGTACCTTGGTGTAGCTCGCCTGCGCGCGTTTCACCGTAAACGTGATCACTGCCGCCAGCAGCAGCACCACGCCGAAGATCACTCCGATTCGTTTCCAGTTCATGGGCGCTGCTCCACACCTGCTCCCGC
Organism: uncultured Acidobacteriaceae bacterium; assembly: GCA_964245455.1. Taxonomy (GTDB): domain Bacteria; phylum Acidobacteriota; class Terriglobia; order Terriglobales; family Acidobacteriaceae; genus EB88. The sequence continues at coordinate 8,214 of CAXTMW010000054.1, forward strand.
GACCGAGAGCGCCATGGGCGAATCGGCAGAGGAATTCCCGTCATCATACCGTGCGCTTCGTCTCCGGCAAGCAGGAACTATGCTTGGACCCCGGCGCGATGCCACTGTATAAACACTTTCGGAGCGGCATACCCCCGACAGGGCAGCGAGACGAGGGGCGGGTGCGCCGCCCTGCGCACAGTTCGGGCGGTCCGCCAAAGCGGCTCGATGGGTAATGCCGGCGCTTCAGCTACGAGGGAACGGGGCAGCTCGGAGCCGCAATCCACACGGATTGACGCGGGAGGAATGAATGCAATCAAGGAAAGTGCGAGGGAGCCGGTTAACCCTATGGGGCGCCATCTTGTTGGGAGCTGTGCTGGAAACGGCCCTGCCTATGTGCGCCCAGTACGTCACCTACGGCCCGCCGCCGCCGGTAGTGGAGCGGCCCTATGCCGCGCCGGATCGAGGCTGCGTATGGATACCGGGCTATCAGCGCTGGGATGGTCGGCGATACGCCTGGGAAGCAGGCAAATGGGTACGCCCGCCTCGCCCGGCGGCCACCTGGATTCCCGGACATTGGAATCGAGGACCGCGCGGCTGGTTCTGGATGCCGGGGAGATGGAGGGGCTAAGGCCCACCGGAACGGGCTGCGATTCTGTCCCCCAGGCCGGCCGCGGCTAGGGTGCTAAGGCCAGCAAGAATGGGAGGAATGCGTGAACCCTGTCCGGTTCCACGTGAGTGACCCTCCCAGCTCCCAACTGGCGAGTCACTGTATTGTCGTATTGTTCTTCGCGCGGGTCGCCTGTGTGCGGATTCCGTCTAGGCCGGCAGCAGCGAAGCTACTGCTGACCCTGGGACGTTGCCAGCTGAATCGCAGGAATAGAGCTTTCAAGGGAGTGCTGACGGTAGTCGGTGGTGCGCTGCTTCAGCATGTACACCTTGCGGCACAGGCCGCACTCCCAGGGAAACAACCCGAAGCGAGGGTAGATGGCCCGCTGCAGGAAGCCATGCCGGCCCTGGCGGCGCAGCTCAATTCCCTCACACTGCGGGCAGTGCGGCTTTTCCCCCATACGTGCTCGCTCCTGTCGCGCTCTCTTCATCTGCATCGCTCCTGAAATGGTCAGCCTGAATTCCCTATCGGCGACTGGTGCGAAAGCATGAGGTTTCACGAGAAATCCCGTCCGTGAAATATCAAATTCGCCTAGTTGAGCGCGGCGGGGGAGGCCGTTGCAGATATAAATACCACCATACATCCACCAGCTTCTTGCACGAAAGTAACCTGCCATTCCCGAAACAGTGCTCCCGCCACAAGGCCTTCCGCCACAAGCAAAGCCACACAAGAGACGGTACCCGGCTCCCGAATGGTTTCTCTTAAACCTGAATTGTTCCGAAAACTCCGCCGATGCGTTACCGCACCTCGAAAAGACCGGCCCTCCGCTACAGCAGAAAAGCTGTCTGTCCATGCTTGCGTGGACACTTACGCGGTGCGAAGAGCGCGGTCGCCGAGCATGTGGGTGATCAGCCGGATCAGATCACCGGGCGGAAAGGGCTTGAGGCGGAACAGGACCCGGTGGGCTCCATACTCGGTTTCCGCGTCGGGCAGCCCACTCAAAACCAGGATGGGCAGATCGGGCAGCAGAGCGCGGGTGTGCGCCACCAGCTCCGGGCCGTTCATGCCGGGCATCAGGTGGTCAGTCACCATGGCAGCCACGGACGCCCCCTCAACGGCAAGCAGGGCGAGCGCTTCGGCCCCGTCGGAAGCGAGAAGCACAGCCGCGCCCGAGCGCGTCAGAATCGCACGACGTGCCTCGGCCTGCACCGGATTGTCATCGACGAGCAGGATCTGCGTGGGGACCATGGCTCCGAACCGCCCTGAACTGGAAGCGAGAACTGGAAGCAACCAGCGCCAAGCAACCTGTGCCCGGCGCAGCAAGGAAGATGCCGGATGCCGCGCACGGGTTGCCGGCCGCTTTCCGCTCGATTGCAGCCGACCTCCCATGAGGTTCATCTCCGCCCTGCGGCGTTTGCGTGCGCGCGAAGGCTACCTGCCATGCGCCATGGCTCCGCCCGCACCCCTCTGCGACAATAAGAGCTGTTGCGGTGCGGTTTGCCGACCGCAGAGATCCCTATGATGCCAGCCTTCGGCAGTTACGCCCTTCTGCTCGCCTTTGCCCTCAGCGCGTACACGCTGCTGGCCGGCGGGGTCGCGCTTCGCCAGCTCGCGATGGGCCAGGCCGGCCTTGGCCCGGAGCGCCTGGCTGAGACCGCCCGCCGGTCCGGCATTGCGAGCTTCGTCGCAGTCACCGGCGCGGCCTTCGCGCTGGTCTGGGCTGCGTTCACCAACGATTTCTCCATCTCCTACGTCCTGCACCACTCCAATCGCGCCCTGCCCGGCGCCTACAAGTTTGCCGCTCTGTGGAGCGGGCAGGAAGGCTCGCTGCTGCTGTGGGCGTGGCTGCTCGCTGCCTACGGGTTTGTGCTGCGGCTGCGCCATAAGACCGACGTCAAGCTGTTTGCCTACGCCTCGACAATACTGGCCGCGATCCAGCTTTTCTTCCTGCTGCTGCTCAACTTCGTCGCGACGCCGTTTGCCCTGGTGCGGGGGACGATCCCGGCCGACGGCTTTGGGCTGAACCCGCTGCTGCAGTACCCGGAGATGGTGATCCACCCGCCGATGCTGTACCTCGGCTACGTCGGCTTTTCGGTGCCATTTGCATTTGCACTCGGTGCGCTGATGATGCGCTACCCCGGCGAAAAGTGGATCAGCATTACGCGCCGCTGGACGATGGTGACCTGGCTGTTTCTGACCTTCGGCATCTTTCTCGGCGCGCACTGGGCCTACTCCGTACTGGGCTGGGGGGGCTACTGGGGCTGGGACCCGGTCGAGAACGCGTCGCTGATGCCCTGGCTCACCGGCACCGCCTTTCTCCATTCGGTCATGATGCAGGAAAAGCGCGGCATGATGAAGCGCTGGAATGTGTGGCTGATTTTTGGAACGTTTCTGCTGACGTTGCTCGGCACCGACCTGACCCGCTCGGGGCTGGTGCAGTCCGTGCATGCGTTTGCGCAAAGCTCGAGCGGGGCCTGGTTCCACGGCTTTATGGCGCTCACGCTCGTGGTCTGCGGGGTCACCTTTTGGCGGCAGCGCGATCACCTGGTCGCCGAGCACCAGATCGAGTCGCTCGCCTCACGCGAGTCGAGCTTTCTGTTCAACAACATCATCCTGCTCGCGGCCTGCTTCACCGTACTGTGGGGCACGCTGTTTCCGATCCTGTCGGAGTACGTGCAGGGCAACAGCGTTACCGTGGGCGCGCCGTTCTACAACCGAGTCGCGGTGCCGATCGGCATCTTCCTGATGGGGTTGACCGGCGTCGGCCCCCTGCTCGCGTGGCGGTCGGGTTCGCTTTCGTCCCTGCGGCGCAATGTGCTGCGGCCGGTTTCGAGCGCAGCCATTGTCGGCGTAATGCTGCTTGTCACTGGCGAGCGGCCCTGGGCCGACATGGGCTCGTTTTACGCGTACACGGTCTGGGTGTTCGCGACCTTTGTCATCACCGCTGTGCTCTCCGAGTTTGGACGCGGCGCGCGTGTGCTGCAGCGGCAGACCGGGCGTGGGTTTTTGCGCTCGGCACTGCTGCTGACCGAGCGTAATACGCGTCGCTACGGCGGGTACATCATTCACCTGGGCGTCGCTGTCATTTTTATCGGCTTTGCCGGTTCGGCCTTTAACCAGAGCCAGGAGCGCGAGCTCGGCTTCCACGACCGGATGCAGGTAGGCCCGTACACGCTGGTGGCCGAAAGCTTTACGCAGGACTCGAACCCAAACTACGACAGCGAACTTGCGCTGCTCGACGTCTATGAGCGCGGCAAGCTGGTGACCACGCTGACCCCGGCGAAGCGCTTTTACCCGGCCAGCCAGCAGACGGAAACGATTGTTGCGAACCACTCCACGCTGGCCGCCGACCTGTACACCGTGTACGCCGGCAAGAACCCCGACACGGGCCAGCCGGTCGTCAAGGTCTTCCTGAATCCGCTGGTCGCCTGGATTTGGATCGGCGTGCTCATGGTCGTTTTCGGCACCGCGGTCGCACTTGCGCCGAACCGGACGCGCGCGCTTGCCGCCGCACGCTCGCCGGAGCCGGCTCGCGCCAGAGAGCTGCCAAGTCAGGAGCTGCCGGACCGGCTACTGCCTGCCGGCGGTGGCGACTGATGCGCCGGGCATGCTTCCATCTGCCGGAGGCGCTTTCCAGCCTGCTTCTCGCGCTCGCGCTGGTTCTCGGCACCACCGGCGCAGAAGCCTCTGGCGCGGACCGGTTGGCGGCGCGCTACAACGCGCTAAGCCACCAGATGATGTGTACCTGCGGGTGCGCGCAGCTGCTTGGCGAGTGCAACCATGTCGGCTGCCCGAACTCGCCCGGCATGCTCAAGACTCTCGAGACCGATCTGTCCCGCGGCATGGGCGACCATGCCATCCTGGCCAATTTCGCCCAGAGCTACGGACCGGCCGCGCTCGCCTCTCCGCTGCTCACACGCTTTAACCAGGCCGCCTGGGTGGTGCCGCCGGCGATCCTGATGTTGGGGCTGCTGGGAGCGCTCCTGCTGGTACGGCGTTGGCGCGAGGGCGCGTCTGTAGCGCAAATACAGGCGCGGCGAGCCGTTCTGCCGCCCGCGGAAGCGCTCCGGCAGCAGGACGCGCTCCTGCGCGTGCGCCGCGAGACTAAGGAAGACGGACGGGAAAGTTGACCTGGAACCGATGAGCGCCCTGATCCCATCCATCCTGCTCACCGTCCTGCTGGCCGTGTACATCTTCTACCCGGAACGGCACGTGACCGTGCAGCGGGAAAAAACCCGGCTCGAGTTCCTAGAGGAGCGCAAGGCCGTGCTGTATGAAAACCTGCGCGACCTTCACTTCGAGCATCGCGCGGGTAAGTACCGCGATGAGGAGTACTCGACCGAGCGGCAGACCCTGGAGACCGAAGCCGCCGCGGTAGTGGCCGAGATGCAAGAGCTGGAGCAGGGGCAATCCGTGCTGCACTCCGAGCCTCGCGGGCGAGCATGAAGCGCTTCGTTCCGGCTTCGATCATCATCACCATGCTGAGCGCGGGCGCCCCCGCGCCCGCGTTCGGCGCCGGCACCATCTCCGGCGTGGTGATGGACCGGACCACAGGCACGATCGCCGCGGGTGACCCGGTAGCGCTGATCGCGTTTGCAAATGGCATGCAGGTCGCTGCAGAAACCAAAACCGACGCGCATGGGCGCTATACGCTCAACGTGCCGGATGCGGGGCAGCACCTGATCCGAGTGGACCACCAAAAGGCGGCCTACTTTCAGCCCATACCTGACGGGGCGCGCACAGTCGACGTGGACGTGTACGACGTTGCTCCCGTGGTCCCCGGCATCGCGACCGAGGCGGACGTGCTGAGCATGCAGACCGCGCCCGGCACCGGCGGGAGCGCCGGAGGCCTGCGGGTGACGGAGGACTTTTTCGTCCGCAACAGCTCCGAGCCGGCGCGTACGCAGCTGAGCGACCACGCCTATGAGTTCTACCTCCCGGAAAGCGTGCAGCTCCAGGGCTCCGCTGCCATGGGGCCTGGCGGCCGGCCGGTCGCGAGCTCACCGGTCCACCTGCCCGGCAAGGGCCACTACGCCTTTGTGTTCCCGGTGCGGCCGGGCGAAACGCGCTTTCAGGTGAGCTACACCGTCCCGTACACGGGCAAGGAGATGGGCTGGACGCAGCGGGAAGCGCTGCCGACTGAGAACCTGGTAGTGCTGCTGCCGAAAAGCATGCGCTTTACCCCTGGCGGCACCGAATGGCAGCCGGTGCCGGCAAACCCGGACGCGCAAACCTATGTACGCAAGGGGGTCGCGCCCGCGATTCCTGTAGCGTTCCGGCTCGCAGGGCAGGGCGAGCTGCCGCGCGAAACCGAAGCCGCCGCGCCGAACGGCGGGGGCGGCAATACACCGGGAGCAGCGGATACGAGCGCAGGCACGGTCGCGACCCGCGACAGCATGGCTGCCGATACGCGGCCGGGCGGCGGGCTCGGCCCCCCGGTCGATAGCCCGGACCCGCTGAACCGCTACAAAGGCTGGCTGCTGGGCGGCCTCGGCGCGGTGCTGGCGGTCGGGGCTGTGCTGCTGCTGCGGGCCAGGCCCGAGGATCGCGGCGCGCGTTCGAGCCATGAGCGCTTAGGGAACGAGCGGCGAGCCCTGCGGCCGGCGCTGGAGGAAGCCTTGCTGGCGCTTGAGCGCGAACGGGCCCTGAGTCTCCTTGGCGAGGAGGAGTACGAGGACGCACGCGCCGCGCTCGGACGCGTTCTCCATCGCGCGCTGGCGCGGGAGACAACGCCCGGAGCTCCCCAGACCGGTTCCCAGACCGGCTTTCAGGCCGATTCGAGCGTGGGAGCTGGGCCCGACCCCCGGCATTCCTGAGCGGGCCCGTGAGAAGTTCCGATCCATCCAAGGGGTCATCCTGAGCGAGACGAGGATGACCCCTTTTTAGAAGCTTGAAGTGGACGCGCTGAGTCTCTCACGCACCCTTTGAGCGGCCCCCGCTCCCGCCGCGCCGCAAGTAAATCTCCATGGGAGTCGAGGCACCCGGGATGCACGATACCGAGGCAAGGGTTGGGTACCTGCTTGCTACTGCCTGCCCCGGCACTTAAAATGGTGCTGCTCCAAGGAGTTCCGTAACATGCCGAGTCTGCCCCCGTCTCTGTCTCTTTTCCGCGCTGGTGTTCTCGCCTCCGCGACGCTTGCCTTATCTGCCGTGCCAGGCACCCTGCTGGCGCAGCAGTCGTCCCAGCCGGCCGGAACGACTGCGGCTCTGGCGTCTCCAGCGGCCGGCGATGGCAGCGCGGAAAACGCGACCAGCGCGCAGGCCAATGCCCGAGCCGCGCAAGCGCTGCTCGATGCAGAAGCTACCGGGAACACGGCGAAAGGTGCTTCAGCCAAGGACGACGTGGGCGGCAAGGCTGACCCGAACAGCCCGTTGAACCGCAAGCTCTCCGACAAGGAACGCTTCAACCAGCAGAAAGAGCTGCGGCAGGAGTTGAAGGGCCCTTACAAGAAGTGGGCCAACGAGGATGTGCGCTGGATCATTACCGACCAGGAGATGAAGGCATTCAAGTCGCTCTCAAACGACGAAGAACGCGATGCGTTTATCGAACAATTCTGGCAGCGGCGCAATCCGGACCCGGAGTCGCCCGAAAACACCTTCCGCGACGAAAACTACCGCCGGATCGCGTACTCGAACGAGCACTTCGCCGCCGGCAAGCCGGGCTGGCTGACCGATCGCGGCCATATGTACATCGCCTTCGGCAAGCCGGATTCGATCGATTCGCACCCGTCGGGCGGCTCGTACGACCGGCCGATGGAAGAAGGCGGCGGCCAAACCTCGACCTTTCCGTTCGAGATCTGGCACTACAGGTACCTTGAAGGCGTAGGCGACAACGTCGACATCGAGTTTGTGGATACCTGCCAGTGCGGCGATTACCACATGACGATTGATCGCTCGGAAAAAGACGCGCTGCTGCATGTGCCGGGCGCGGGCGCGACCATGTACGAGCAGACCGGGCAGGCCAAGCAGGCAGACCGCTTCCGCGGAGGCCTTGAAAACCTGGGAACCGGCCCGATGAGCAGCCAGCAGCAGTCCAAGGAGTTTGACCGCCTGGAGCGCTATGCGAAGCTGCAGGCCCCGCCGGTCATCAAGTTCCAGGACCTGAAGCTGGAGTCGTTTTTATCGACCCACAAGGTCCTGAACGGGCCGTTTTTCCCCTTCGACGTGCGGACGGACTACGTCAAGGTGACCGATGATACCGTGCTGATGCCGATTACGCTGCAGATCAAGAACCGCAACATCACCTTCCAGACCAAGGACGGGGTCTCGAAGGGCCAGGTCCACATCATCGGCCGGGTTTCGACCATCACGGACAAGATTGTGCAGACCTTTGAAGACACGGTCGAGGTCGAGGAGCCGAGCGAGCTCTTGCCGAAGCAGCTCGACAACTCGCAGCTGTACTGGAAGGCGCTGCCGCTGCGGCCCGGCCGGTACCGCATCGATATCGCGATCAAGGACGTCAATAATCCGGACCACATCGGCACCTGGGCGCAGGGCGTGAACGTACCTCGCTATGATGACGACCGGCTCTCAGCATCCTCGCTGATTCTGGCGGCGAAGATGGAGAAGGTGCCCTCGAAGGAGATCGGCGCCGGCAACTTCATTATCGGCAATACGAAACTGTTGCCCCGGGTCACCGCGAACCAGACACAGCCGGCTGTGTTTCACAAGGACCAGAACCTCAACTTCTGGATGCAGGTCTACAACCTGGGCATCAACCAGGACAGCAAAAAGAACGGCGCGACCTTCAACTACCAGATCATCAACCTGGCCGACGGCAAGCCGATTTTCTCAACCGATGAGAGCTCGGCGACCCTCGGCGCGAGTTCCGACCAGCTGACCGTGGCAAAGACTGTGCCGCTGGCCTCCGTGCCGGCCGGCAAATACAGCGTCAAGGTCAGTGTGAACGACGGCGTGTCCAAGCAGGAGATTGCGCAGACGGCACCGTTCACCGTGGAGTAAGAAATAAGAAGGCACGTCGGATTACAATCCGGCGTGCCTGCCCGTTTTGCGCTACACTTCGGTCACGAACCCCGGAAAACCGGGACAGGCGATCGGCCAGAAGAGCTGAAGCCGGCACGACCTTCAGGGAGCAAGCGCAAAGAAACGGGTTTCTGACGTCCGAGTGATCCTTCTATCTTCCAGATCCGCCGGTCTCCTCGCCGCGTTCGTCGCCGGCACCCTTGCCTCCTCGCCCGGCGCCCTTGCGCAGGCCGCTCACCGGCGCGGCGTGGTGCCTGGCGAAGTGGCGCTTGGCTCGACGCTGCGTTCGGCGGCTTTACGGTCGACACTGTCGGGCGTTGTGCGCGACGGGAACGGCCGCCCGCAGATCGGCGCGCTAGTTGAGGTGCTCAACGCGGACTATGGTTTGGTCGCGCGCACTTTTACAGATGACCGTGGGCACTACGCCCTTCCGCGTCTCGGGCAAGGCACCTATCAGCTCAAGGCGACCAACTCCTTTTTTCTGCCGACGATTCTGCCGGACCTGCACCTGCTTGCCGATTCCAAAGTCGTCATCAATCTCACGCTGAGTACGCTTTACCAGGCACTTACCTGGCTGCCTGCCGAGCCGCGCCGGCCGGACAGCGGCCCGGATGACTGGAATTGGACGCTCCGCCTATCGGCAAACCGTCCGCTGCTGCGGGCACTGGACGAGCAGACTGCGCGCCTTGCGGCAGCAAACGGCACGATGGACCTGAGCGGGCCGGTGCTGATTCAGTCTGAAACCTCCACCGCCCGGGAGCATTGCCGCCGGGGTGCGGTACGCACCGGTCTGACCCGCTTCGGGCAAGGCGGCCTGGAGCAGCAGGTCGAGTGGAGCATCAACGAGAGTGGGACGCGTGCCGTGTTGTTCAACGCGCAGACCAGCACCTCCGCCGCCGGCGTGGACGCGTTCTCGACTACGGGGGCGTACCGTCAGCAGCTTTCGCCGGACCGTTCCGCATTCACGGTGGTCACGGTCACCGACCGGCCTCGCATCCATCCTGGTGTCAATGCAGGCGCAGGTAACGATGCTGGAGACGGCCTTGCAACGGCACGCATCCGCTCCGGCACGACGGTGCAGTTGGGCGACCTCCTCGAGCTGAGTGCTGGAACCGAACTCGCCTACGCCCGGCTGGCGAGCGGGGTGTCGGCTGCAGGCAGCCATCCCTACGCCGCGATCGCTGTGCATGAGGGCGCGACAACGATCTCCTACCGCTTTGCCACCGCGCGCTCCATGGCCGAAGAAGCTCGCATGGAAGCAGAAGCAGCCGAGGATGCTCCGCTCTTATCCGAGTTCCGCGGAACGCTGGCGATGGAACAGGGTTTGCACCAGGAGCTGCGTGCGGCGCGTGAATTTGCAGGCGGGACCGGTCGGTGGACCGGCGAGATAACCGGCTTTGCGGACACGTTGGAGCACCCCTTGGTGGAAGGCGCGGTCCGGGGCGACGAGGCCGCAATCGACTCCAACAACGTTCTGTTTGATCCGGGTACCGGCACCATTGCCGTTTCAGGACCGGGCTACCGTGGCGGCGGCATCATGGCGATGCTGCGGGACCAGCTGAGCCCGGGTACCTGGCTTTCGTTTCGCTATGCGCTCGGCAAAGCCACCACGCTGCCCGAGGGGGAGCGCGCGCCCGGCTCCCAGGGGCTTGCCGGCGCTTCCCAGTCGTTTACGGCCCGGCCTGCATCGATGCTGGCTTTCACGGCGGAAACGCGCCTGCCTGAAACAGGCACGGTGCTGCGCGGCAGCTATCGCTGGCAGCCGGCGAGCACCCTGACGCAGGTGGCACCGTTCAACGGGGACGTTCCGGACGCGTACCTGGGTATGCACATACAACAGCCGCTGCACCTCAAGCGTGCCGGTGCGGGCCGGCTACAGGCGGTGCTTGATGTGCGAAACCTGCTGGCGCAGGGATATCGGCCGTTCCTCTCGCAGGACGGCACAACGGTGTACTTCGCGCAGGCGCAGCGATGCATCGCGGGCGGGATCGGCTTTTCGTTTTAGGCTTCCCGCGCCCCTGATAGTTCCGGCACTGCTCCGCGAGTGTCTTAACATCTATCGGAACCGTGGGTCATCCTGACCAGAACAAGGGGTCAGGAAGACTCCGCCCGAGTTAGGTGAAACCATTCAGTAAACGGAAGCAGCGGCTAGCGTCTTACCACTCCGTATACGCGCGTCCATCCGAGCCGACCTGTGCCGACCCGCTGTGCACGTTTACGATGCCGCCCTGGGTCTGGTCGACGCTCTGGAGCGAGTCGTCCTGGTCCGGAACCCAGGTGCTGCTGCTGTGGGTGATCGGGTCGGGCGGGATTTCCTTTAGATAGCCGGCTTGTACCACTTCGTCGAGCGACTGCGGCGCCTTCTCCTTGTCCATTGTGAAGGAGTCAATCGCCTGCCGCATGACCTGTAGATCTTCCCGCAGCACCGCCTCGTGCGCGTTGCGCAGCGAGGTGACGTAGCTCGGGATGGCGATGGCGGCAAGCACGCCGATGATGAGCATGACGATCATCAGCTCGACCAGCGTGAAGCCTGCCTCGTTTGTGCGCATGTGTTTCGCCGCTCTTACCATGTCGAATACTTGGTGCCGTCGAGCGCGGTGCCCTCGGACTTGCTGTAGACGTCGAACAGGTTCTGGCCGCCGAACGAGCTCGAGTCAGGGTCGTCCTGCATGGAACGCTCGCCCCACTCATCCTTGTTGGTCATGGGGTCGACC
>CAXTMW010000055.1:0-3458 GCA_964245455.1 uncultured Acidobacteriaceae bacterium
AGCGCGGTCGCTTCTTCGTCCATGCCCCCGAGCTTGCTCCCCAGCACAACCCGCAGCCTCCCCCGCAGCTCGTCGCGCAGAGCGCCGTAACGCTCGGCCTTGGCGGCTTGTCGGCGGAGCGAGACCAGCTGCTTTGCAACTTCCTCGAAGATGTCGTCGATGCGGGCCAGATTGCCGCGCGCCTGCTCCAGGCGCAGCTCCGCCAGGCGCTTTTTGGTTTTGAAGCGCGTGATGCCGGCAGCCTCCTCGATAATGGCTCGCCGATCGTGCGGCTTCGAGCTCAAGAGCTGCCCGATGCGCTCCTGGCCGATGATCGCGTAGGACTCGGGCCCGAGCCCGGTGCCCATAAAGATGTCGCGGATGTCCAAGAGCCGGCACAGCTTGCCGTTGAGCAGGTACTCGCTTTCGCCGGTGCGGAAGAGCCGGCGCGTCACCACGATCTCGCCCCGCTGAACGCTGCGCTGGAACTTGCGCCGGCGTATTTTTAACACGACCTCGTCCGCACTCGCCTCCGCATCAGAGTCGAGCTCGCCGGCAGCCTCTGCGAGCACCGGCCCGGGCTGCGAAGCGGCGATGATCTGCTCGACCTCAGCCGCCTTGCTCGCGCGCAGCCCGGCTTCATCCCAGTCGTCGCCGACCTCTGCTGCAGCGCCGGCCACAGGCTCCCGTGTTCCGCTCTGGTACCCGGCTTGCTCGGTAAGCTCCGGCTCAGTAAGTTCTGGGTCGATGAGCGTGATCGACACCTCGGCCATGCCGAGCGAGCGGCGGTCGCGGGTTCCGGCGAAGATCACGTCTTCCATCCGACCGCCGCGCAGCGACTTGGCACTCTGCTCGCCCAGAACCCAGGTCACGCCGTCCAAAATGTTGGACTTACCGCAGCCGTTGGGGCCGACCACGACCGCGATGCCATGGCCGGGCAGCACCACTTCAGTTTTGTCGGAAAACGACTTGAAGCCGAGAATCTGGATTTTTTTAAGCTTCAACAAGGCGGTTCGCTCCTCCGTTCCAGGCCTCGCGGCAGTTCATCAAAGACTATGCGCTCACCCCCGGGCGAGCAAGGCGGCCCCGCCTGCGAACGACCGAGCCGTGGATACGGTGGATAAGCAGGGTCAAATCTGTTCCTGCGGTGCGCGAGCGCTGCGGCGCATCCAAGCAGCGGATGTCATCCCTGGCCCAGCGCAGCACCCGCGTCTCCGCCCGTGCGTTCCCGGCCAGCTGGCCCCTGCCTTCCCGTGTACTCGGCTGGCCGCCCTTGCGCCGCGTCGCACTGCTGACGCTGTATATGCTGGCGGCCGTCCAGTTTGTCGGGGCCTACATCTATCTGGAGTTTCCGTATGTCAACCTCCAGCTATGGGAGGACGGTTCTGAACGCCTGCCCTTTCAAACGCGCCTGCTGCTTGCCCCGTTGTACCGCTGGGTCGATCACACGTCCTGGACCACGGCCTACGCATCGCGTTTGTCGCGCAATACGTACTTCTTTCCGACCGGTGTAACCGCCGGCGGCGTGCTCGAGTTCTATCTCGGCATCGCGTGTGTGCTTGGGAGCGGCTTCGTGGCGGTGCGCATCTACAACGCTTCCACACGCCGAGGCCTGCTGCGCCCGCTCGTGTTTCCTATCTTCCTGGGCATGTGCGTGCTCGCCTACATCGTCCACACGGTGCAGAACTTTCGCTACGTATACGACATGCCGAGCCTGCTTGCCTTTGCCCTCGGCTTTTACCTGATCTATTTCCGCAAACCGCTTGTCTGGTTTGTTCTGCTGTTTGCCATCGCCACCCTGAATCGCGAAACCACGCTGCTGCTGCTGCCGTTCTGGGCCGTTTCGCAAGCCCTTCAGCCGAACGGCGAGGTTCGCTGGCGCGCGCTGCTTGCCTGGCCGGTGCTTGCCGTGGTCGCCTCGCTGAGCCTTTACTGGGCGGCCTGGCACCACATTGTGTTTGCCATGTTTGGGGCCAACCCGTCGGAATACTACCCGCGCCTCGGCTGGAACATCCACGCCTTTTTTCGCCTTCGCTATTGGCCGCAGCTGGCCAGTGCCTTCGGGTTTCTCTGGCCGTTCCTGTTCCTGTACCGCCGACACGTACGCGATGCGCAGCTGCGCGCCTGGCTGCTGGTGCTGCCGGTGTGGTACGCCTTTATGCTGCTTTGGGCCATCGTGACTGAAACCCGCGTGTTCGGGGAGCTGCTGCCCTTTCTTGCGCCTGTGGCCGCCATTATGGCGGAGGAGGTCTTTGCCGCGAAAGTGCTGCGGCAGGCCTGGCGCGACGAGGAAAGCTTTCAGGCGCCCGTGCGGCGTACGGGGCGCGCCGCGTAGCTTTGTTTACTTGTGCCATGACGGCGCCGGCGGTAGTCGCCTGAAACCCTCTCAGGGCTTCCGCGTAGGCCGCATCAGAATTTCGCTGACAAAGCTTTGCGGCGCCTGCAGCAGCAGCGCTTCCACCATGTGCGCGACGTCGTCGGGCTGGATCTTGCGCGCGGCCCGCTCCGCATCAGCTCCGTCGCCTCCACCGAATCCCGTATTGACCGAGCCCGGCGCGATCACCGAGACCCGGATTCCGTGGGGCCGCAGCTCTTCGGCCGCCGAGTAGGTCAGCCCATTCAGCCCCCACTTCGACGCCGAGTATGCCGCGCCGTTCGCCACGGGATTATGCCCGGCGAGCGAGGAGATGTTGATAATGTGGCCGGCCCCACGATCGATCATGAGCGGCACGACCGCGCGCATCATCAGGTAGGGCGCGCGCAGGTTCGTTTCCATGGTTTCGTCCCAGTGTTCGGGCGCCGTCTCGTGCAGCGGCTTGCCGAAGTGGCCGGTACCCGCGTTATTGATCAGCACATCGCATCGCCCGAACCTATCCGCAAACTGTTGCCGCCACGCCTCGACCGCTTCGGGCGCACGCAGGTCGAGCGAATAGCTCGTTGCCCCGCCTCCGGCGTCCGCGATGCGGGCAGCGACTGCCTCCAAGGCCGCGGTGTCCCGTGCGATCAGCACCACATGCGCGCCTAAACGCGCCAGTCGATGGCTGACCGCCTCGCCGATGCCGCGTGCGGCCCCGGTGACAACGGTGACCTGCCCTGCCAATAAGTTCTCCTGTTTCATATCCGCTCCGTGAGACTCCTTAAAATACAGCAGGCAAATGCACCAGACTAAGACAGCATATGCGCCCGCATTGGCCGGAGCTGCGGCCCGAGTTTCTATGCGAGCGCTCGATGCGTTATAAGAGGGAGAAGGATTCCGCCCCGGCTTGTTCACTCCTCCGCGAACGGGAGCTGTGCGGAACCGCTGCACCCCATCGATTTCCCAGAAGATTCAGGAGCGTTGCATGAAGAAGGTTGTTGTTGCCTCATTGTTCGCGGTTGCGACCAGCACCATAGCTGCCCTGCCTGCAGCGATTGCACAAGCCACCGCCGGTGCCAGCCAGGGTGCCGCGCCGGCCGGCGGTCAAATCACCATCAAGGAT
>CAXTMW010000055.1:3468-12816 GCA_964245455.1 uncultured Acidobacteriaceae bacterium
TCAAGGATCCCGCCGAGTACAACGCGTACACCAACGCTGTCGGCCAAAGCTCGCCCGCAGCCAAGGCGCAGGCGATCGAAGCATTTCTCAAGCAGTACCCCAACTCTGTCGTAAAACAGGACATGCTCGAGCAGCTTGTCGGCGCGTACAACTCGGCCAACGACATCCCCAAGACGGTCGATGCCGCCCGGCGCCTGCTCGCGGTCGACCCCACGAACCTGCGCGCACTGACCTTTATTGTTTATGTTGAGAAGCAGCAGGCGCAGGGCGACCAGACCAAGCTCGACGACGCGGCGCAGCTGGCGCAAAAGGGCCTCAGCTCGCCCAAGCCGGCCAGCATGAGCGACGCGGACTACCAGCAATTGAAGAACCGGGCGACGCCGATCTTTGAGAGCGCGATCGGCGCCGACGATGCGGCCAAGAAGGATTATCCGGGAGAAATCGCCGCGTATCAGGCCGAGTTGACCTCCTATACGGAGCCGACGCAGTCCCAGACGGGGCCCGGCCTGCAGGACACCTACCTGCTGGGGCAGGCCTACACGCAGCAGACGCCTCCCGATCTGGTGAACGGCGTCTGGTATCTGACGCGCGCCGCGCAGTTCGCGCCCGAGCCGTCCAAGAGCCAGATCGGAAAAGCGGCCGAATACTGGTACAACAAGTACCACGGCGGCATGGACGGGTATGACCAGGTAAAGACCCTGGCGCAGGCCAACCTGATGCCCCCGGCCGATTACAAGCCGACCCCGGCGCCGCCGCCGCCCTCGCCTGCCGAGCTGGCACACCAGGTCGTCACGACGACGCCGGACCTTACCAAGCTTTCCATCTCGGACCGTGAATTCGTACTGGCGAACGGTTCGCCGGACGATGCGGAAAAGGTGTGGGCGGTCATGAAGGGGCAAACCTTTGCGATCCCGGGCAAGGTCGTCACGGGTACCGCGGACTCGGTCCAGTTGGCCGTGTCGGATGATGCCAAGCAGTCCAGCAAGGCCGAGCTGACCATCAACATGAAGGAGCCATTGAAGACAGTGCCGACTCCCGGCGCGGATGTGACGTACGTGGGTACGTTCGACTCGTACACACAGAACCCAGTCATGATCATCCTGAAGGACGGCGGCCCGAAGCCGACGGCGGCCCCGGCCAAGAAGGCGGCGGCACGCCGGCGCTAAAGGCGGGCAGCTTCACGACGCTGCGCCCGGTCCCATTTTGGAACTGAGTTCTACACAAAGAAGAGGCGGCCCTTGCGGCCGCCTCTTCTTAGGCGGAGCCGATGCTACAGTAAAGGCGCATGAGAGTTCTGCCCTCCCTCGCCGCCGCACTATGCTTGCTGTCTTTCCCTGGGGCTGCGCTTCGGGCGCAGAACAACGTACCGCAGCAGGGCGCGGAGCCCAGGCCGCAAGATACGCGACCGCCCAGCACGACCCCTACCGAGCCCGGGACGCGAAGCACGCAGCTTGCGCCGGCCAGCGCGTCTCCCCCTCCTGTGCAGCAGCCGGACGTGCGGCTCGACTCCAAACCGCACACCGACATCGACACCTCCGTCGACTCCTCACCCGAGCCGTCGGACCTGGGTGTGGATGTTGCGCTGGGTGCCGATATCAACGTTGATCTCGGGCACGATATCGTCGCGACCACGCCGCCGGGCATGCTCTTCCGCAGCGTCCCTGACAACCCGCGCATGGTGTATTTCTCGCTGCCTGTCCGTTCCATAGACCAGATTGCGCCTGCCGACGCCGCGACCATCGCGGCTCGACGCGAGGACCTCAACCATGCCGCACGGGCCGGCGGCTTCCACCTGGAGCAGGCTGGATGGTCCTACCGGCAGGCCGTATGCCCGGCTACCGAGCCGGGAAGAGAGCTGGGCCAATCCAGGCCCGGGAGTGCCGGATCTGAAAGCCTTAACAGCGATCCGGGATCCATTCTGCTGCAGTTCGAGCGGCAGGAGGGTACGCGCACCTCCGCGTTCACCGCTGTTGTTCCTCGGGCGGCAGCTCTGCCCGTACGCGCGATTCCGATCGTGCGCAATGCCACGCCCCGGAAGAAACATCCGGTCGTTGAGCCCCTCAGTAAAAAGCTGCCCCGCGCCGCCGTTGCCGAAGCCCTGCCGCCCCCAACATTACGCGCCACGCTCCAGCCGGAGCAGGGCTGGATCGCAACCTCCGACTGCATTGCCGAGTTGGGCGGCGCGACGCCCGACATCCCCAACGAGACCTTTCTAAGCGAGGACATCCTGACCGCGCCGGTGCCGGAGCTGAAGCTGCTCGTCAACAGTGAGCGGGAGGTGACCTTTACCGACCGCATCGACCAGGATCACTATGTCGTCTGGGATGAGCGGGTGTCCCGCAAGGGCAGTCTGCAGAAGATCAAGCACACCGAGGTCCGGATCGTGCCGCGACCGGTAACAAACCCGCCCGTGCCGGCGCCTCGCCTGATCGCGAACATTCCTCAGCCGCCGATTCGCATGACGCCTCCGCCGCCCAGCCCCTTATCAGGGGATAAACAGTAACTCTTGATAAGACGATCGTCTTAGCGTCCAAAGCCCTTTAGCCTGCAACGACTTGGCGCATCTCACCTCGCTAGTCTCTACTTTCCTCGGGGTGCGGCAATGAACGTCGAAACATGGCTATGGATCGGTTGCATCGGAATGTTGATCGGCATGGTGCTCCTGTACCTGCCTTTGGCAAGCAACACGCAGGAGAAGGAAGAGGGTGAAGTAGCGTCGCACTTCTATGTGCCGCTGTTTGCTTTCACTTCCTATCTGGTAATGGCTCTGGGTGCGGGTCATCTCACCACCGACGGCGGCCGGGTTTTCTACTATGCCCGCTACATCGACTGGGCGATCACGACGCCTCTTCTGCTTTGGAGCCTGGTCCACTCCGGCATTCAGGGTACCGGCGTCAAACGGCCGGCTCTGATTGCCGCCCTGCTTGGGGCTGATATCTACATGATCGTGACCGGCTTTGTGGCCGGGCGCACCGATAACATGACCATTAAGTTCTCGTTCTACATTTGCAGCTGCATCGCTTTCCTATTTATTTACGTTCTGCTGTTCGGTCCGTTCAAGAAGCTGGCAGCGACAGGTCCGCGCAGCGCGGATTACTCGAAGAAAGCAACCGTGCTTTTCGGTCTCTGGGTCGCTTACCCCATTATTTTCATCCTGGGGCAGGAAGGCATCAAGACGCTCAGTGCCACCTTTGACGCCGTCGCTTATACCATTTTCGATCTGGTAACCAAGGTTGTGTATGGGCTCTGGGCGGTGAGCCTGGCAAAGAAGTCCCTGGGCACTGCTACTGAATACCCGAACGCACGCGCCGTTGCACGCTAATTGTTTGATCCGATGAAGTAGTTCCGCAGAAGGGCCGTCGCTTTCAACGATGTCGGCCCTTTTTCTATGTTTGTAGATCCTCGTTGAAACGTATATGCCACATGCAATCGTGATCGGGGCGGGTTTTGGCGGCATGGCAGCTGCGTTGCGGCTCCGTGCCGCGGGCTTTGCCGTGGACCTTTTCGACAACCAGGCGCAGCCCGGCGGCCGTGCAGGGGTGTATCACCGTGACGGTTACACCTTCGACGCGGGCCCAACAGTGATTACCGCACCGTTTCTGTTCGATGAGCTGTGGGCGCTCTTCGGCAAACAGCGTGCCGAGGCGGTTGAGTTTCGCGAACTTACACCCTGGTACCGCATTCACTTCGCCGACGGCCGCTCCTTCGACTACGGCGGCACCGATGCCGAGCTGATCGCGCGCGTCCACGCGTTCGCGCCCGAGGACGTTGCCGGCTATCGACGATTGCTGGCTCAGGTCGAACGCATCTACAAGGTGGGCTTCGAGCAGCTTGGCGCCGTGCCGTTCCACTCGGCCGGCAAAATGCTCGCGGTGTTGCCGCAAATGCTTGCGCTGCGCAGCGATCGGTCTGTGTACAGCTTCGTCAGCCATTACATCTGCGATGAAGCGCTTCGGCGGGTGTTCTCCTTCCAGCCGCTGCTGGTCGGCGGCAATCCGTTTCATACCACCTCCATCTATTCGCTGATTCAACACCTCGAACGCAAGGATGGCGTCAGCTTTGCCATGGGCGGCACCGGTGCGCTCGTTGCGGCGATGGCCCGCCTCATGGAGCAGCAGGGCATCCGGCTTCACCTGCGCTGCGGCGTTAAGGAGATTCTGGTGGAGGAGGAAGGGAAGCCGCGGAGAGGGACGACCGGCCGCGTTGTCGGCGTCCGACTGCAGAATGGCGAGGCAGTGCGAGCCGACTGCGTCGTTGCGAACGGCGATGCGCCCGCCGTCTACCGCCGTCTGCTTGCCCCGCGCTGGCGCCGCAAGTGGACCGACGCCCGCATTCGGCGGCAGAAGTTTTCCATGGGTTTGTTTGTTCTGTACCTCGGCGTGCGCCGGCAGTACCCCGGGCTCGCCCACCACACCATCCTGCTCGGTCGGCGCTACAAGGAGCTGCTGGAGGAGATCTTCCACCACAAGCTGCTGGCAGACGACATCAGCCTGTACCTCCACGCGCCCACCCGCACCGACCCGACACTTGCGCCGCCCGGCTGCGAGAGCCTGTACGCGCTGGTGCCGGTGCCGAACCTCGAGGTAATTCATCCCTCGCGCGCCATCGACTGGTCGGTTGCCGGGCCTAAGCTGGCCGCGCATACGATTGAAACTTTGGAAGGCACACTCTGCCCGGGCCTGCGTGAGAACATCGCGGTCCAGTTCCATGTCACCCCGGAGCACTTTCGCGACACCTTGCGGACCGAGCACGGTACCGGTTTCTCGATCCAGCCGACCCTGCTGCAATCGGCATGGTTCCGCTTTCACAACCGGTCTGAAGACGTGCGCGGCCTGTACTTGGTCGGTGCCGGCACGCACCCAGGAGCAGGCCTGCCCGGTGTGTTGTGTTCGGCGAAGGTGCTGGAGCACTTTTTCGAGGAAATGCGGGCCACTTCAGGGGCCGTGGCATGAGCGCCGAGCAGGTGATGCGGCGCTCCAGCCGCACCTTCTATCTCGCGTCTCGCCTGCTGCCCATGCAAATGCGAGCGGACGCATTTGCGCTGTACAGCTATTGCCGGGGGATCGACGACCTTGCCGATAGTGGAGGCCCGGAAGAATACGCCCTGATCGCGGAGGCCATCGCTGCCATCGAAGCTGACCCACTAGGTGACGAAGCCGCCTCCTACGGCTGGCCTGTCGATCTGGAAGCGCGCTTTCCGCGCGTCAGCACAGTCGCCCTGCGGCTTACACGCGCGCTCGCGGCAGACGCCGGCCCCTGCCGCATCCCGACCGAGGCAGCACTCCACGAGTACGCGTTCGGCGTCGCCGGAACGGTCGGCATCATGATGTGCCGCATCCTGGGAGCGCCGCCTGAGGCCGCAGAGGCCGCCGCGGACCTGGGCATCGCCATGCAGCTCACCAATATCGCCCGGGACGTCCGCGAAGACCTCGGACGCGACCGCATCTATCTTCCAGCGAGCTGGCTTCCGGCCAGCTGGACCGAGCCGGCCGCGGTCGAGCACGCAATCGTTGGCGGCGACCCCACGCCGCTGGTCGCCGCAACCCATCGACTGCTCGCGCTCGCCGAGCAGCACTACGCGAGCGGCGATGCAGGATTGCACTTCCTCGCGTGGCGCGCGCGTGTTTCCATCCTTGCCGCGCGGCTGTGCTACCGGGAGATCGGGCAGGTCGTCGCACATGATGTTCCGCTTTCCTGGCGTCAGCGCGCCGTGGTGCCGGCCTCGCGCAAAGCCCGGCTCGTAGCCGCGGCAGTCAAGCGTGCCTCGTCCTTCGGCGCCCGCAAGCCTGCCCGGGGGCTCCAGTCTCATACGCTGGGGCGTGAGCCATGAGGCCGGATGCGGACATCCTGATCCTCGGCGCGGGCTGCGCCGGTTTAAGCCTCGCGGCTGCCCTTGGCGCCGCGCGCGTACCCGGCCGCACTCTGCTGCTGGAACCGCGCTCCGCCTACACGCGCGACCGCACCTGGTCGTTCTGGAACACCGAGGAGCACCCGTTTACCTCTGAGATTTCGCACTCCTGGCATAGCTGGCGCGTCGGCGTCGGGGCGTCCACGGTCACGCAGTCAAGCCGCCGCTATCGCTACTGCTCCATTGCCGGCGACGATTTCTACCGCGCCGCTCTCGGTCGCATCGAGCGCGAACCCTTGCAGGAAATCAGGCGTGCTACGACCGTGCTCTCCGTCGAGCCACACGCGAGCGGTCTTGTTGCCGTGGAAACCAGCCGGGGCCGGCTCCTGGCGAAACAGGTGTTTGACTCCCGACCTGCACCGGAGAAAGCGAGCAGCCCGCCGGCTCTGCTGCAGCGCTTTGTCGGCTGGCATCTGCGTAGTGCCGCGCCCTGCTTTGACCCGGCGGTCGTCGAGCTTATGCGCTTTCTGCCCTCGGACACCGCCGGCCGCGTGCGCTTTCTGTATCTGCTCCCTTACTCGGCCTGGGAAGCATTGGTCGAAATGACCTACCTGGATTCGCCCGCGCTGCCTGAGCCTGAGTACCGGCGCGACCTGGAGAACTGGCTGAGGGAGAATGTGCGTGAGTGGACGGTGCTGGGCACCGAGCACGGATCACTTCCCATGCGGAGCGGCCCCGTGCAGCCGTCGGCAGGGCCCGGTGTTCACCCGATCGGCTCTCGCGCCGGCCGTATCAAGCCTTCCTCCGGATACGCGTTTCTGCGTATCCAGCGGCACAGCCGCGCGATCGCGGAAGCGCTTCTCGGGGGCCGCCCCATCCCGAAGGAGGCCGAGTCGCCTCTCTACAGCGTCATGGATGCGGTTTTTCTTTGTGCCCTGGTGCGCGCGCCCGAGTTTGCGTCAGCGCTCTTCCTCCGGATGTTTGCCCGTACCGAACCGGATGCGTTGGTGCGCTTTCTGGGTGAGGTAAGCGGGCCGTCGGAGATGCTGCGGGTGGCCTGGTCCCTGCCCAAACTGCCTCTAGTGCGCGCGGCGCTGGGTGCGGCCCGTTCGGGCGTTCGCGCCCACGCGCTGCCGCGGGCCGCTGCATGACAACCGCTCCCTTTGCGCTAAAGGTGCCCGAGGCCGCCCGTTCGGCTCGTTCGGTCCTGCTTGGTGAGCGCCTGCTGCTGTTTGGTTTTGTGGCTGCCTGCTGTTGCGCGGCGTCAGGCTTGCATCTGCTGGACGGACCGGCTGTGCTGCCGGTCGCGCTTGCGGCTATTGCCGTCGCCATGTGGCATGGCGCGTACGACCAGGTACAAGCGGAAGCGCTGCTGGCCCCGGCCCTGGGACGGCACTGGCTGCCGATCTTTCTGGGGAGCTATCTCGCGCTCGCCGCGCTCACCGGCGTTGGCTGGTGGGCTTTTCCCCTGGCCTCGCTGTTCTTGTTCCTTCTGTATTCAGCCTGGCATTTCGGCACAGAGCCCGAGCTGTGGACGCCAGGGCCGCTTGCCGCTGTCAGCGCACTCGCGCTCGGTGCCGTGCCCATCGTAGCTGCCTGTCGCTGGCATCCGGCAGCCGTCGCCCCGATCCTGGCGGCGATGCTTGGTCACGCTGCAACCGCTTCGACCCGGGCCGCCGCGCTGACTGCATGGCTTGCCCGCGGCTGCTGGCCGGCCCTCGCCATCTCCGGTTTTGGGATCGCGTTCGGCCTGTTCGGCCGGGCGCTCCGTGCCCGGGCGCAGCTGCTCACGGTGCTCGCGCTGCAGATAGCATTGTTTGTCTGCTGCGATCCGCTGCTCGCTTTTGCCGCGTTTTTCTGCTTCTGGCACACGCCCGAGCATCTGGTCGCCACCAGCCTTCCCAAGGCTCCGCAGGATCGCCTGCGTACGAAGCTGGCGCACAATCTGCGGACAGGTTTCCTGCCGTGGGTAATCTCCTTGATCGCGGTTGCCGTTGCGTTTGCGCTTGGACGCCGGGAAGCTGCATCGTACCGGGCGGAGATCTTTCTTGTGCTCAGCGCCTTGACCGTGCCCCATATGGTGCTCAACGAACTTCGGCGTTCCGGCGCCGGAGAAGGAAAGAGCCTGGCAAGTCGAGAGATCAAGGAGGGTGCCCATCGTGCCTGATACGCTGCGGGAAACCATTGAAATCGAACTCGAAGCCTTTGTGTCGGAGGTGCGCGGTCCGTTGCAGGGCGTCATCCGCTATGCAATCCAAGGTGGCAAGCGGCTCCGCGGCTGCCTGCTGCTGGCAGTAAGCCACTCCGAGGATGCCTCGTCGGCTCGCCTGCTATCGGCAGCGGCGGCCATCGAGCTGCTCCATGCGGCAACTCTCGTGCAGGACGACATATTTGACCGGAGCCGCATCCGGCGCGGCCGTCCGGCGACGCACTGCGCCTTCGATGCGCGGCTGGCGACGCTCGCGAGCGACTGGATGCTTGCCGAAGCGCTGCGCGTGGGCTACCGGCTTGCGCCCGCCTTGGGAGAAAGCCTGACCGCGTGCGCGCAGCGGATGATAGCCGGCGAGGCCGACGAGCTCGCCGGCTATCCTGCGGGAAGTCTTTCCGGCCGCCGCACGCATGCACTCGCTGTTGCCTGCGCCAAAACGGGCGAGCTGTTCGGCGTTGCCGGGAGTGCCGGCGCACTGCTGGCCGGGGATTCGCTCGGGGCCGCCCGGCTCCACGAACTCAGCCGCGACCTGGGCCTCGCCTTTCAATATCTCGACGACACGCTCGATCTCTATGGTGATGAGGCTGCCGTCGGCAAGGACCTTGCCCGCGACCTTAGCGCCCAACTTTCTACCCTGCCTGTTCTGGACGCGTGTGGGCTGCTTTCCCCGGACACCGCGTCCGCCCTGATGGAAGGGCGTACAGCGTCAATGGCACGTGCCCTCGCACAACCGCGTGTCCGGCAGCATCTGCTTGGGTGTGCTGAAACGCAGTGGATGCGAGCGGTGAGCGCCCTGCTTCGGGCGCTGCCGCATCCCGGCGCGGCAGAGTTGCTGCTGCGCGGCTATGCACCGGTTCTCCCTATGGACTGCGAACAGCAGATGCCGCGTACGGCCGCCTGCCCTGCCGCTTGAGGTCAGCCGGCCACATCTTTGGAGGCCATCTACCGGCAAAGCTGACTTTAGTGGCTGCGCCAGGTCTTGTCCGCGGCCCAGCAGGTCGGCTCGATCGGGCACGCAGCGCATCGCGGTTTGCGCGC
Source organism: uncultured Acidobacteriaceae bacterium (assembly GCA_964245455.1). Lineage (GTDB taxonomy): Bacteria > Acidobacteriota > Terriglobia > Terriglobales > Acidobacteriaceae > EB88. The sequence continues at coordinate 12,564 of CAXTMW010000055.1, forward strand.
CACGCAGATCGAGCGCCCGTGCAGAATCAGCTCATGCGAGAACGCGATCCAGCGCTCGCGCGGGATGATCCGCATCAGGTCCTTTTCGATCTTGCGCGGGTCCTCATGTTTCGTGAGTCCCAGCCGCCGCGAAAGCCGCTGCACGTGCGTGTCCACCACGACGCCTTCGGCTAGGCCGTAGCCTACCCCGAGCACGACGTTTGCCGTTTTACGCGCCGCGCCCGGCACCGTAATGAGCTCGGCGAGCGTGCGT
>CAXTMW010000055.1:12826-13566 GCA_964245455.1 uncultured Acidobacteriaceae bacterium
GCGCCGCCTGCTGGTCGCCGGCGATCCCGGCCACCGGCACCTCGCCGCCGAACTGCTCGGTGATGGTGCGTCCGGCGCCCTGGATCGACTTTGCTTTCGCGCGGAAGAACCCTGTGGTCCTCACCAGATCCTCCAATTCCGGGAGCGATGCCTGCGCCATGGCCGCCGGTGTGGGGAACGCGCGAAATAGATCCGGTGTTACCAGGTTGACGCGCTTGTCCGTACACTGCGCCGAAAGGATGGTAGCCACCAGCAGCTCCCAAGGGTTGCGGTGGTGCAGCGCGCACTCGGCGTTCGGCTGCGCTTTCACGAGCCGGTCGAGCAGGTCCGCAATGCGCGCAGGCGCGAGATCGCGGCGCGGCCGCGGGCTGGGCGGGTCGAGCTTGGCGAGGTTCGCAAGCTCGGGGCTGACAACTACCCGCTTGGAGGCAGCTTTCTTGCGAGCTGGGACGGTTGCAGGGGAAGCGATGGCGCGCACCATACTTCTATGCTAGTGCAACGACGCCGGACGTTCTTGGTTCGACGCCATGAAACGGGGACCGCGTACAAGCACAATCGACCACGGAGAGATGGAAGCAAAGACAAGCGCCCAAAAAGTCGTCGAGCGGCTACTACCAAGCACCTTCAGAACCATCGTCTGCGGCCAGACTAGGGAGGCAACATGGAGCGCAGCGACAAGCAGGACACCCAGGAAGAGAGCAAGCAAGGCATACCTGCGCCACTTCAGTTACTGCGTATCC
>CAXTMW010000055.1:13576-19431 GCA_964245455.1 uncultured Acidobacteriaceae bacterium
AAGGGGGCCTCTTGCTTGTAGAAAGTGCCGACTTGGTACTCGCGCAGCAACTGGGTCTGCTCATCCGGCGAGAGTTCATCGAAACTCCGCCCGAACTCGAAATCAGCTCGATCTTCGAGCGAAGTTATCGCGACGGAGCCAGGCTCCGGACGCCGCTCGCGGAGGAGATTAAAGCTCGACACCAGAAGAATCCCAATGTTCTCACCTCGAATCTCACGCGGTCCGTGGATCTGCTTGTATGCGAGCACACTCACAAATGTGAGGAGAACGATGGTCTGGAGCCGCAATTCCCATGCGCCGGGCGCGGGTCTCCCGATTCGTAAAGCCAGTGTCTGCCGGTAAAGGAAGCTCGTTTTCGGCTTCGCCATAGTCTAAGGCTCTTGATTTGCCTTCGCAGGCTCGACCGACGCCCGCGCCTTCCCAGAGCGATCCAGCTCGCGATAGATCTGCTCGTTGCGCATGATGGCTTGCACGTAGTCTCTCGTTTCCGTGAACGGAATCGACTCGACCCACTCATCAATGCCGGTGTACGCGCTCGAAGCCTTCCAGTCGTCCACGCGCGACTCCCCTGCATTGTAGGACGCAAAGGCGTACTCCTGCTGCCCGTCGTAGCGGTCCAGAGTTTGTTTCAGGTACGCGCAGCCCAGCTTGATGTTGACCGCGGGGTCGAGCAGCGCATTCACGTCCAGGTGCGTGCTGTAGCCGGTTTTCGCGGCCATCTGGCGGCCGGTCGCTGGTTCCAGTTGCATTAGGCCGTAGGCATTCGCATAGGAGATGACCTTCGGGTTGAACTCCGATTCCTGCCGGATCAGCGACGCCACCATGTACGGGTCAAGCCCGTTGCGCGCGGCCTCCGCCTGGATCGTCGTCCAGTACTCCTCGGGGAACAGAATGCGCCAGTAATCAAACGGCAGCTCGCTGATGGGAGCCGAGGTGTAGAAGGGAATCGCGCGCTTGAGCGAGCGCATGGCGCGGTAGGCCTCGCCGAAGCTCGCGTACAGCTTCGCTTCGGCAAGCGAGCCCCACTCGTCCGAGCCTTCCGCCGCGTGGATTTCCTGCGACAAGAAGTCGTTGAGCCCGGCGTTCGCCAGCAGCCTTGCCTTGGCCAGGTGCGGGTCGTTGTCCGGCACGTCTTCGGTCAGGGTCGGGATCTGCTCCGGCTGCATCGCGTCCAGGCTCGCGATCGACGCCGGCGTAACTGCGCTGCCTAGGCTGTCAAGGCGCTGCTGCGCGATGGCGGCATAGTAATAGTGCTGGTACACGCGCGTTTCGGTCTGGAAATACGCCGCTGCGGTCGCCGGGTCGTGCTGCTCGTCCAGGTACAGGCGCCCACGCCAGTACAGCGCCGATGCAATGTTTTTTCCGTCGCGGAAGCTTGTGAGCTGCTCATCCATCAACTGCTCGGCCTGCGCGAAGTTACGCAGCCGATAGCTCAGCCATGCGGCGCGCCAGTGCGCGTTGTCTGCGTTTTTGCTCTGGGGGAAGCGCCGCGACAGCTCGAGGTAGTAAGGGATCGCGGAGGCGTAATCCCGTTTGAGCATGTACAGGTTGCCGCTCGAAAACAGCGCCTCCGCAAGCCATTGGCTGGTCGCAAAGCGCGAGCGCAGCTGCGCAACCAGGTCCTGCTGCGTGGTCAGGTCCTGATTCGACCGCGCAACCTCCATCAGCAGATACAGCCGGTGCGCGCCGTTTTCGTCGTTCGTATCCGGAATGCCGTTCAGCGAGCCCGCGTTGAGCCGCTTCAGCTTCATATCGCAGGCCGCCGCGGATAGCAGGAGGCTGTCGCGCTCGCTCTGGCTGAGGTTCGGGTCAGCGGCGAGCGAGCGAAACTCGATCGAGGCTTCGGTGGTCTTACCGCCGGTAAACAGCGCATCCGCGTGCTGCCTGCGCTCGTCGAGGGTCAGCGCCAGCCATTGCCCGGTGCTTTGGAGCTGCGTCTGCGCGACGGCTGCTTCCGGGCTCAACGGGTGCTCCCGCAGGATTCGCCGATAGAGCGTCAGGGCATCCGCGTTCGCGCCGGTCTGCCCATCGGCCTTGGCCATCGCGAGCAGGTAGTCCGGCTTGCCTGCCAGAGCCTCCCCGCTGTGCGCGCGCAGCGTGCTGAGCGCCTGCGCGGGCTGGCCTTGCTGCAGCTCCAGGTTCGCCTCCAGCACCGGCATCTGCGGCGTAAACACGCTGTCCGGGTACTTGGTTGCAAAGCTGCTCAGGATGGTGCTCGCAGCGTCCAACTGGCTGCTCTGGAGATCCGCCTGTGCCGCGAAATAATCCGCGTAGTCGTCGAGCGAGTTGCCCGCGGCATCCGCGCTGTGCAGCGCCGTGAGCGCTTCAGGGTAGCGGTGGTCGAGCAGGTAGGCGTGACCGAGCGCGAGATACGCCGCGCCTGCGGCGGCGCCCGGGTGTGAACGCGCATAGGCTTCTACCCCGGCGTAGGCTGCCGGGCTGCGATAGTTGCCGAGCTGCTGCGCCATGGGGCGCAACTGCTCGGACGCGACAAAGGCGTGTTCCAGCTGGTGCGTTTTCACAAGCTCCCGGGCCGAAAGCGCCCGGTGCCTTCCGTGGCGCCGCACCACAACGACCCGGTGCAGGTGGCTGCGATTCCCGCTCCGGCTTGTCGCCCGGCTGTGGCTTGCCAGCGCAGCATGTCCATGGGCCTTCGCGTGTCTGGCAGGCGTTGCGCCCGCATGGCCGGTAGCCGCATGCGCTTTGTTCCTGTGGGCGGCCACCGAGCACACAGGAAGCAGAAGGGCGCCGGCAAAGGCCAGCAGGGCTGCGCCGCGGCGCAAGGTGTCGGCAAGCAGGCTGGGGCGGGTACGGCTCACAGGGTCAAAGTCCTCTGCTATGAGAGTAAGCGAGTACGGGCCCGACGCCTGCGAAAAGGAGGCTTGCCGGCACACGCCGGTACCCTGCTCTGCACGTCGTCTCCGGTCGGCCGCATGGAAGCGGGAGTCAGCGCGACCTGGATGCACAAACCCTGGACCGCAAATCTGTGGCCGCAAATCTGTAGCCGCAAAGCTGGGCCGCAAACCTGTGTGGCGCGAAGGCGGCCTGCTTTCATTCCACATGGGCCTCCAGCGAACGCGATAGCATGGAACAGGGCACCCTACCGCTCCACATTTAAGGGAAAGGCGCGAAAAGCTGAACCCGATACCTATGCCTCCCATCCAATCCAGCAGACACGAACCGGAAAGCAATCCACCCCCGATCGCCGCGACGGCGACTGCTGTACTACCGGCGATTGAGGAACACCCGGACGTGCGGCTCGTCAACCTGGCGAAAGGAGGAGATGTTCACGCTTTTGAAACTCTGGTAAAGCAGTACGACCGGCAGGTCTTCCGGATCGCGCAGCATATTACGCAGAACCGCGAAGACGCGGAAGATGTAGTGCAGGACGCCTTTCTGAAGGCGTACGAGAAGCTGAACCAGTTCCAGGGCAACTCGAAATTTTACACCTGGCTTGTGCGGATCGCGGTCAATGAAAGCCTGATGCGCTTACGCAAGCGCCGCACTGGGCGCATGGTGTCGATCGACGAGGATGTGGAAACAGAAGAAGGCTCGATGCCGCGTGAGCTTGCCGACTGGGGTCCAAGTCCAGAGCAGCAATATGGGCAGTCGGAGCTGGCCGAGATCCTCAAGAAAACGGTCAACGGCCTACCGCCGGGTTTTCGGGTGGTGTTTGTGTTGCGGGACGTGGAAGGGTTGTCGACCGAAGAGACGGCGGAGTCGCTAGGTTTAAGTGTGCCGGCGGTCAAATCGCGTTTGCTGCGCGCCCGTTTGCAGCTGCGCGAGCGCTTGAATCGTTACTTCGGCAACACAGCGGCCGATGCGAAGGGCAAGAAGAATGAGGATGGTGACGGAAAGTGATTTGTTCTGAGTTCCTGCTGCACCTGGATGATCTGCTCGATGGCACCATTGACCCGACGCTGCGCGCGGCGCTGGAGGAGCACCTGGGCTGCTGCGAGCACTGCACCATAACGGTGAGTACGACGCGCAAGACGATCGAAGTATACCGCTCAAACACCCTCTATGACCTGCCGGACAGCCTGCGCGATCGCCTGCAGGCCGCGATTCTTGCGAAGTGCCGCAAGTGTTGAGGCTGCTGATTGTCGGTCTTGTGCTGATCGTGATCCTGCGCGTTGTGAGCCGCGGGCGCGGCTAGTCAAGAGATGACCGCGTCACAGCCCAATGACAACCTCCCGTTCAATCCGCAGGCTTTTACCGGAGATCGAAGACCACGTAGCCGCCCACGCTGTCAGCGTCCCCAAAAACTTGCCGAACATTCATGAAGCTGGTTTGACAACAAAAAACCCACGAGTGAGTCACCTCGTGGGCCTTCTTTCGGCTGAACTCAGCCTCACCTCACCTGAACCGGATGCCCATCAGTTCCCGCTGTCGTCCCGCTTGTGCAGCGTGGGCCGGTCATCCCCGGGCTGCGCGTTCGGATCGCTCGCATTCGGGTCCGAGCTGCCCACGCGGCGCAGCGTCGGCTTGCCCGGGTTCTTCTTGTCATCCAGCTTGCGCTTGTTCTCAATGCGGGCCAGCCGGGCCTTGACGTCGTCGAACTCCGAAGTGGTCTCCAGGTACTCGTTACGCGGCGGCAGCAGGGTCGCGATTTCGTCCTGGGTACGGCCGATGCGGTCCGGCGTGGCTGGGTGCGTTTCAAACGCTTTGGCGACTAACCCGGGCTTGCGCTTTTCCAGGTTCTCGATTTTCTCAAAGAAGTTGACCAGCGCCTGCGGGTCATAGCCGGCTCGGTACAGGTATTGCGTGCCCAGAAAGTCGGCCTGCGCCTCGAAATCGCGCGAGAACTGCAAAAAAGTCATTGGAATGGCGATGTTTGAAGCTTCATAAAGACCGTAGCCTAGGCCGCCGCCTACCATGATGAGCGGGATGGTTCCGATCTGGGCGTAGTTCATGCGCGTCTGCTCGCGTACCGCGTGGTGGGCGGCGACGTGCGCGATCTCATGCGCCATCACGCCCGCGACCTCGGCCTCCGTATCCGCATTTAGGATCAGCCCGGAGTTCACAAAGAAGAACCCGCCCGGCAACGCCATCGCATTGATTTCGTCTGAATCGATCACCTTGACTGTGAACGGCACTCGCGCGTCGGAATTTTTCACCAGGTTCTGTGCGATGCGGTTCACGTACTCCGTCACCACCGGATCGGTGATGAACTTGGTGCTTTTTTCCAGCTCCACCGAGTACTGCTTGCCCATGCCGATCTCGGTGTTGGTCGAGTACCAGTTACCCAAACCGCGCCCGCCGATGTTGCGATTGCCGACCGCATTGACATCGTCATCACTCCCGGCCTTTACCCCTTGCACGACTCCATTCGGGCCCACCTTGGCTTCGAGCGCGATCGGCTTTTCCGGGACCACCGGCGCCGGCGCGTCCGCCTTCTTCGCTGCGGGCTTGCCTGTATCCGCTGGTAGCGGCGCCTTCGTGCTTGGAGACGTGCCGGGAGCCGAAGGGGGCGTCGTCTGCGGAACAGTCGACGGCGTCGGCCCCTGCCCGGGTACCGGCGCGGTCGTTTGCCCCGAGGCGATCGTCGAGTAAAGAAGCAGAGCACCAGCCATAGTCATAAGACGGGAAGTCATAAGGCGCACCTCAAAGCGGGAAAGGGAGACGTAGTTCCAGTATGAACCTTCCCGCGATAACCGATCAGATCTTTTGCGAACAGCTCAACAGGCCGACAGCGGGCTTGGTTTTTGGGTCCAAACGGGACACCCTACTTGGACCGTCGATACCCGCCGCCAGTGAGCTGTTTTTCGCTTCGCCATTTCAGGTAATGATAAGTTGTTTTTCTAGATCTACACTGGAGCGCGTATGGATTTCATGGCGGAAGCACACCCAGGCAC
>CAXTMW010000056.1:0-7685 GCA_964245455.1 uncultured Acidobacteriaceae bacterium
GAGCGCGACCTGCTGACCGGTGACCGTAAAGATCGCCAGGTGCTGCGTACCCTGCGAGCTGGTGAGCGTCATCGTTCCCCGCCCGGTTTCGTCGAGCAAGTAGGTTCCGGTAACAGGCAGTTTCTCGAGAGTCGCGCCTGCGGAGTTAATGTCTTCCACTCCTGAGGTGATCCTGCCTTGCCCATCCGCGAGGATGCTGCCGACGATCGCGACCGCGGTGCCCGAGACGTGTTGATCCGTCGTGCCCTGAAACAGAAAAGCGTATCGGCCGGTGAGAAGGCTGCCGTTTGCGCCTCCCGGCGGGAATACGCGGAGCACCTGCTCATTTGGTTCGGGAGGTGTGCAGCCGGACGGCAGGCTGCCCGCAAACGAGGCATAGGCCGTGTAGGAGCCGGCGTTAAGCGCGGGTAGGGTAAGCGTGCCCGTGCCTGCGTTGATCGGGATCCTGTATTCGGAGCCGAGGCTCACACTGACTGTGCCCGTGATGGCGGAAGGGCCTTTTGAGGAAGCGACGATCGCCTGTGCCGTGATGGGCTGCCCGGCTGTGAGTGGGGCTGGGGCATAGCTGATAGAAAGAGTCGTCGTGCAGGACTGCTGCGCGCCCAGCGGCAGCGCCGCGAGCATCGTCGTGCCGAGAAGCAAAAGGGTGAACCGGGTGCCTGGCATCGTTCCTCCGCATCGTTCCTCCTTGGATGAGCCGTTCGGATCTTAACGCCGGAGAAACGATGAAAAGCACTATAGCCGACCGGACCCGCGCTGCCGTTTAGAAGTTGATGTATGTTTCTAGCGCTTTATACAGGCAACCCGGCGCGCAAAAAGCGAACCCGCAAGAGAACGGGGCCAAGGCATGTACGTAAGGTTAGGATGAGCCATACCGAAGCAAAGTGCACATCCCTCGGCCTGTACGAAACGGGCAGAAGCGCGATCGCTGCGCGCTTTGGTAAGGAGAATGAATGAATATGCGGGACCTCCGGTGGCGCGTCTCACGATGGGCGGTTGCGTATGCCTTGCTGATGGCCGGGTGGAGCGCGGCTTCACTGCCGGCGCAGCAGCCTTCCTTTGCCTCGGCGCCGGGGCGCACCCTGCTGCGAGCCGGTGCCGTGGTTGATGTACACACGGGACGCGAAACGCCGAACGCGACGGTGATTGTGCAGGGCGAACGCATTGCCGCGGTAGCTCCTACTGCCGGAATACCGTTGCAGGCCGGGGACCGCGAGGTGGACCTGCGCGGCTATACGCTGCTGCCCGGGCTGATGGACGTCCACACACCTGACCGACGCGACCGACTTCGATCCGTACTTCGAGCTTTCCATGATGCCTGGCAAGGAGGCGATCCTGGGCGTCGAGAACGCGAAGACCACGCTGGAGGCCGGCTTTACAACCGTTCGCAATGTGGGCGCGAATGATTACACCGATGTGGCGCTGCGCGACGAGATCAACGAAGGCCACATCCCTGGGCCGCACATGCAGGTGTCCGGCCCGGCGCTGGGCATCACGGGCGGCCACATGGACGAAAACCTGCTGCCGTACCAGTACCACGTGCAGGGAGAGGGCGTCGCGGACGGCATCGCGGCGGTGCAGCACATGGTGCGCCAAAATATCAAGTATGGCGCGGACCTGATCAAGATCGGCGCGTCGGGCGGTGTGTTGTCGAAGGGCGACGATCCCCAGGCCTCGCAGTACACGCGCGAGGAGATGGTTGCCATTGTCACCGATGCGCACCGGCTTGGCCGCAAGGTGGCCGCGCATGCACACGGTGCCCAGGCGATTCTGTGGGCGACTGAGGCGGGCGTCGATTCTATCGAGCATGGCAGTTACATTGATGACGCCTGCATCGCTGCCATGAAGGCGCATGGAACCTACCTGGTGCCGACAAGTTATTTATATGACTGGTATCGCGAGCATGGCCGTTTACCCGCTTTGTACGCGCAGAAGATGCATGACGTAACCTCGGTCGCGCGCGCGAACCACAAGCGAGCTGTTGCCGCAGGGGTGAAGGTTGCGCTCGGCACCGACGCGGCTGTGTACCCGCATGGCTTGAACGCCCACGAGCTGGAAGTGTACGTGCGGGAGTACGGCATGAGCCCCCTGGCCGCGCTGCGAACCGCGACGCTGAACGCAGCGGACCTGATGGGCTGGACGGACCGCGCGGGAGCGCTCGACGCGGGCAAGTGGGCTGATGTAATCGCTGTCAAAGGCGATCCGCTCCAGGATGTTCGCACCTTGCAGCACGTATCGTTCGTAATGAAAGGCGGCGTAATTTACAAGGACGAGCCGCAGCCCTCGCTCGTAGATCAGTTGACGACGACAGCAAACGGCGCCGGCCAAGGGAACTCCGCGGTTGCCTCGAGCTTTTAAGAGCGCCCTTGTGATCGGCGCTGGACTGCCGGCACTGCAGGCAGCCTGTAGCCGTCGCTGATTCGTACCCTTGACGAACATACTCTCAGACGTACATGGGTGCGCGTCGCTATCCTGCGAACCTTAGTCGTTATTGCCGCGCGTTTGCACGAATGTAACAATCCTATTGCAGCAGAACATGCACGGGATGCGGGGAGAACATATTCGCAGCCCGGCGAGCAGGACTTTTGGAGGTCCAGAATGAAGAACGTGATGAAGAATCAAGCGCAGCTGCGCGCCGGCGCAGCTTGCGTGTTACTGGCGGCCATGGCTGCCGGTGCTCACGGGCAAAGTGACACAGGCACCGTGAGCGGGACGATCGCCGACCCCTCGGGAGCCGTGCTGCCCGGCACCATTGTCAAGCTCACCAGCGGCGATACGGGTGCGGTGCAAACCTCGACGGCGAGTGCTGACGGGAACTTCTCGTTCTCAGCCGTCCCTCGTGGCAACTACACCGTGGAAGCAAGCCACGACGGCTTCCAGACCACCAGGCAGAGTTTCACCTTGCAGGTTTCGCAAACGCAGTCTGTGGAGCTGCACCTGCAGCCGGGTAGCGAGGCTACGGGTGTGCAAGTAACGGACGCGGCGCCGCTGGTGGACACGGCAACCTCTTCGGTCGGCGAGGTCATCGCCGGCCGACAGGTGACAGAGCTGCCGCTCAACGGTCGCAACTTTACGCAACTCGCCCTGCTGACGCCCGGCGTCACGCGCGGCAACTACGGCAACGGCGCCTCCGGCGTGAATGGCGATGCGGAAACGTTCCGGAATAATGAGTCGGGCGGCGGATCGCTTTCGACCAATGGCCTGCGGCCGCAGGCGAACAACTTCATCCTGGACGGCATTGATAACAATGAGTCGCTAGTCAATACGCTGGACTTCTTTCCGAACATCGAAGGGACGGAGGAGTTCCGGGTAAATACGAGCACGGCACCGGCAGAGTTTGGCCGGGCGGGCGGCTCGATTGTGCAGAGCTCGATCAAGTCGGGCTCCAACAGCATTCATGGATCGGCGTTCGAGTTCGGCCGCTCGAGCCTGTTTGATGCGGACCCGAATCACGGGTTCATCGGTGTGAAGCCGACCGCTGCTTAGCCATTCAAGCGGAATACTTTTGGCGGTTCGCTTGGCGGCACACTGCTGAAAAACCGTATCTTCGCCTTCGGCGACTACCAGGGTGTTCGTGAAAGCCAGCCGCTGAATGCAGAAGCGGATACAGTGCCGACGCCGCTGATGCGGACAGGTAACTTCTCGGAGCTGCTGACTGCGGCAGCCCAGACGGGCGCTCCGGCAAACATCACGAACGCTCCTTCGTACCTATTCTGCCCCAATCTTTATCCGAATGGACAGAATGGCGCTGCCGTCTACCAGAACGGGGCGATTTACGATGCGCAGACCACCCCCGGCGTGTGCAAACCCTATGTGGGCAATATCATCCCGGCAGCCCGGCTGAACCAGGCGGCGCTGAACTACCTGAAGGCTTACCCGCAGGTGAACACGGCGGGCTCGGTCAACGGAACGGAAAATAATTACGTCACGTCGCGGATCAACACGACGAAGAACAACACCATTGACGCGCGCGTGGATGCGAACCTCGATCAGGCAGATCGCTTCTTCGCGCGGTTCACGTACGACAACAGCAACTTCAGCCGTACCTCATCGCTGCCCAACCTTCCGGCTGGTTTCGCCTCCGGGCAAAACTTTGTGCACGGTCGTGGCTACGCTGTGGGTGAGACGCACACCTTCTCGGTCAATGTACTGAATGAGTTCCGTGCCGGGTACAACCGCTATACCTTTGCGAATGTGCCGGTGTTCTCGGGTGTGCCGATCGCCGCAGACCTGGGCATTGTGAATGCCAACCGCAACGGCAACCTTGGCGGCGGCGCGCTGATCGGCGGCAACAGCAACACGATCGACTACACGGGCGATTACGGAACCTACAAGGTTCCGGAAAACACCTACGAGATTAACGACGCAGTGACGATTTCGCGCGGCAGGCACAATATTGAGTTCGGCGGCTCGGGCATCCGGCGCGATGTGGCGTACTTCCGTCCAATCTCCGGCAAAGGCTACTTCAACTACGGCAATGCGGACTCGACCGGCTACACCCCGGCAGAGATGCTGGCCGGCTTTGTGGACTATTACAGCATCGGTGCGCAGAGCGGCTTCTACGGTACGCGCAACTACGAGGTAGGCGCGTTTGTGCAGGATGACTGGAAGGCCACGCGGCGGCTGACACTAAACCTGGGCTACCGGTACCAGATCATCACTTTCCCGACCGAGATGGAGAATCGCCAGTCGGCGATCAATCCGGCTAATGGCACGATCGAGCTCGCCGGTCAGAACGGCGTGCCGCAGAGCATCATCAACAACAACTTCAACAACCATGGTCCGCGTTTCGGCTTTGCCTATGACGCACTGGGTACGGGCAAGACCGTGTTGCGCGGCGGCTACGGCCTGTACTACTTCTTGGATCGTGGCGGGATCGACAACCAGCTGGGCCAGCAGGTGCCGTTCGGCGGCAGCGTGAACTACACGGCACAGCAGGGCTACCGCATCACCTTCACCGGGCAGGCACCTATGAACCAGCCGAGCAATGCCAATGCCACGACACCGCTCCCACTGCCGGGTTTTCCGAACTTTAATCAGAACAAGCCGCCGGCAGGCGTGAACGGCTTTGCCGTATTGCCGACGGAGAAGCTGCCCAACGTGCAGCAGTACGACCTGCAGGTACAGCAGCAGTTCGGCACAAAGACAGTGATCACAGTCGGCTATGTCGGCAACAAGGGGACGCACCTGGCGACCGGTTACATCCAGAACGTGCTGCCGCTTGGCGCGGCAGCCGGCACGCCAAACCCGTACCCTAACCTGGGCGAGGTGTACCTGAATAAGACCGATGGCGTATCGCACTACAACAGCTTCCAAACGCAGCTGAATTACACGGCGACGAAGACGCTGGTGTTTACGAGTTCCTACACCTGGTCGCATAACATCGATGACACCGACGGCTACCTTGGCCTATACGCAGGCAGCGGTTTGTACACCTATAATCACAGCCTGAACAAGGGCAACAGCGACCTAGACCAGCGCAACGTATTTGTGGCAAGCGCGCTGTATGACCTGCCGTTTGGCCATGGACACTTTGTGGGCGACAACTGGAATCGCGCGCTGGAATTGGCTGCAGGCGGTTGGCAGCTGAACACGATCGTAAGCGCACAAACGGGCACGCCCTTCACAGTGACCGGCATCGAGGGCAACGGGCAGACCTATGACCTGCGCGCCAACGAAACCGGCGGTGCTCCAATTACGCACCAGGTGTTAAGTGGACCATACCTGAACAAGGCGGATTTCTCGTCACCGGCGACGGGCGTCGAAGGCAACACGGGGCGCAATGCGTTCTATGGGCCGGGGCTGGCAGAGGGCGACGTGTCCCTGTTCAAAACGCTGCATTTTACCGAGCGGTTCAGCTCGGAACTGCGGGCCGAGGTGTACAACGTGACGAACACGCCGCAGTTCACCAACCCGGATGCTTACGTGAAGGATGGCACCTTCGGCCAGATCACCGGCACGCGTGAGTACTCAGAGCGGCAGATGCAGATGGCTGTGCGCTTCCTGTTCTAACGACGCAGCACAACCGAGGGCGCCGACTGGTCTCTGATCAGGCGGCGCCCTTTTCTTTGACCTACCAATACAGACCTACTGACACACTCAGGAAAACCAGACGATGCCACTCTCCCCAATCTTTCGGCGAGCTCTTCTGCCGCTGCTCTGCACATGCATGGGCCTCGCCGCATTGGCGCAGCCTGGTGCCCCACCGCTGATCACCACGGTGGAGCCGCCGCAGTGGTGGGCCAATATGCCGCCGGTGCTTCTGCTGGTGCGCGGCGAGCACCTGGAGAACAGCACCTTTCGTGTGAGCGACTCCGCGCTCGCCGTCAAGGCGACCACGATCTCTGCAAATGGCCATTGGGCCAGCGTGCAGCTTGCCGCCTCACCCAGCCGGCCGGAGACAGTGCAGTTGACAGCGAGCAATGCGCGGGGAAAAGCTACGGCGAGCTACAGCTTTGGCAAGCGTCGCGCCCCCGGCGACGGTGTTGCGGGCTTCTCATCAAAGGACGTAATGTACCTCATCATGACCGACCGGTTTGCCGACGGCGACCCGGCGAATGACGGCCCGGACCATGCGGCACAGCTGGAGCTCCCGCGCGGCTGGCACGGCGGCGACCTCCGTGGAGTTAGCGATCACCTGGACTACCTGCAAACACTCGGTATCACCACCGTGTGGATCACGCCCGTGTACCAGAACCACGAAGCTGAAAGCTACCACGGTTATGGCGCGACCGACCTGTATAAGGTAGACGAGCACTTTGGAACGCTGGCCGATCTGCAACAGTTGGCAGCACAAATCCACAAGAGACACATGAAGCTGGTGCTCGACACGGTGCCGAACCACATCGGTCCGAAGCACCCCTGGGTCGAAGACGAGCCGGAGCCGGACTGGTTCCACGGCACGCGGGCAGATCACCATAAGGCAATCGGTGAGTTCGCGCCTCTGGTGGACCCGCATGCACCCTGGCGCGATCAGCAGGACATTCTGGAAGGCTGGTTCGCGGATACGCTGCCCGACATGAACCAGGAGAATCCGGATGCCGCGGATTACCTGACGCAGAACGCGATCTGGTGGGTGGAGCAGACCGGCGCGGACGGGCTGCGCATCGATACGTTTCCCTACGTCGCGCGGCCTTTCTGGCACAGCTTTCATGCCAGATTGCATGCGTTGTACCCGCGGCTTACGACGGTCGGGGAAGTGTTCAATCGCAATCCTGCCATCACATCGGCCTTCGCCGGCGGGGTTGTGCGGAGTGACCTGGAGGGCGGCGTCGATACCGGGCTGACGACCCCATTTGATTTCCCGACCTACTTCACCCTGCGCGACGTGCTGCTGCATGGGGCGCCCATGACCAAACTGGCTGACGTGCTGCGCCAGGATTCTCTTTACCCGCATCCAGAGCGCCTGGTGCCCTTTCTCGGCAACCATGATACGAAACGATTTCTCGGCGAAGAGGGAGCGACACCGGCTCGTTTGCAGTTGGCTTTTGCGCTGCTGCTGACCATGCGCGGCATGCCGCAGCTCTACTCCGGTGACGAGATCGCGATGACCGGCGGTGAGGACCCGGACAACCGGCAGGACTTTCCGGGCGGCTTTGGCCCAGGCTCGCCGAGCGCCTTTATTGCTGCCCAGCGGACTCCCGCGCAGGAGGCGATGTACGCTTGGGTGCAGCGCTTGTTACAGC
>CAXTMW010000056.1:7695-19394 GCA_964245455.1 uncultured Acidobacteriaceae bacterium
TGTTACAGCTGCGCGCCCTCTACTTTGAGCTGCAAACCGGCGACGAGCAGGTACTGGCTGCCGATGAGAACGTGTTGATAACGGTCCGCGGCAACGATCTCCGGGAACCATGCGGAGCCGGACACGGGCGCGTGCTGGTGGCCATCAATAAGGCCGATACGGTGCAGACCGTGGACCTTGTTACCGCTAAGACTGCTTTAGAAGGTTGCGCCGCTGCCGTTTCACTGCTGGGCGAAGCGCACGCGGGAATGACAGAGCGAGGCGCGCGGCAGCTTACAGTGCCGCCGGGAGCAAGCCTGCTGTACTGGGCCGGCAATGTCAGTCGTTGAGCTCAGTGTCATCCATCCTGGATTCTCGGCGATCACTTTCACAAAGTTTGACTCCAGGACCGGAGCAAAACAGAGACGCTCCCCGACATCTCAAGTGGGTCTATGGCAGTGATTGGAAAGTCCGGCCGCCTCCTGCAGGCTCTTGAGGCGAACTGGCAGACGGAGATGAACGGTTTCTATACCTATACGACCCTGGCGGATCGAGAAGAGGATCCCCAGCGGCGCAGCGCACTGCGCGCCCTGGCCAGGGCTGAAAAGCATCATGCGGAGCTCTGGGCCGCTCGCATTGAAGCCGTAGGCGGCGGCGCGCCGGCCTACAAGGGATCAATCGCGGGAGAGGCGAACACGCTTTCCAGCAGAATCGGCGGCGACGCACTGGCCCTGAGGCGACTTGAGATTGAGGAAAGCCGGGACGTTGCCAAGTACGGCAAGCAGCTTCGCGAGCTTGGCGACGAAGAAAGCGTCGCGATTCTGCGGGAGGTCATCGAGGACGAGCAGGAGCATTACCGCACCCTCGGCAACCTGATTCGTGACCGCGGTGTGCGAGCGCGCGGGGCGGAGAATGGGTCGGAGAGCGGTGCGCAGCAGGCGCTCGACGAGCTGATCGCGGCCCGCGACAAAGGGCGTCCCCGCACCGCGGGGTGGATCGGCGACGCGATTTATGGCGTCAATGATGGACTTGGTTCCATCTTTGGTATCGTATCCGGGGTCTCGGGAGCCACACTCGGCAATAGCCACTTTGTCCTGATCGCCGGGCTTGCCGGCATGATCGCCAGCGCTCTTTCCATGGGCTCCGGCGCCTATCTCGCCGCGAAAAGCGAGCGGGAGATTTACGAGGCGGAGTACGCCAGGGAAGAAGAAGCAGTCACGCTGAATGAATCCGAAGCGCGCGAAATGCTCTCGCTGACCTACCAGGTGCGTGGTCTTTCCGCGCAAGATGCGGATACTTTTGTGGATCATCTGGCGAAAAATAAGAAGCACCTGGTGCAGGCGCTCGCGCGAGAGCGCCTCGATACAACCGAAGAAGGGCTAAAGCGCCCTCTCACCTCCGCTGTTTCCGGGGCACTCTCTACGGCGGTAGGAGCTTTTATTCCCGTCATTCCTTTCTTTTTCATGTCGGGTGTGCGGGCCGTTGTTCTCGCGGCTGTTATCTCCTTGATAGCTCACTTTGTCGTCGGGGCATCAAAAAGCCTCATCACCATTCGATCCTGGTGGAGCAGCGGCATCGAAATGACGGTAGTGGGTGCTGTAGAGGGAGCAGTCACCTACGCGCTTGGTATAGCTCTAGGGCATATCGGCGGCTCATAACGACGGGAGAATCATAGGGCGGCGATGAGAAGCGCTTACGCGGCACCGGCCGTTTCTTGAGTTGCGCCTGCATAAGGTACAAGCATCATCTTTCTCATTCGCTGCAGAGTCCACTACGCGTTAGACTATAGACTGCATGTCGCACCAATCTATCCTCGCCCTTCTTGATGCCGAGCTTTCCCGACTTCGCCAGGCACGCGCCCTCCTTTCTGAACCTTCCGCTAAGACCCGACGCGGATTGAAACTCCCACATGTGCCGACGCAGGAGCCGACTGTAGCCTCATCGGAAGCGAACTCCACGACTCCTCAAGCCAAGCTGCAAATTGTTCCGGCAAAGGTGCCCAGGGTTTCCCGTCGAGGCTTCCGGCAACCGCGGAAGGCGGCATCAGATGCATCATCCCGCGCTCTAGGCGGCACAGTTCCGTCCGGCCCGGTGTATGTGTCGGCCGGACAGCTTCGCGATGCGCAAAAGCAGCCGATGTTGCCCGGCGATCCGGCTGTGTCCAGTGGAAATGTAACAGCCGAGATGCTGGCGCAGCGGTGGCTGCGACCAACAACCTAGCTCAAGCTGCAGCCTTGAAGCGAGACACGTATCGGCGGCAAAGCCAACGGGCCGTTGTTTATGTGTGTCGCCGCAAGGCACAAGAGCAGCGGCCGCGTTGCCGGGCAAAACATGGTCGAATGTTAAGCCTCAATGAAGCTACACTTGAAGTGTATCTGCACCTGAGTAGTTGCAATCAGTCGCTGCATTCGGCAGCAACCTGGTTCCCGACCTGGATTGCTAATGTCAGCCTTGAAGCTAGCGTCTAGTTAAGAAGCTCGCGATCGACACAACTGGAATACAAGCTAACTTGTTGCTTTGTGAGCAGCCCAGCGTTTCTTTTGTGCATCCGCGATGCGCTTCCGCGCTTCCGCGCTCAGAACACGTTTTGTACCCGCGGGCCGACCCACGCGCTTTTTAGCTGTCTGCTTGACTGCGCTTCGGCCGCGAGGAGTAACTTCATCCTGACCCGCCAGAATGTCTCGAGCTTGCTGGAGCCGATCTATTTCCTTGTCAATCGCCGCGATCACTTCTTTATTTGCCATGTGTACGAGCTTACCCCAAAGCGGAGTGGATGCGCAGACCGGCGTCACGGAAAATTACGAGTGGATCTCAAAGTGTCCACTTAGAAGTCACTACTTAGGAGCGAAATAGGGTGTTGAGCATCAGCCTCAGCCCGGTTACTAGCCTCAGCCCGGTTACTGTTGATTCGGCGTGGCCACTGCCGAGTAAGCGGGCTTTCAAGCGGTGTGTGCTCATCTATGCTCCAATTTGCAGACACTCTCGCTGTACTGGGCGCCCTGAGGATCTCTACGTGAGTCGCCGGAAAAGCTCCAATGGTGCTGCTTTGCTTGTCCCGACGAGCCAGCATTTACCGGCCGGTCTCGCTCAATCGCACTGTTTTTCCATTCTTTGCCGAAGTGCGCGCCGCATCCAGAATGCGCATCACAGTGACGTTTGTGTCCAACGCGGAAAGGTCGCCTGCGGTCTGTATCTGCCCGCGCAGCACGGCAGACAGCAGGTGCAGCGGTGTATCTTCGGGCGCTGCGAGCGGCGGCGCGGTTTCTGTGTGCTCATTCGTTTCACCCGGCAGGCGAATGCGGAGTCCAGTCAATGCAACGGTATCGACATAGCCTTTGGCTCCGTAGACCTCCATGTCCTTGCGCTGAAACGGCCAATTCCATGAGCCCTGAATAATCGCCTGCGCTTTTGGATAGGTCAGGATAATGGTCGCTTCGTCTTCTACTTTCGGGTACACGTCCGGCTTGATCTGCTGGGTCACCGCGGTGACAGTCAGGGGCGCCTCGCCGTGCATCAGCCAGGTCGCGAGGTCCACGCCGTAGCAGCCGAAATCGAACAGCGAGCCCGCGCCGTTGCCTGCCGGGTCAGTCAGCCACCCGGAAAACTCCGGACCTACCCCGATCTCAATCGGCCCGTTGTGTCCGTCATGCACAACAAGTTTGCGCAAGTCCCCAATTTGGCCGCTCCACAGCAGCTTCGCGGCCGCGGTGTTGGACGCATACCAGGTAGTTTCATAATTCACTAGCACCGGTACTTTGAACTGCCGCGACAACTGCTGGATGGCGAGCGCGTCGGTAAGCGTCGTGCTCAACGGCTTTTCAACCATGGAGCCGACCCCTTTGCGCGCCGCCTCCTCAATCGCGGCGCGATGCCCCGCAATGGACGTGTACACAAGAACAGCCTGCGGCCGGGTATGCGCGAGCATGTCGGCTTCCGTGGGAAAAAAGAGCGACGCAGGCAGGTGATACTTCGTCGCGTAGCGGGTGCGCAGCGCGGCATCCGGCTCAGCCACCCCGACTAAGGCAACGTCCGGGTGCGAGCCGAGCGCATCGAACCAGCCCTGCACATGCCCGTGTACCAGGCCGACGATCGCCACATGAAGGGCCGGTGCCGCGGCCTGGGCATACCCGACTTTGCCCGCGAAAGAAACAAGAAGGAGAACAGCAACAGCCATGGTGCGGAGGCGCAGGTTAGCAGTAAGCATGGCGTCCATCCTAGTGCAGTCTCTGGCATCCTTGCAGGGTATCGCCGACGCCGGCACGATTCACGGCGTCGCGATGTGCATCTCCGAGGTGAAGGTCGAAGCGGGGAGCTGCGCGCCGTTGATCAAGTTGGCGTCAACCGGCGCATTTGCCCAGCCGTAACGCACGTATGCCGGATGGTCGACGCCGGTGCCCTGCACCAAAACGGTCCCGGCGTACACCCCTGTGCCAAGCTCCGCCGTTGCGGGGTGGAACCGCCGATCGCTTGCCGCTACCTCGAAACCCCGCGCCGCGCCTCCCCTGGCACCGAGCCCTGCGGCATGGGTGAAGTACACGCGCATCGCCCCGCCCTCCACCACGGCTTGCCGAAACAGTGGACCGCTCCACTCCACCGGCTCGCCATAAGCGACGGCACGCGCGCCCAGCGCGAGCCGAGCGCCGACGCTTTGTTTGTCGGCCGGGTGCACGTTATCCGGATCACCCACGTCGATGGTGACAGCCATGGCTGTGTTCGCGAGCTTGAGCGCGCGCCGCTGCGCTTCACGGATGGTGCCCCAGCTTTCACCCGGCCCCGAGGTGAAGCTGGAAAGCTGCGCAAACAGAAACGGAAAGTCGCCCTCACGCCAGCGGGCGCGCCAATCTGTGATTAACGCGGGAAAAGCGCGTTCGTACAACACCCGACGTTCGGCCGCGCTGTCGGTTTCGCCCTGGTACCAGATCACGCCCTTGATGGAGTATTCGGTCGCCGGCGCCACCATCCCGTTAAACAGTGCGGCCGGCTCGTATGAGTCCGGATCAGCATGCCAGGCATGTTTGGGCAGCGGCTTGCCTGCCTGCTTTGCATCCTCGTCCTCGCGCTGTTCCGCGGCCTTCATCGCCGGTACATCGGCTTGCGCTTCCACCATGGGCACTCTCGCCGCGAACTCGCCAAGCAGTGAGGCGTCCGCGCTCAGCGCGTCCAGGCTCATCCATGCGGAGATGGGTGTACCGCCCCAGGTGGAGTCGATCAGGCCGAACGGCACGTTCTCCTGCTTCACCAAAGCGCGCCCGAAGAAGTAGGCAACCGCCGAAAAATCCTTCGCTGTCTCCGGTGTACACACAGTCCAGACCGCGTCCTCGTCGCGCTGCTCATAGGGGGAAGCAGCGTGGCTGAAACGCAGCAGGTGCATGCGCGGCTCGGTGGCTGCGGCAATCTCCTGCGGGCCATTCTTAAGGACAGCATTGCCGGCGAAGCCGGCGAGCGGCATCTCCACGTTTGATTGCCCGGAGGCGAACCAGACATCACCCACCAGAATGTCCGTGAGCGTGACCGTGTTGCTCGCCTGCACGGTCAGCGTATACGGGCCGCCTGCTTTCTCCGGCCGCAGATACACGCTCCAGCGGCCCAGCGCATCGGCGACGGTGCTTGCCTGCTGCCCGTGAAAGCTCACGGCGACGCTTTCGCCCGGCGCAGCGAATCCCCACACGTGGGCCGGCATATCCCGCTGCAACACGGCATGGTCGCTCAGGATGTGCGGCAGCCTGACCTCAGCGCGTGCCGTGCCGCTGAGCGGCACGACAACGATAAGCAGAAAAAGAGAGAAACAGCGGGTACCAGGCAGGGTCAAGCGGAAGCTCCCTTGCGATCAGGAATGAACCTCTATGTAGAGCGTACCCCGTCCGCCTATTGCAGGCCGGGAGAGTAACTCACCACACCTGATGGAGGTACCATCTCAAATCAATGGCCGAGGGGAGAGGGAATCGAACCCCTCTCACGCGAAGCGCGATCTCAGTAGAGTGGCGGAGGGAGAGGGATTCGAACCCCCGTTACCTTTTCAGGTAAAGCGGTTTTCAAGACCGCCTGTTTCAACCACTCACACATCCCTCCGTGCCTGGGTTTGCGCTGCCCACAGTCTATAACGCAAACACAGAAAAGGCCGCCCTTGCGGGCGGCCTTTTCTGCCAACAGCCAGCAGCAGGTCAGAACTGGAACCGTGCTCCAAACTGCAGCTGCCGCATGTACGGCGTTCCGGTACCCGACACCGCCGAGTCAACGCTCGTGATCAACCCCGGATTGCCGCTGGTGGCGTCAATCGCGCGCGAATCGGTAGAGTTGGGCAGCCCGAGCGGGACGTGATTAAAGACGTTAAAGGCCTGGAACTGGAACTGACCCCGAACCCGCTCCGTAATGGGGAAGTTTTTGAACAGGGAGGCATCGGCGAAGTAATCCGAAGGGCCCTGTAGGGAGTTGCGTTCCACATTGCCGATCGATCCGAAGGCCGGACGGCTGAAGGGGCCGGAAACCGAGCCGGCCGGACCGGTCAACGGGGCAACCGGCGTGAAGTAACGGCGGGAGTGCGAAGCAGCATTAAACCCGCTCACGCTTACCGGGAACCGCCCCGCGCCGGGAGCCAGGTTCGGGCGGCAGTCGCTCGAGCTGCCCGGGCTGGCGAAGTTGGTGTCGATGTCCTGGTCTGAGCCGCACTCGGCATAGGTCGGTGTAAACGGCAGGCCGCTTTCGTAGGTGGTCGTCCCGGCCAGCTCCCAGCCGCCGATCGCATAATTGACAATGGCGTTGCTATTGCCGGCAAAGCGCTTGCCTTTGCCGACCGGCAGCTCGTACAAACCGCTCAACACAAAATTATTAGTGCGATTGGTGTCGTTGCGTCCGTACTCCACCCGATGATTGTGAGCGAAGTACTGCGCACCATAGTTCATTGCCTTGGACCAGGTATAGTTCGCCAGAAATTGGAAGCCATTCGCGTAGCGCTGGTTCAGCGTCGCCTCCAGCGAGTTGTAACTGGCGCGGGCCGCAGGCGCAGTTGAGTTAATGTCCTGCGAGCAGCACTGGACAACGCGCCCCTGGTAGATGTTGGTGAAGCGGTTGTAGTACGGCCGGCGCTGATCGCGCTGCGACAGCTCAAACGCCTGTGCTGACGCAATCAGACCGGGGTCTGTGACGCTCGTAATAGCCGCCGGCAAGAACGGTTGGTTGGCATTGAAGCCTTCGGTTTCAGACGGGTAGATGCGGTCCGCGATGTTGCCGACATACGCGATCGTCGCCGTCGTGTTGCTGCCGAACTGCTGCTGCAGGCTCAGGTTGTACTGGTACACCTCAGGCAGGGTCAGGGTGGTGGGGCGCAGCTGCACGCCGACGCCGTTCGGGATGGGAATGAGCCCAGATGCGGGGATCACATACGGAGCGGTTTTCGGCGGAAGATTGTTAAAGGTGTAACTGTAGCGGCCTGCGGAGTTACCCGCGTTCACATCCTCGTTGTTGACCACCGGTATGTTGTGCGCGAGAGCCGTGCCGAAGATCGTGCCGAAAAAGCCTACGTTGTCATACATCTGCCCAAACGCGCCGCGCAGCACCGTGGTGGGCTGCATCTGGTAGGCGAAGCCGAAGCGGCCGCCCAGGTCCTGCAGGTCCACGCTGGTGCCGCCGTTGGTGCCGTACCGGCCGTAGCCGCCCACCTGGATCTCGCCGGTGTTGAGGTTGGTGAGGCCGCCGGCGCCGGGCGTGTTGACCGTCTCCGGGAAGACGATATCCCAGCGGACGCCGTAGTTCAGCGTCAGCTTGGGCGTGGCGCGCCAGTCATCCTGCACGTAAAAGCCGCCCCGCTTCTGACGGTTCGACGCATTGCCGTTGTACACGTCGAAGCGCTGGAAGTGGTCGACCTCTCCAAACAGCACCGACGCCAGCGCAACGCCCTTGTTGTTGGCGTCGATGGTCGAGCTGCCCTGGCCGAAGTTCAGGATGCCGGTCCGATTGTTGTCGCTCGAGTCGCGCAGATTAAAGGCATAGCGTAAGTCGATGCCGAAGCGCACCGAATGTGTGCCGAAGGTCTTGGTCCAGTTATTCGCGACCTGGTATACCTGCTCGCTTTCCGTAAGCGGGCAGTTACAACCCTCGGTGCCGAAGCTGGAGATCGAGCCGTCCTCGATGTTATACGTCGGTGAACCGGTCGTATCGGCCGCTCCGGTATTCAGGTTCAGGATGCCGGCCGCCGTCGCCGGCGTGGTACCCACATCGAACTTGTTCTCAGAAATGTGGTAATCGAGGAAGCCGAAGCGCAGCTCCGTCAGCAGGGAAGAGCTCAGGGCGTAATCAAGGCCGAGAGCGGCGCTTTGATTTTGTCCGTGATCGGTGCCGGTCGTGTTGCCGATGCCGAACCCCGTGCCGCCCGCCAATCCAAACACCGGCGCGCCGAACAGGCGATAGTTCGAGTAGTCGTAGCGGCCAAAAGCGTGGGCTTTGTCGCTGACCTGCTCATCGAGCCGCACATCGGCCTGGTCGCCGTTGTACTGCCCGCTGCCCGACGCCACATAGTTGTTGACCGTGCCGTTCGACTGCCCGGTTGAGTTAGGCGCCGGAAGCCCGCGCAAAATAGCAACACCCTGGGGCGTAATGGCTGCCGCTGGAATCGCATTGACCGGGTACTGCACGCCATTCGGTCCCAGGACCCTTGGATTGGGGTTTGCCGCAGTCGCCGGCAGGTACTGGCTCAGATCGCAGGTGCCCGCGCCGCTCAGGCAGGTATTGCGGACCTGCAGGGTCGGTACGTTCTGCTGCAGGCTGGTGCCCACACGCTGCCGTGTGCCCTGGTAATCGAGGAAGAAGAAAGAATGATCCTTGATGATGGGGCCGCCGATAGAGCCGCCGAACTGGTTGTACAACGACGACGGCAGATATTTGCCCGTCACCGGGTTCGGCTGGTACTGCGTGAACGGGTCACGCGCCTGCTGCGCGTCGCTCCGGCGGAACTCGAACGCGTCGCCATGGAACGTGTTGCCGCCCGACTTGGTCGATGCCGTGATGAAGCCGCCGACGGCGCCGCCGAACTCCGCCGGGTAGTTCTCCGAGATCACATGGAGGTCCTGCACGGAGTCGAGCGTCGGGTTCACAACGATGATGCCCAGTACAGGTTCGCGATTGTCCGTACCGTCCAGCAGCGAGCCTTCGGTGCCGTAGTTGGTTCCGTTGATCTCGGTGGAAACCGTGCCCTGAGGATTTTCAGTGGGTGAAATCGAAAAGCTCGAGCGCTGCACGCCGGGGGTCAGCAGCGAGAACTCCGAGAAGTTCCGGTTCAGGTTCGGAATGCTGTCAAGCTGCCGCGAGTCGAGCGTCTGCGACACATCGGCCTGGTCGGTCTTGAGCGCCGCCGCTGTGCCGGTCACCGTGATGTTGGTCGCGGTGGCATTGCTCGCGTTCAACGTCAGGTTCACCTGCGGGGCCTGGTCGGTCACTACCGTTACGTTGCCCACCTCTGCCGGCTGGAACGAGCCGGAGCTCGCTTTGACGCTGTAGGTATCGGGGATGAGGCGGCCTACGGAGTACTCACCGGCACCGTTGGTCTGGACCGTCTGGGTAGTGCCTTTGCTCACGTCGGTAATGACCACCGTCGCGTTCGGAATGACGGCTCCCGTGGAATCGGTGACTGTACCGACGATGGAGCCGTACACGCCTTGTGCGTAGCCCGTAAGCTGCCACGGCAGCACGGACAGCGCTGCGATGGCGAGCGGCACCGCGTGGTGCAGGCGGAAATGGGTCATTCTTGTTTGTTTCATGCGGAACTGCCTCCAGAGAAACCGGCTCCCCAGCCTTATCGCTGTGGTCCGGGCGTTGATCGTTGGTATCAAGCCGGCTTGGCGGCTTGCCTTGGAACAAGGCAGCTGCCGCCGGTCAAAGAGGAAGGTTACCTTCCTGCATCGGATAGTAGTCCTTCGCCTTGGCGTCAGGCGATGGAAGTATTCAGCATTTCAAGGAGTCGCTCGAGATTGCCGCCCGGAACAGAGGCTCCGGGTGGCCCGGGCTACTCGGGTAGCATGGTAGGTGACGATGGCAACCTCTCGCATCTCCCCGCGCGCCTCGTTCGACAGAACGCTCGCCAGTGCGCGTCAAACCATGCCCACCCTCGAGCTTGTCCGGCTCGCGGTGGAAAGCTTTCGCGCGAGCAAAGTTCGCTTCGCGCTGACCGCGCTCGGCATGGTCATCGGGACGGCTTCGCTGATCTTCGTTGTCACCATCGGGCTCACCGGTAAACAGTACATTCTGAGCCTGCTGGAAAGCATCGGCACCAACATGGTGGCGGTCGAGTACTCCGGCGGCTCCGCCGGCTCGGTCAACAACTTTCAGAACGACTTCATGACGCGGGACGACGAGCACGCCCTACGCGAGCAGATCCCGGCGATCCAGTACTCGTCGCCCCTGCTCGAAATGCATGACCGCATCACCATCCGCGGCACCGAGAAGGAGCTGCTGGTGCTCGGCGTCAGCCCGGAGTACCAGCTGGTTCGCAATCTCAAGGTCATGTCCGGGCGCTTTTTCGACGACGAGGACGATCGCTCGCACAGCAAGGCCGCGGTCGTTACGGAGCTATTCGCGCAGCAGATGTTCGGGTCCGACGACGCGGCGGTCGACCAGTCCTTTTCGCTCTCGGGCGAGCCTTTTACGATCATCGGCGTTTTCAAGGAAGCGGTCGATACCTTCGGCGAGTCCGAAATCGCCGACCAGACCATTCTGATTCCGTACTCGGTCGGCCGCTACTTCACCGGTACCGACAACATCAAGCAGATCTACATGACCATTCGCGACTCCAAGGACGTGGACACAGCCGCGAAGCAGGTGGTTGCCGTGCTGCACAGCCGGCACCTGCCTAAGTCTGTGTACGGCACCTCAACCCTGACAGAGCTGCTGACCACTGCCGGCTGGATCAGCGACGCGTTGACCGTCATCCTGCTGCTGGTTTCGACGGTCACCTTGGCAGTGGGCGGGGTCGGCATCATGAACATCATGCTCGCGACGGTGCGTTCCCGCATCCGTGAGATTGGCATTCGCAAAGCGCTCGGCGCGACCGCGCGTGAGATCAAGCTGCAGTTCCTGATCGAAGCGGTCTTCATCTCGCTGGCCGGCGGCATCATCGGGACCATTCTCGGCCTGGCCGTGCCGCTCTCCATCCGCTTTTTCACCTCCTACGTCATTCCCGTTTCCGCTTGGTCGGTGGTCATCGCGCTATTCACTTCCACCGCGGTCGGCGTCCTGTTCGGTACGCTGCCGGCCAACCGCGCAGCGCAGCTGGACCCGGTCGAGTCCCTAAAGTACGAATAGCGCCCTGTTAGACTGAGTTGGATCGCCTGCAGCTTCGGCCGCGGCTAGCATTTGTCCCCACCTCAGTCGAGCCATACAGAACAGGAAGCGCGTGCCTCACTCCGATATTCGCAACGTTGCCATCATCGCCCACGTCGACCACGGCAAGACCACGCTTGTCGACGCCATGCTTCGCCAGTCCGGAACCTTTCGCGAAAACGAAGCGCTCACCGATCGCGTCATGGACTCGAATGACTTGGAGCGCGAGCGCGGCATCACCATCCTGGCCAAGTCGACGGCCATTTACTACAAAGACTCGAAGATTAACATCGTCGACACGCCGGGCCACGCCGACTTCGGCGGCGAGGTCGAGCGCGCGCTCAAGATGGTCGATGCGGTGATCCTGCTGGTCGACGCCTCCGAGGGTCCGCTGCCGCAGACGCGCTACGTGC
>CAXTMW010000057.1:0-4757 GCA_964245455.1 uncultured Acidobacteriaceae bacterium
TATCCGGTTCGGGTAACGCCGGCTACGGAACGGCTACGGAACGGCGACGGCAGCGCGCTCTTCGAGCACTGCGGACAGGGTATCGACAGCAGTCGAGTAGCGGCCGAAGGGGGCACTTGCGGCTACACCCTGGACCAGGGGTCGGGCGGTCTGGAGCATTTCCTGGGCGATGCGGACGCCTTCGGCGCGGGCGGCTTCGGGGCCGCCTTCGCGCTCCCCGGCAGCGGCCATGCGGGCCATGATCTCGTCGGGCACGGCGACGCGGAGGTCGTTGCGCATGAACTCGGCATTCCGCAACGAGGTGAGCGGCCAGATGCCGGCAATGACCGGGATGCCGAAGTGCTCGATGCGGCGGAGAAAGGCTTCGAGGAGGCGCAGGTCGAAGACGGGCTGAGTGATGGCGTACTCGGCGCCGGCCTCGACCTTGTAGGCGAAGCGGCGGAGCTCGTTTTCGATGTCGGGCGCGCCGGGGTTTGCGGCGACCGCAACCGTAAATCCTGTGGATGCGCCGAGCGCGTTGCCGCCGATGTCAAAGCCGAGGTTGAGCCCGCGCACGATGTTGACGAGGCCGATCGCGTCGACGTCGAAGACTGCGGTGGCGTCGGGGTAGTTGCCGAGCTTGGGCGGGTCGCCGGTGAGGCAGAGGATGTTTCGGAGGCCGATGGAGGACGCGCCGAGCAGGTCGCTCTGCATGGAGAGCACGTTGCGGTCGCGGCAGGTGTAGTGGAGCAGCGTTTCGATGCCGACCTGCTGCTGGATTTGAATGCAGAGCGACTGGGCGCTCATGCGGGCCGAGGCGCGCGGGGAGTCGGGGATGTTGATGGCGTCGACGCCGGCCTGGGCGAGCAGGCGGGCCCCGGCGAGCTCGCGGGTGGTGTCGATGCCGCGCGGGGGGACGATCTCGACGAGGGTGATGAAGCTGCGCTCATGGAGGAGCCGGCCGAGGGTGGAACGATGCTCGAGCGGAGGGGGTGGAGTGGCGTCCGGTGTGGTGGCCTGGACGCGGGAGCTGTTCTCCGCGCGCGGCCGGCCGGGTGGGACCGCCATGGCGGTCTGTGCACGCAGTTGGGCGCGCATGGCGCGGATGTGCGCCGGGGTGGTGCCGCAGCAGCCGCCCACGAACTGCACGCCGGCCTTAAGGAACTTACGGGCGAAGCTGCCCATATATTCGGGCGAGCACATATACAGGTTGCGGCCGTCGACCGCGCGGGGTACCCCGGCATTGGGCATGGCGAACAGCGGCAGGTGCGCGCCGGCAGCCATGCACTCGACAGCGCTGAGCACGGCGGCGGGGCCGGTCGAGCAGTTGACGCCGACGCCGTCGGCACCCCAGCCGGCAAGCCGGGCGGCGGCGAGCTCGGGCTGCGTCCCGTCCAGGCACAGGTGCTCTTCGTCGACGGTGACCATGACGACCACGGGCAAGTCGGCGGCGGCTTCGTGCGCGGCAAGCAGGGCCTGTTCCCCTTCGGCGAGCGAGAGCACGGTTTCGATGATGAGAAGGTCAACGCCCGGGCTCCCGTCCGGACCTGCCTGGAGCGCGCGGATTTGCTCGGCGAACGCAGCGCGGGCTTCTTCGCGGGCAATGCGGCCGAGCGGCTCCATCTTGATGCCGAGCGAGCCGACGGAGCCGGCAACCCAGGCCTTCGCGGCCTGTTTTTCCTGAAGCTGCGCGACGGCCTCGCGGGCCAGATGCACGCCGGCTTGGTTGATAGCCACAACTTTCGATTCAAGCCCAAAACGCTGCAGGCGAAAGCGGTTGGCGCCGAAGGTATTGGTTTCAATCAGCTCAGCGCCGGCGAGCAGGTACTCCTCATGGATGCCGCGGACCAGATCGGGTTCAGACAGGTTGAGCTCGTCATAGCAGCGATGGATAAAGACGCCGCGGTCGTACAAGGTGGTGCCCATGGCACCGTCGCACAGCACGGGCCGCTCGCCGAACAGGGCCTGCAGCCGATTGGTCGTGATTTCGCTTGAGGCCACAGCTCATGCTAAGCCAGCGTCCGTGGAGGCGCCAGCCGCGAAAGCGCTTTGTTATACTCGGGATTCCGTTCGAAGCCAGTTCGGCGCGGCTTCGAGGGGACCGGAGTTCCCATTTGCCTTTGTTCAACCTGCTTCAGTGGGCGGAGCGCCGCAGCCGCCGCTTTCTGCGTGTGTCGTCTGCCGTGTTCGCTCTGCTTGTTGTTTCGCTCGCCCTGTCTGCCTGCGGCAAAAGCTTTTACTTTGCAGGGCGGCCCCTTCCACCGAGCGGCATTTTGAACCGTGTTTTGATCGCAGCGCAGATCTCGGGCCAGGGATCGCTGTCGCTGGTGGACGGCCTGTATGACGTTCGGCATAACTACAACAACACAGTAGGGGGCTTCCCGATCGGCGGGTACAGCCCGTCAGCGCTTCCGTTTTCTATTCAGAACCTTCCGGCCGAGGAAGCAGGTCTGGTGTTTTCAAATGCGGGCAGCGGGAGCTCGGCCGGCTTGCTGACCAGTGTGAACTACGCGACTGAGACTTCGTCGTCGCTGCTGCCGCCTCCGGGGAGCAACTCGGTGGCATCGTCCATTTTCGCCTCCACCAGTCGTGGGATCATCGTCGCGGCGCAGCAGCAGAGCCGCCAGGTAGAGGTATTTGACGCGTCCACGACGCCCACGCTTTTTCTGCTGAACCTGCCCGGCGTGTACCGGGTCTCGGTGAGCCCGGGCGGTACGCTTGCGCTCGCTTTTGTTGAGAATCAAAGCGGCCAGAACTCGGTATACAGCGTCGTCCATCTGACGAACGCGCAGCAGCAGGCAGCGGCCGCGCTGCCGTTTCCGCAGAACGTGCACTTTCCGCTAGCCGGGGTCAGTGCCGAGGATTGCGAGCCGCAGAATCTGCCGCAGTACTGTATCTACCCGGTCACGGTCGCCGGTACGGCGCCTGTCGATCGCCCGATAAAGGCGCTGTTTTCGCCCGACGGCGCTTCGGCGTACATCATCGATTGCGGCCCGGAGTGCGGCGGCCAGACAGCGGGCCTGACACAGATCCCGCTGAAAGGGCTGAACACCAACATCGAAGGCCCGGCAGGCATTGGACTGACAACAACAAACTTTATCCCGGTGCCTGGTGGGGTGACAGACGGGCTGTTCAACGGCTCGACACTGTATGTGGCAGGCCAGCGGCTTGTGCCGGCAGACGGCCTGTTCACGGGCGAGCTTTCGGTCGTGAACCTGAGCAACAACACGGTTAGCGCGCCCATTGCGATCTCGGACGGCACGCATCAGCGTATGGTGCTCGCCGATGACACGACGCTGTGGATCGGGTCGTCCAACTGCCAGAGCGGCGAGCGCTACAAGCAGGCACAGGCGGGGGCGACGGTCCCGTACGGCTGTATGACGATGTTCAACACAGCGACCAACACTGTGACGACGATTGAGAGCTACAAGGGCGACGGCACGGGGATCGCAGCGTTGACCACGCTGCACAAGGTGTACACGGCGGAGGGCGGGCAGGTGTACATCTACAGCACTCGGACCGGCGGAGCACTTGACAATGCAAACGTCGCCGTTCAGGGAACCGTGGTGGACGTGGCGTACATGGACGCGCCGGACGACTCAGACAACACCTGGTATTAGCCACCTGCCACCTGCGGTGGGGCTGGCGACGCCCTTTGGGCGTAAGAGCGTGCGACGCGCTCCTGCGGGGAGCGCGTTTCCGTTTTTGGCTTTTGGGGAGGGAGTCCATGCCGCTGTGTGACATTCTTGCCATCGCCGCGCACCGCGACGATGTGGAGCAGACCTGCGGGGGAACACTGCTGCGGGCGCGGGTGCGGGGGCGTCGGACGGCAATCCTGGACCTGACGGCGGGCGAGGCGGGAACCCGCGGCACGGCCGAAGAGCGGGCCGCGGAGGCAGAGGCTGCGG
Source organism: uncultured Acidobacteriaceae bacterium (assembly GCA_964245455.1). Classification (GTDB taxonomy): domain Bacteria; phylum Acidobacteriota; class Terriglobia; order Terriglobales; family Acidobacteriaceae; genus EB88. The sequence goes on from CAXTMW010000057.1 coordinate 3,888, forward strand.
GAAAGATCCTGGGCGTGGCGCACCGGCAGGCGCTCGACCTGCCGGACGGCGCGATCGAAAATACCTATGCGAATCGGCTTAAGATTGTGCAGGTGCTGCGCGCGCTGACGCCGCGGGTGGTGATTCTGCCGTACTGGACGGCGCGGCACCCGGACCACAGTACGTGCTCGGTGCTGGGGTACGAGGCGTGCTTCCTGGCCGGCCTGCGCAAATTGGAAACTTGCGGCGAGGGAGGGGAGCCGCAGGCGCCGCACCGGCCGTTCAAGATTGTGTATGCGAGCCTGTACGCGGATGTGCGGCCGAGTTTTGTGGTCGACATCACTCCGTACATCGAAGACCGGCACCGCGCGCTAATGGCTTACGGGTCGCAATACGGGGACCAGCCGGCAGGTGCCGGATTATTTGTGCCGGAAGCAGAAATCCGCGAGCGAACGTTTGCCGAAGCGCGGCATTACGGGCTGCTGGGCGGCGTGCGCTACGGCGAGCCGTTTGTGCAGAAGGAGGTTGGGCTGGTGGACGATCTGCTAATGGTGCCGGTGCAGTCGATTTAGAAAACCCGGCTCGGATTTCGCAAGAACGCTACTCTGACCTTTTAGAGGTTCTATGCATTTTCAGCCCTAGCGGTGCACGCCGCTCATCGCTGCCTCGGGGTAGCGTGTGCCGGCAGCGATGTTCGCCGGGGCAATCTCGTCAATCTCGCGAAGCTCCGCCGCGGTGAAGGTGACCTCAGACGCAGCCGCATTTTCTTCGAGGTACCGCACGCGTTTGGTTCCAGGAATGGGGACGATATCCGTTTCCTGCAGGGCTCCCTGCGCCAGCACCCAGGCGAGCGCGAGTTGTGACGCGGAGACGCCCTTGCGTCTCGCGATC
>CAXTMW010000057.1:4767-8663 GCA_964245455.1 uncultured Acidobacteriaceae bacterium
CTGCTCGACCTTCGCGACGAGCTCGAGATTCTTCTGGAAGTTTTCACCCTGGAAGCGTGGGTTGCTGCGGCGCCAGTCATCGGGCTCCAGGTCGCTTTCGCTCCGGATCTGGCCGGTCAGGAAGCCGCGGCCCAGCGGCGAATACGCAACAAAGCCGATGCCGAGCTCGCGGGTAACGCCAAGCAGCTCCTCTTCGGGATCGCGGGACCACAGGGAGTATTCAGTCTGAAGCGCGCTGATGGGGTGAGTGCGGTGGGCGCGCCGAATGGTCTCCGGTGCTGCCTCGGACAGGCCGAGATAACGGACCTTGCCCGCCTGGACTAGCTCGGCCATGGCCCCGACCGTTTCCTCGATCGGCACAGCCGGGTCGACGCGGTGCTGGTAATAAAGGTCGATGATCTCGACGCCGAGCCGGCGCAGACTGGCGTCGCAGGCCTGCCGGACGTACTCCGGCCGGCCGCTGACGCCCCGGACCGAGGGGTCGTTCGGGTCGGTAACGATGCCGAACTTGGTGGCGATCGTCACCTCCCGGCGACGCCCTCTGAAAATGCGGCCGAGCAGTTGCTCGTTGGTGTGCGGGCCGTACATATCCGCTGTATCGAGAAACGTGATGCCGAGCTCGACGGCGCGGTTCAGCGTTGCAATTGACTCCGCCTCATCCCGACCGCCATAGAAAGCCGACATGCCCATGCAGCCGAGGCCCTGCTTGGAAACGATGAGCCCCTGCGAGCCGAGTTTGCGTGCTTTTTGTGTCTTAGACCTTATTGGAGTCGCGAAGCGGGGTGTACGATGCCTGAAAACGAGGCCTGAAAACGAGGCCGGAAAACGAGGCCGGACGAGTATTCACCGAACGTTCGCACAGCATGGGAGCCGAGGGCGTAGGCTGAGGCGAGCCCGCGGACGTCCGGATCGAGACGAATCATACGCGGGCGCAGGATACATGCAGGCAGCAGCTTTGGGGAGAGGCACATACGCTTGAGCACGTCCGTTTTTGTTCTGGAAGACGATACCGACATCGCGCGTTTGGTGGAGCACCACCTGCAGGCCGCAGGCTACACGCCCCGGGTGTTCCCGACACCGCAGAACCTGATTGCCGAAGCCGAGCGCGCGGGGCCGGCCTTGTTTCTGCTGGACATCATGGTGCCGGGCGGCGACGGGCTGGAGGTGTGTCGCAGGCTGCGGGCCAACGTCCAGCTTTCGACGACACCCATCATCTTTATGACGGCGAAAGCGTCAGAAAATGACCGGGTGCTGGGGCTGGAACTCGGGGCGGACGACTACATCACCAAGCCGTTTGCGCCGCGCGAGCTGGTAGCGCGGGTCAAGGCGGTGCTGCGGCGGTTTGAGCGCCCGAGCGGGCCGCAGACCATCCAGTTTGAAGAGGTCATCATCGACGCGGGCGCGATGCAGCTGAAGGTGCGCGGCGAGCTTACGACAACCACCGCGACCGAGTTCCGCCTGCTGGATTACCTGGCGCGGCACCCGGGGCGGGTGTTCTCTCGCGACCACCTGCTGGACGCGGTGTGGGGCGATGCACGTTTTGTCACGCCGCGCTCGGTCGACGTGTATGTGCGGCGGATCCGCGAAAAGATTGAAGTGGACCCCGAAAACCCGCGCTACCTGAAGACGGTGCGCGGCGCAGGGTATCGCTTTGAGGTACCGAAGGCGTGAGAGGGCTTGTGAGAAGTTCACTTGTGTCGACTTCAAGCTTCTAAAGAGGGGTCATCCTTCGTCGCGCTCAGGATGACCCCTTTCGCTTATTTGGATTTCTTACAATTCGCTAGAAAAATACCGGCGGGCCGGAGAGCGCGCTGGGAGCGCGTAGGATGGGAGCCATCGACTCGCGCCTGCAATGACGGCACGCCCTGAAATTACGATGACCGGACGCGTTTTTACCAAGTTGTTGTTTTCGTTCATGCTGGTCCTCTCGATCGGCACGGCCATTCTTGACTTCACGGTTCGACGGATTGTGCAGCACTCGCTGTACACGGAGGCCGCGGCGTATTACAGCGCGAAAGCCTCGCGCATGGCCGGGCAGCTCGCCTCGACGCCGACCTCTGAGCTGCGGGCGGTGGTGGATGCGCAGGCCTTGTCCGCGCGCGCTGACATCCGTCTGGTGGATCGCGAAGGCCGGGTGATTGCGGCAGCCGCGGCAGCCGGAGGCAATGGGCTTCAACAGGCTTCGGAGCAGACTCCGGCTGCGAGCCCGGAGCGGTCTTCCGATCAGGCTCCGGCAAGACCGGCGTCGCCGGCCCTGCCGGAAGCGAATCAGCTGCGCGAGCCGCCTGCGGGCCTTGCAGCGCCCAGCGGTACCGCGGTTACCCCTGACGCGCTGAGCGTCTCTGTGCCGGCCGGTCCATATACGGCGCGGTACGTGTTTTCGCTCGCCGGCGTGCATGCCACGCTGCGCCTCCTTCGCCGCGACCTCCTGTTTGCGTCCTTGCTGGCGCTGTGCCTCGCCGCCCTGATGGCGGCACTGCTGGCCAGGCGCGTCGCGCGGCGGCTTTCCCGCATCGTGCGCTTTGCCAACCGGATCGCCGCCGGCGAGCTGTCGGCGCGGGTGGAGGAAGGGCGCCTGGACGAGATCTCCGAGGTCGCCCACGCGCTCGACGCGACCGCGGTTCGTTTGGAGGCGAGCTTTCGCGAGCTGGACGGCTCGCGCCGCGAGCTCGCGGTGCTGCTCGACAGTATGCAGGAGGCGGTGATCGGCGTGTCCGCGTTGTCGCAGGTCACCTGGTCGAACGCGAAAATGCGCGCGCTGCTGCCTTTCGCGGTGCGCGAGGGGCGGCCGCTGGTGGAGTGTGTGCGCGACCCGGAGGTTTTGCGCGCGGTGGATACGGCCCTGCGCGAGCACGAGCTTGCGCATGGCCGCGCAACTTCGTTTGTGCCCGGCCGGGCCTTTGCCGTGAGCGCCGCGCCTATGCCGGGCGGAGGCGCGGTGGTTGTGCTGCACGACGTAACCGAGGTGGAGCGATCAGAACGGATGCGGCGCGATTTTGTCGCCAATGTGTCGCACGAGCTGCGGACGCCCCTGACCTCCATCACCGGCTACGTGGAAACCGTTGTCGACGGGGAGGAGCGGCTGTCCGAGCAGGGGCGCGAGTTTTTGGGTATTGTGCTGCGCAACGCAAATCGCATGACCCGGCTCACGGCGGACCTGCTTGCGCTCGCAAATGTGGAAGCGGGCGACTACCGGATCAAGCCGCAGGTGGTACACGCGGACCTGCTGCTGGACGACGCGGTGGATGCGCTGGCGGGCATGGCGATCGACTCCGGGGTGCGGCTGGAGCGCGCCCCTGCGCCGGCAACCGCTGTGCTGGCGGACGTGGATGCGCTGAACCAGATTTTCGGCAACCTGATTGAGAACGCGATGAAATACGGCCGCAGCGGGCGGCGGGTGCGCATCGGAGCCCGCGATCTGGATGGCTCGGTCGAGTTCAGCGTGCAGGACTTCGGGCAGGGCATCGCGTCCGAGCACCTCGAACGGATCTTTGAGCGATTCTACCGGGTGGACAAGGCGCGTTCGCGCGACTCGGGCGGCACCGGGCTGGGTCTTGCGATTGTGAAGCACCTCGTAATCGCGCACGGCGGTGCCGTTTGGGCCGAGAGTGAACTAGGTGCCGGCTCCACCTTTCTGTTTACTCTGCCTAAGGTAGTGCAGCCCGGGGCAGAGGCCGGCAGGCAGGAAAGCGCCTCGGTGGAAGCGTTTTCGTGAGGGGAGCCGGGCGAAGCCGTCCCGAGTCAGGACGCTCGCGCTTCGCTTATTTATCCCCGTGTCACGGGTTTGTAACAAAGGATTGGCAGACTTCGGAAAGCAGAAAGTGAGAGCACGAGTGAAAACAGCAACGATTTTGGCCTCAGCCCTTATGCTGGCCTCAGCCGCGGCAGGGTGGGCG
>CAXTMW010000057.1:8673-19024 GCA_964245455.1 uncultured Acidobacteriaceae bacterium
GAATGGGGCGGGTGCGACATTTCCCAACCCGATCTACTCCAAGTGGTTTTCCGAGTACAGCGCGCAGCATCCGGGCGTTGAGATCAACTATCAGCCGATCGGTTCGGGCGGCGGCATTCGCCAGGTCACGGCGGGCACGGTGGACTTCGGCGCGACCGACGGCCCAATGACCGACGCGCAGCTGAAGGAATCGAAGGTGAAGATTCAGCACATCCCCACGGTGCTGGGCGCAGTGGTGCCGATCTACAACCTGCCCGGGGTAAATACGGAACTGAAGTTCGCGCCGGACGTGTTGGCCGACATCTATCTGGGCAAGATTTCGAGCTGGGGCGACCCGCGCATCGCGAAGGACAACCCGGGCGTGAAGCTGCCGTCGACCGAGATTATTGTGACGCATCGTTCGGATGGCTCAGGCACGACGTTCATCTTCACGGATTTTCTTTCGAAGGTAAGCCCGGAGTGGAAGCAGAGCGTGGGCGCGAACACGGCGGTGGACTGGAAGAAAGGGTTGGGCGGCAAAGGCAATGAGCAGATCGCGGGCCTGGTGCGGCAGCTGCCCGGCTCCATTGGCTATGTGGAACTGATCTACGCCCTGCAGAACAAGATTCCATACGGTCTGGTGAGAAATGCTTCGGGGCAGTTCGTCAAGGCGAGCATTGAGGGTGTGGCGGCTTCTGCGGCCGCGGTCAAGACCATCCCGGCCGACTACCGCGTTTCCATCACCAACGAGACCGGGCGCGACGTCTACCCGATCTCCAGCTTTACCTGGCTGCTAATCCCGACCCAGGGGCAGGATCCGGCAAAGGCGAAGGTGCTCAAGGACTTTCTGAACTGGATGCTGGACCATGGTGAAGGGGAAGCGGCCTCGCTCTACTACGCGCCGCTGCCGGCTTCGGTGCAGGCGAAGGTCAAGGCGACCGTTGCACAGATGAAGTAGTGTCGGGGACGGTGGGCGCCTCCGCTCTCACCCGCCGCATATCGGCGGCTCAGCTGAGTTCCCGCCGTCTAAGGCAAGACTGGGCGCCTCCGTTAACCTCGCATTCAAGCAAACTCGATAGGGTGACTGCTGGTGGACAGCAAACTACAGCAGGCTCGTGTACCCGGTTTGTCTCAGTCTTTGACCCAAATCCCGCAGGTCGATGCCGGCCCGGGTCCGTCTACGGGTAGTGCCGGGGGCAGTGCCGGGCCTTCACCGGCGCGGCGCTTTTTAGCAAGCCGCGGCAATTCATCGGCGAGCGATCGCCTTTTCCGCATGGCCATGATCGTCTGCGCGCTCTCGATCTTCGCCATCGTCGCGCTGATCGCAACCGAGCTCGTGCTGCGCTCGCAGCTTTCTCTCCGGAAGTTCGGCTTCGGTTTCTTCTACCATTCAGCCTGGGACCCGGTCAGCGGCGACTACGGGGCGCTGCCGTTTATCTACGGAACGCTGGTGTCGTCGCTGGTGGCGCTCGCGATCGCGGTGCCGCTTGCGGTCGGCCTCGCCATCTTCCTCACCGAGATGTGCCCGCGCTGGCTGCGCGCGCCGCTCGCGTTTCTAACCGAGCTGCTCGCCGCGATCCCGAGCGTGGTGTACGGGCTGTGGGCGGTGTTTGTGCTGGTGCCGCTGCTGCGGGAGCACGTCAATCCGCTGCTCGGCAAGGGTTTGAGCTGGACCACGCTGTTTACCGGTCCGAATTACGGCATCGGCATGTTGGCGGCCGGGGTTATTCTTTCGATCATGATCCTGCCCATCATCTCGTCATTGACGCGCGAGGTGATGATCGCGGTGCCCGAGTCGCAGCGGGAAGCGGTGCTTGCGCTGGGCGCGACGCGCTGGGAGATGATCCGCATGGGCGTGCTGCGCAACGCACGCATCGGCATTGTCGGGTCGGTGATTCTCGGCCTCGGCCGCGCGCTCGGCGAGACGATGGCGGTCACGATGGTGATTGGGAACCGGCCGGAGATCACCCGGTCGCTGTTTGCGCCGGGCTACTCCATGGCGTCGGTGATCGCGAATGAGTTTTCTGAGGCATCCGACGATTTGTACCTGAGCGCGCTGATCGAGATCGGCTTGGCGCTGTTTCTGGTCACCATCGTGGTGAACGCGCTGGCGCGCCTGCTGGTATGGGCCGTGACCCGCGGCGCGCCTCCGCAGACTGTGTAATCAACGCTTCAGGAGCTAAGAAGGCTGGTATGGACGCACGGCTCACCATGAGCAACAACACGCGGTTCGCACGGAAGGTGACCAACCATGTGGCGACCGGCATAGCGGTGCTAAGCACGATTCTGGTGGTCGCGCCGCTGGTCGCTATTTTTGTGTACCTGCTGTACAAGGGCGCGAGCTCGTTGAATCTGGCTTTTTTCACGCAGATCCCCAAGCCGCCGGGCGAGATCGGCGGCGGCATGGCGAATGCCATTGTCGGTTCGGCGGTAATTCTGGGCATCGGCAGTTCGCTTGGCGTCCCGGTCGGCATTGCGAGCGGCATCTACCTGGCCGAATTCGGACGGGGCAGCCGCTTTGCGAACGTCGTGCGCTTCACGGCGGACGTGCTCAACGGCGTGCCGTCGATCGTGATGGGCATCGCCGTGTATTCGCTCATCGTGCTGCCGCAGAAGCACTTTTCCGCGTTGTCCGGGGGGGTCGCGCTCGGCATCATGATGATCCCGACGGTGACGCGCACGACCGAAGAAATGCTGCTGACGGTGCCGAACTCGGTCCGTGAAGCGGCGCTCGGCCTGGGGGTGCCGAACTGGCGCTCGGTGCTCTCGATCACGCTGCGGACCGCCTCGCCCGGCGTGATTACCGGCTGCATGCTTGCGTTTGCGCGGGTGGCGGGCGAAACCGCGCCGCTGCTGTTCACCGCGTTCGGCAATAACTTCTGGAGCAGCAATCTGAACCAGCCGATCGCCGCGCTGCCGCTCCAGATTTACATCTACGCGGTATCGCCCTACGATGACTGGCACCGGCTGGCCTGGGCCGGCTCGCTGGTGCTGATTGTGCTGATAGTGTTCGCGGTCGCCCTGGTGCGGTTTGTGGCCTCGCGCGGCGTGTTGAAAGGGGCAAGTTAAGTGGGAGTCGGCATCGAGGTCGGCGAGCTGGACGCGTGGTACGGCGCGCACCAGACGCTCTTCAAAATCAACCTGAAGGTGGCCGCGAACCAGGCGACGGCGCTGATCGGGCCTTCCGGCTGCGGCAAATCAACCTTTGTGCGCTGCCTCAATCGCATGCACGAGACATCGAGCGGCGGCCGCGTTGCCGGCACGGTGCGCATCGGTACGGTCGACATCTACAAGGACGCGTCGCCGGTTGAAATCCGCCGCAGGGTGGGCATGGTGTTTCAGCGGCCCAACCCGTTTCCGACGATGTCCATTTACGACAATGTGGCTTCGGGGCTCAAGCTGAACGGCTTTCGCAACCGGCGGGTGCTGGACGAAGTGGTGGAGCGCTCGCTGCGGCACGCTGCGTTATGGGACGAGGTGAAAGACGACCTGCGCAAGAAGTCGGGCGCCAGCCTGTCGGGCGGCCAGCAGCAGCGGCTCTGCATTGCCCGCGCGCTCGCGGTAGATCCCGAGGTGCTGCTGATGGACGAGCCCGCTTCGGCGCTCGACCCGGTGTCCACCGCGAAGATTGAGGACCTGATCTTCGAGCTCAAGAGCCAGTACACCATCGTGATCGTGACGCACAACATGCAGCAGGCGGCGCGCGTGGCTGAGCGCACGGGCTTTTTTCTCACGGGCAAGCTGGTCGAGATCGACGCAACTCATAAGATTTTTACCAATCCGACCGATAAACGAACAGAAGACTACATCACCGGCAGGTTCGGCTGATATGCGCGTACGGTTTCATCAAAGTCTGGGCGATCTGAAGGAAAAGATCCTGGTCATGGCCGGCATGGCGGAGCAGTCGATCGACCGCGCCATTGAGGCGTATCGCACCCGCGACCTCCTTTTGTGCGACCTGGTGGTGCAGTCCGAGGTCGCCATCAATCGCTTTGAGCGCGAGATCGACCAGATGGCGCTTGACCTGCTCGCGATGGAACAGCCGATGGCGATCGATCTGCGGTTCATCCTGGCTGTTATCAAGATCAACGCCGACGTGGAGCGCGTTGGCGATGCGGCGGTCAACATTGTGGAGCGCGTGCGCGCGCTGGACTCGTCATCGACCATCGACCTGCCGGTCGACATCCCGAAGATGGCTGCGCTCGCAACCGACATGGTGCGGCGCGCGCTGCAGTCGTTTATTGAAGGAGACGCGGATGCGGCGGAAAAGGTATTGTCGCTCGACGACGCGGTCGACAAGCTGAACAGCACGGCCTACCAGGCGCTGCTGAACGTGATGCGCGAGCAGCCGCACCTGACCGCGCAGGCCCTCAATGCGCTGGTGATTGCGCGCTCGCTTGAGCGCGTAGCGGACCACGCGACCAACATCGCCGAGGACGTGATCTTCTGGGTGCGGGGCGCCGACGTGCGGCACTACATGGCGCCTGCGGCGGTCACGATACGCACCGCGGATGTGGCCCTTACGGAGCCACAAGCGTAGCCGACCGGTTTTCCAATCCCGGCGCGTTGCCATTGCGGAGCGCCGGCGAAAACTCGTCGACGAGCCGCGCGCGCATTTTTTCCACTGCGTATTGGATAATGGGCGGAGCCATGGAAACGATCCCCCTACTGCAGCGCACAACGACCGGGGTCACCGGTCTGGACGACATTCTCCACGGCGGCCTGCCCAGCGGGCAGATGTACCTGATCGAGGGCGAGCCCGGCACCGGCAAAACCACGATCGCCATGCAGTTCATTCTGGAAGGCGCCCGCCTTGGGGAGCGCTCACTCTACGTGACGCTTTCCGAGTCGAAGCTGGAGCTGGAAGCGGCAGCGGCCTCGCACGGCTGGTCGCTCGAAGAGGTGTCGGTGGTGGAGTTTGTGCCGGAAGAGTCGACGCTGACCGCGGAGGACTCCTACACGGTCTTTCACCCGAACGAGGTCGAGCTAGCCAGCACGATCCGGCGGCTCATCGAGGAGATCGAGCGGGTTCAGGCGCAACGGGTTGTGCTGGACTCCTTGTCCGAGCTGCGCCTGCTGGCCGCCGAGCCGGTCAAGTACCGGAGGCAGCTTCTCGCGCTGAAGCGCTACTTTGCCGGCCGCGGCATGACCACCTATATGCTGGACGACCGCAGCGGGGAAGGCAGCGATGTGCAGCTCCAGTCGATCGCGCACGGGGTGATCCGGCTGCAGAAGAACCCGCGGACCTACGGCATTACACGGCGGCAGGTAGAAATTTTGAAAGTGCGGGGCTCGGCCTTTCGCGAAGGCCTGCACGACTACAACATCGCGACCGACGGCCTGCATGTGTATCCGCGGCTGATTGCGGCCGAGCACCGCGCCGACTTTCGGGAAGAACCGCTGCCCGGCGGCCTCGCGGCACTCGATGCGCTGTTCGGCGGCGGCATCGACCGTGGCTCCAGCACACTGCTCCTGGGCCCGACTGGGGTAGGCAAATCCTCGATCGCGATGCAGTACCTGGTCGCCGCGGCGGGACGCGAAGAGCGGGCGGTCATGTACTCCTTTGATGAGTCCACACGCAGCGCGAGTCTTCGCGGGAAAAGCCTGGGATTCCCAATCGATGAGCATAGGGAACGCGGGCTGCTGCTGCTCCGACAGGTCGACCCGGCCGAGCTGAGCCCCGGTGAGCTGATTACCGCGATCCGGCGGGAAGTGGATGAGAACGGCGTTCGCCTGGTGGTCATCGATTCGCTGAACGGGTTCCTGCACGCCATGGCCGGCGAGTCGGATCTGCCGCTGCAGCTGCACGAGCTGCTCACGTTTCTGGGAGCGCGCGGTGTCGCGACCTTTCTTGTGCTGACCCAGCACGGCTTTATTGGGGATGTGCGCGCACAGGTGGACGTGAGCTACCTGGCGGACAACGTGCTGATGATGCGGTATTTCGAAACGCAGGGTGCGGTACGGCGGGCGCTCTCCGTGATCAAAAAGCGCAGCGGTGCGCATGAAACGACGATCCGTGAGCTGTCGTTGAGCTCAGAGGGCCTGCACATCGGCGAACCGCTCACCCATTTCAAGGGGATCCTCTCCGGAAACCCGGGTTCGGAGCAAAGCGTAATCGAGCCCGCCCCAAATGCGACTGCCAAGGCAGCCAGGAATGACGTCGCATGATGGTGGTCGCGTGATGAAGGAGAGCTCCTCCGCCATGCGCGAGACGGTGGTGCCGGATCAGCTTACGGTACTCATCGTTGCGCCGGTTGGGCGCGACGCGAAGCTGATTGAGGAAGCGCTCGCCTCCGCGTCGGTAAGCGCGCTCGCCGTCGGGGGAGTGGAGGAGGCGGCGGTGCTTGCCGGCACGCGCAATGTGGGTTTGCTGCTGATCACCGAGGAAGTGCTCAACGAGAGCAACATTGCCGAGCTTTCAAGCGTCGTTTTGAAGCAACAAGCGTGGTCGGATCTGCCGTTGCTCATTCTCACCGTAGGCGGCCGCGCCAACGCGCTCTCGCGGCGAAGGGAACAGGATCGGCTGCCGCTGGGAAGCCTTACGCTGCTGGAGCGGCCGATCCGCATGGAAACGCTCATCAGCAGCGTACGCTCGGCCTTGCGGTCCAGGAGCCGCCAGTACCAGATGCGCGACGCCCTCCACGAGCGCGACCTGGCCGAGGGAGCGCGCCGGGAATCGGAAAGCCGCCTGCTGCTGGCGCTCCAGACGGCGCAGCTCGGCGCCTGGGAGCTCGATCTCACGACAGAAACGCTGACCGCTTCCGAAACCTGCCGCGCCACCTTTGACTGGTCTGTGGAGCAGGCGCTCACCCTTGCCGATTTTCTCGAACGCGTTCACCCGGAGGATCGCGCCACCGTCGAGGCGAAACTGCGCTCCACCGTTGCCGAGGATGTTCCTTACGCGGCCGAGTACCGCATCGTTCGGCGCGACGGAAGCATCCGCTGGATCGCGGCCAGCGGGAACACCATGCGCGACGGAAACGCTCGCGACATTCATGCAGCTGCAGCGGCCCCCGCAAGGCAGGATCAACGGATCGCCGGCGTGTCGCTCGACGTGACCGAGCGCATTTTATCGGAGCAGGCGCTGCGCAAGGCGGACAAGCTGGCGCTGGTGGGGCGCCTCGCCAGCTCAATCGCCCACGAGATCAACAACCCTCTCGAATCGGTTACCAATCTGCTGTACCTGCTGGAACACGCGCACCTCGGAGCCGCCGAACGCGGTTATGTCGCGACCGCGCAGCAGGAGCTTGCCCGCGTTTCTGAAATTACCTCGCAAACCCTGACCTTCAACCGTCAGCAAAACACGTACGGGCCGGCCGTCATCGCCGACATCCTCGAGTCTGTTCTGGCCCTCTACCAGGGGCGTCTCGCAACCTCGAACATTGAGGTTGAGCGGCGGTACACGTGGAGGCAGCCGGTGATGTGCTACCCCGGCGAGCTTCGGCAGGTCTTCGCGAATCTTGTCGGCAATGCCTTCGACGCGACGCGCGGAGGCGGGCGCATTCTGGTGCGGGAGCGCGTCGGTCGGCATCCGGCGTCGGGTCGGCAGGGCAGCCGCATTACCGTCGCGGATACCGGAAGCGGCATGACGCGCTCCGTACAAAGCCGCATCTTTGAAGTCTTTCATTCGACCAAGGGCAACAACGGGACTGGACTGGGACTGTGGATCAGCAAGAGCATTGTCGAGAAGCACGGGGGAACGCTGCGCTTCAGCTCCTCCACTCGGCTGGGCCGCTCAGGTTCCGTTTTCCGCGTGTTTATCCCACACGGGTAGGAAACACATTAGGCGTTGGATAGGAGCCAATTACTCTGGGTTAGACTGACGCTGGCTGCACGCAGCAGGAATTTTCCCGATTGAAAAACAGATGCTGAGCCAACTCGGACGTGCGCTCGGACGTGCGGAGGACGCGCTGTTTCAGCGGCTCCGGCGAAGAAAGCCCGCGGGCGTACTCGAGCGCGGCAGCTTGTGGCTGCTTGTTTTTTCCGGCTTTTTACTCGCCGGCGGCGAACTGCCCGGCAATGTAGGCAGCCTGTGTGCCGTGCTGGCCGTGTTTTCGCTCCTTGCCCTCTTCTGCTTCGCTGGGATGCTCGGGTATCGCTGGCTCATGCACCGTGTGCTGTGGACAGTGCGCAACCGGCTCGTGATGACGTACCTGCTGATGGGGCTGGCGCCGGTGGTGCTCTTCGGCACCCTGGCCGGTATTTCGGCGTACGTGTTTGCCGGGCAGTTTGCCACCGACAGCGCCCGTTCCGTATTGAACGAAGCGCTGGTCCGCGTGCACACGAGCAGCAGCCTTTCCGCCGCGATGCTGCTGGACGACGTTGTGCGGCACCCAAACGCGCCGACGTATGAGCTGCCGGTGATTGCCCGTGTGCGCGGGCAGAGCGAGCCCGGTGCACGGGATGCTATTTCCGCCTGGGTGGGCAGGAAGAGCCTGCAACTTACCAGCCCGCGAGATCCGGGCGGGGTAGAACCTGCCGTGCTTGCCGACAGTGCGCCTCCACCATGGCTCACCTCCGGCTTCCGCGGCATCGTTGCCATCGGCGGCCGGCTTTACCTTTGCTCCAACAGCATGGCCAGCCACGAGAGCAGCTCCCTGTCCGTGATCGCGACCTCGCCGTTGAATCAGGCGACGCTTGCCGCCATGGCCCAGGGCATTGGAAGCATCAGCATTTTGCCGGGCGCCATCGATGTCGATGCGTCTCAGGGTCAGGTGCTGACCGCGCACAACGAACGCAGCGCCGACGCGGCGTTTCGAAGCGAACAAGGAGGTGCGCTTGCGAGCGCTGCATACTTCTTCGATGCGCGCGTTTTTTTCAGCGCGCCGCTGCAGGTCACTGACTGGTCTACAGGCAAAGATGTGGGGGCGCTGCTCGGTGTGGTGTCGCGGCCGACCGCGCTGTACGGTCGCCTGTTCGCAACCTCGGTACAGATCGGCAAGCTGGTACGCGAAGTTCTGGTCGCAATCGCGGTCATGTTCGGCCTGATCGACCTGCTCGCCTTTGTGATGGCGGTCCGGTTAAGCCGCACCATTACGCACTCGGTCGCGGAGTTGTACAACGCCACGCAGCAGGTGGACCACGGCAACTTTACGCATCGCATTCGCGTGGAGCGCGACGATCAGCTTGCCGCCTTGTCCCGCTCCTTCAACACCATGACCGGCTCGCTCGAACATCTGCTTGAGCAGCAGCGTGAAAAAGAGCGCATCCAGAGTGAACTTGAAATCGCGCATGAAGTACAGATCAATCTTTTCCCTCACTCGCCGATCCAGATGTCGCACTTTGAACTGCACGGCGTCTGCAAGCCGGCGCGCACGGTGAGCGGCGACTACTACGACTTTGTGCACGCGCACGACGGAGAGCTTTGCCTGACCCTGGGCGACATCAGCGGCAAGGGCATCTCGGCGGCGCTGCTGATGGCCTCGCTTCACTCAGCCGTGCGCGCGTATCGCTCGGCCGGTGAGCAGCGCGGAGAAAGTGAGCAAGGCAACGGGAGCGGGCGCTATGCTTCGCCGGCAAAGCTGCTGGCGCTGCTCAACCAGCACTTGTACAGCAGCACGCAGCCTGAAAAATATGCGACGCTGTTTCTGGCCTGCTATGACAGCGCGAAGCGCACACTGACCTACGCGAACGGCGGCCAGCTTCCGCCGCTGCTCGTGTCGCTTGACGGCACAATCCGGCGCCTGGACTGCGGCGGTTCAGTGGTGGGTCTGCTGCAGGATCTTGCGTATGAGGAGGCTACGATTGCACTCGAGCCCGGCGATCTGCTTGTCGCGTACTCGGACGGCGTGACGGAGCCGGAAAACGAGTTTGGCGAGTTTGGAGAAGGGCGATTGCTCGACGTGATCCGCACCCATCGCGACCAGCCGTTGCCGACGATTTCCGCGCAGGCAATGCGCGCGGTGCACAACTGGATCGGCGCTGGCGAGCAGCCGGATGACATCACGCTGGTGCTCGCGCGGCAGCTTTGACTCGACGCGAGCGTGTCACACTATAAAACACGCGAAAGATTGCGCTTGGACGTTCGGGCTGCGAAGGTGCATGCTCAGCAGTATGCAGACCCGGCGTTTTTCGCCATGCTTCCGTGCTTTTGCACTTGCTGCTGTTTTCCTGTCGCCTGTTGGGCTTGCGGCGCGCGGTGCGGGCGCGCAGCAGGCCTCTCCACCGGCTCACGAAACGAGCACGCCGTACACCGGCGATCTTTCTATTTTTGAGTACAAGGATCGCGACAAAAAGCTGCAAATAGGGCTTGTCATGGATTTGCTCGGCATCACTGACGGCAAAAGGGTCGCCGATCTTGGCGCGGGCTCCGGCTGGTTTACCGTCCGTGCTGCGGCGCGCGTCGGCGCCGCGGGTAGGGTGTATGCGGAGG
>CAXTMW010000057.1:19034-19286 GCA_964245455.1 uncultured Acidobacteriaceae bacterium
ACATCAACCCGGAAGCCATTCGCGCGATCAGCACGCGTGCGCAAGAGCAGAAACTCAAAAACATCCAGACCGTTCAGGGCACGCCGGACGATCCGAAGCTGGCGCAGAGCAGCGTGGATGCCGTGTTGTTGCTGAAGGTGTATCACGAGATCGCGCACACCGATGTGTTTCTCCGAAATCTGAAGCCTGCGCTCAGGCCCGGCGCGAAGATCGGCATCATCGATCGCAACGGCAACGGAGCCGATCATGGAT
>CAXTMW010000058.1:0-9548 GCA_964245455.1 uncultured Acidobacteriaceae bacterium
CAGGTACCCAACGATCACGGCTGCGGCAATCAGCAATGCTATGTAGGTAAGCCATTTCCTTACATTCGATTCGAGCTTTTCCGGGTATATCTCCAGCTTGCGCAGAATGTAGCGCATTGTCACCAGGTAAATCGGATACGCGATGATGACGCAGGCCAGCGAATCAGCCATCTGATAATCGCTGTTCAGATACGGGCTGTCAGGACTCAGTGGGTCAGGGAATCGCCTATCGATGAGCGTAAAGATCACTGAACCTAGACCGATAGCCCAGATGGCGAGAGTTGAAAAACTGAGTAGGTAAAGAAATGCATCTTTCGCCGAAGCTGAGCGTTTGTACGGAGGAACCGTAATCCCGCTGCGTGTCTCGTAGTACTCCGAAAGTACGCGAAAAATGTCTTGTTCAGGCCAGCCGCGACCTCTTAACAGCCCTATGAGGACGTCTTCCGACGTCCCCTGACTTCTTGCGGCATCCAGAAAGCTATGCAGGTCGCCTCGCGAGCTCATCTCGCGCCGATTGTAGAACGAGCTGGGTGACAGCACCACAGTTCCATGCACCCAGCTCCCCACATCCCGCTCTCCGGCGCGGTCACCTTATCCGCGCCGTCATCTGCGGCAGTACCCGCTCGAGCCAGGTCCCGTTGTTTTTGGCCATGGTGTGCGCGACCAGGCACCCATTTAGTCCGGCTGCCTGGCTGAGCTTGAGAACGCTTGAGATGATCAGCGTCCAGCTCACCGGTAGCAGGTTAGAACACCAGCTTTTCCCGGTTGACCAGCGCCTTCAGGTCCAGGCTCATGCCGCCCGTAATCGTCTGCTGGTTGAGGTCCTGGGGACCGCTGCCTACCCCATGCGTGTAGTAGCCGACGGCAGAAAGCTCCGGCGTCAACTTGTACGAAGCGTGAACAAAGGGGTGCTTATCGCTCGAGAGCGTGTCGGCATTCAGAGCGAAGCCGTTTGCATGGAAGTAGCGGCTGCCGGCATACACAGAATAATCCGAGTCGATACTCGCGAAACCGAAGTCGCCTGTAAATTTGCCCTTCTTCTCCAGAGCAGCAAGAGCGAAGCCGGCGCCTCCACTTACAGGCAAGCCTTGCAGATTCGTGGTGTTCACGCGCTCATAAGCTTCAAGCCGCACTCCCTCGAGAACCTTGAGCTCCTTCGCGTGAATAACCACTCCCTGTCGCAGCGTATCTGTCCCGAGCTGCCAGGTGTACTCGCCGGAAAATGCGATACGGTCGTTCAGGACCTTCTTTGCCGCGAGCTGCCGGTAGTTCCATTTGCCGAGGCTCCCGCCGCGAGCAAACAGGTTGGGCGTTCCGATGTCGCCGAAATAAGCATCCGTGAAGCTCACCTCGTCGAAGAACAGGTGTTTGGGGTCGTGCAGTCGTACCCGCTCCCCTGAGATGTAGCCATCATCATCGAAGGTCGTCACCTCGGTAGATACGCCACGCTCAATGCCCATGGAACCAAACTGCACGGTAAGCGGCTTCACCGGGGTAGCGCTGAAGTACAGCTCGCGCATGTAGAACTGCCAACCATTCGATTGGAGGCCGCCCAGGGTCTTGACCCCAGTCGGGTCAGCTTTGTACGCCGGTATAACTTCGGCGCGTTCGGCGGGCGTGTAGTACTTCTGAAAAGCTGGATTCGAGACGCGCTTGATCGCGCTCGGACCGGTGTAACTTGCGAAGGCCCAGTTGAAGTAGCGGCCCGACGAAGCACGGAAGCCGATCGCGTAGCGACCTTCCTCATCCAGCTTGACTTTGCCTTCGATCAGGTTGCGCTGCTGCGCGCCTTCCCAGATGTGGCCACCGCCCGTGACAAACGAGCTGCGGAAGCGCTCGCTATGGGAAAGCGCATCCAGGTCAAGCCAGCGGCTGAACAAAGGCTTGGGCGCCGCTGGTGCGCCGTTCTGCGTCACAATGACTGCCGCTTCCACTGCATCGGGCGCCGCAGCCCATATTGGCTGAGACACGCAGGCGAGAGCAATCGCGGCAAAGCTGCCATGCATCTTGAAGTGTACTTTCATCTAAAAGGTCTCCCGTGAACCGTGCCGTATCCGGCTGAACCAGTTATCGGCAAGGAAGGAAAACATTTTCTGCCTAAATCCGTTCCGGGTTACTTTAGGGTGCTTCTCCATCGTGAGTCGATGCGCCCTGCGGCGATGTATATCCCAAAGGAGGTACGTCATTGCTCAGCGCTGCCTCCTTCGAGCTATCTGGATACGAGCGCCTCGTTTCGATCGAGAACAGCAGACCCGGATCCCGACGCAATGCTCGATTGACCGTATGCGACGGTGACTTCACGCCAAAGCGGACAGGCGCATTGCCGCCGAAAACTGGTCTAGCAGGGAGCTATATGCGTAGCTGCTCGGATCAATTCATCAGCCTGTGTCTACTCTGCCTGCGCCACCCATACGCTGAAGGCAGGGAGGGACACCTGCGCATTCCTGATCGCGCTCCCTATCGAGGCATTGCTCGCCGCCAGTGTTTTCGCCTCATGACCGTACTTGGAAAACGCAAACGCTTGTTCGGAAGCGCTCATGTTCATCACGACCAGCACCCGCTTACCATCGGCCCCGGTGCGCACATACGCCAGCACATCGGGCGAAGTATCCATCAGCACAGTGATCTTCGCGTCCGGTGCGAACGCAGGATTGGTTTTTCGCAGCTGCGTCAGTTGCATATACCAGTTCAGCAGCGAGCTCGGTTCCGCCTCCTCCGTCCGCACGTTCACGGTCCGGTAGTCGGCGGCCACCGGTAGCCACGTGTGCGGGTCCGACGAGAAGCCGGCCTGCGGGCCCGGCATCCACTGCATGGGCGTGCGCTCGCCGTCGCGGCCTTTTTCCTTCGGCCAGCCCAGCTTGCCGATCGGGTCCTGCACGTCCTCCACGCGCGTCGGCGTGCTGGTCTTCATCCCCAGCTCCTCGCCGTAGTACAGCAGCGCCGTGTCGCGCGTAGTCAGCAGGATCGCGGCAATCATCTTCGCGATCGCAAGGTCATGCACTCCGTCGCCGAAGCGGTCCCAGTCGCGCGTGTTGTCGTGGTTTGAGAAGACAAACAGCGGCTCCGAGCCGTCCAGCTTCGTTTCCGCGTCGTTGATCTGCTGCCGGAAGAACCCGGCGTCTAAACGGTTCTTGCCAGGCGAGTAGCCCCCGCCGAAGCCGAGCAGCATATCCATCGGCAGCTGCAGCTCGTCTTTCGCCGCCCCACCGTACCAGTCCCGCAGTGAGGCCACGTTCGGCAGGTAGGTTTCGCCGATCAGCACCCGATCCCCCGGGTAGCCGGCCACCACTTTGCGCATCCTCTCGATCACCCCGTGAACCTCCGGCAGGTTGTCGGTGTACTGGTACTTCAGGTTCGGGTCGCCGTAGGCGTTCACGCCGCCCACTTCCGGGTCGTCGTGCATTGAGGGGTCTTCAAACAGCGCCGTGATCGCGTCCAGCCGGAAGCCGCCCACACCCTTGTCGAGCCAGAAGCGCAGCACGTCAAACATCGCAGCTTCCACCGCCGGGTTGCGCCAGTTCAGGTCTGGCTGCTGCACGTAAAAGCGGTGATAGTAGAACTGTTTGATCCTGGGATCCCACTCCCACGCGGAGTGGCCAAATACGCTTTGCCAGTTGTTCGGCGGAATCGGCTTGCCGTCCGCCGTATAGCCTTTCGCGTCGCGCCACACATACCAGTCGTGTTTCGGGTCGGTTTTCGATGAGCGCGAGGCTTCAAACCACGGGTGCTTGTCCGAGGTGTGGTTCAGCACCATGTCCAGCAGCACATGGATGTGGTGCTCCTGTGCCTGCGCAACCAGTCGATCAAAGTCCGCCATGGTGCCGTACTTCGGGTCTACCGCCTCATAATCCGAGATGTCATAGCCAAAGTCCACCTGTGGCGACGGGTACGCGGGCGAAATCCAAATGCCGTCAATGCCGAGCTTTTCGAGGTAGTCCAGTCGATGCGTAATCCCGTTCAGGTCGCCGATGCCGTCGCTGCTCGAGTCCTGGAACGAGCGCGGGTAAATTTCGTACAGCACCGCGCCCTTCCACCAGGGAGTGTCGTTTGTGGGAAGCGGAGCCTGCGCACCGGCAGCAAGGGCAGTCAGCGTCGAAAGGAGGGCGAGCAACAAAATCTTCATGCTGGAAGCAAGCATGGCTGCTCAGCGGTGCTTGTGTCTAGCTGGTTTCGCGCGCAGATGCAGAAAGGCCCGGCATGGGCCGGGCCTTTCTGGGACTTCTTCCAAGATAGGAATCTACCGATTGATAGTCGGCGTCCTGCTGCTGGCCCCGGAAACAGAAGTACCGGACTTCACCGTGCCGTCCTCAATCTCCAGTTCCTCGTGCCGTACCGCTCCGCCGACTTCCTGCACGCTTTCCACAGCGCGCTTGCCAACGGCGATCTCCTCACGCACTACCGTCTGCTTGTCGATCGAAGCTGTTTCCTCTGTCAGCGGGATGCGGATCTCGCTGTTTTCGCCGATCTGCCCTTGTACGCCGGTTTGCCCTGAGGCCGCAATGCGCTCAATGACGAGCTCCTCACGCGTGACCGGCACCTGGATCGTCTGCTGTTCGGTGATCACTTCCTTGCGGATGCGCACCTCGCCGCGGCTGATACGGTCCTTGTGCACGCGCAGCACCTCGCCCAGCAGCTGGATGCGCTGCTGACCGGTCGCGGTCGTGGTGGCCGGCGTTTGTGCCTGAGCGGCCATCCGGGATGCCGAGTAATCGTAGGAAGCCGAAGCTCCGCCAAGATCACCGCCATGCTGTGTCAGGATGCGCTCAGCTTCTGCCTGGCGCTCGCCCGCCGACAGGGTTACCAGCACGCTGCCGGGCTGGGTGCTCAGGCGGTGCTCAAAATATTGCGAGCGGTCGCTGGGGACGGAAAGGTTGGTGAGCAGGCCTGAAACGTCACCCTGGTCATAGGGGTAGCCGCCGCCAGTAATTTCATGCGAATCATAGTCAGTCGCGCGTGCTGTGCCGCGCTCGTCGGCATACTGCTCCACTCCGCCGACCGAGCCTTGAGCCTCATTGCCGTCGAAAAAGTTCTTGACCTTGTCCCACATGCCTTCGGTCCGGGCACCCATGCCTGTTGTTCCCGTCATGCCGGTCGAGGTCGTTTCACTGCTCACGCCGGTCTGGGTCGCGGTGCTTGCATACCCGGCGCTGCGTGCCGCGCCAATCTGGTGAGCCTGGAAGCCGGCTGTCTGCAGTGCCTGAATCGCTTCCGCGGCCTGGTGTTCCGTGCTGAATAGAGCCACAACAGAGCTGGTCGTTGTCGTCGCCATAGATCTCCTTTGTACGCGCCCTTCCGGGGGGAAGGAGTAGGGTCCGCACTCCCTCATGCGGCGTCTCGCCGGTCGGGGGTGCAAACAGTGAGTGGTTCAGTTGCGGTGGCAGTGCCTGCGAATCAATCAGTGCAGCGCGGCAGTAGTCAGTAAGAAGTAAGGCTGTGGAAGCAGGTTGCTCCGCTTCGCATAGACGCGCGCTCGCTATTCCCACACGACGTTCCTATGTGCGAGGCAGACCCTGGCTGCGCGCCCGCTCGATCGCCCGCAGCACCGCCCGGGCCTTGTTCCAGCACTCTTCGTGCTCCCGCTCCGCGACTGAATCGGCAACAATGCCGGCTCCGGCCTGCACGCTGCCCCGCGCGCCCTGCAGCAGAAGCGTGCGGATCGCGATACACGAGTGGAGATTGCCCGAGTAATCGGCATACAGGATGGCCCCGCCGTACATGCCGCGCCGCGCCGGCTCCAATTCTTCAATAATCTCCATCGCGCGAATCTTCGGCGCGCCTGACAGCGTGCCGGCCGGGAAGCAGGCGCGCAGCGCGTCTACCGCGTCGAGCTCCGCACGCAGGCGGCCCTCAATCGAGCTCACAATGTGCATGACGTGCGAGTAGCGCTCGATGTGCATCAGCTCGCGTACGCGCACACTGCCGAACTCACTCACTCGCCCCACGTCGTTGCGGCCCAGATCCACCAGCATCACGTGCTCGGCTCGCTCCTTCTCGTCGGCGAGCAGCTCCTCGCCGATGCGCCGGTCCTCTTCCTCATCGCTCGATCGCGGCCGGGTTCCGGCAATCGGCCGGTATTCAACACGGCGCCCGGTCACCCGCACCAGCAGCTCGGGCGACGAGCCGACGATATGTGTCACGTCGTGCGTCACGTTCTCCGTCGCGCCGCCTAGCTGCAGCCGCAGAAAGTACATGTACGGCGAAGGATTCACCACCCGCAGCGACCGGTAAATAGAGAACGGGTCCACCCCCGGCTCCACGTCAAAGCGCTGCGACAGCACGGCCTGAAATATATCCCCGGCCGCGATGTACTCCTGCACGCGCGCAACCGCCGCCAGAAACTCCCCTTTGGTCGTGCGGGAGTGCACCTCCAGCGGCCCGGTTTTGAGAGCGGGCGGCCGCAAAGCGCTCTCCGGAAGCGGCCGCCCAAGCCGGGCCGCAAACTCCGTCAGCCGCGCCTCAGTCCTCGCATACGCAGTCTCGGCGCCGGTATGCCGCACGTCCGCGGTCACTGTCAGCACCATCTCTTTGCGCAAATGGTCAAAGGCCAGCACCTCGTCAAAAAACAGCAGGCACCCGTCCGGCACCCCAAGCTCGTCGGCAGCTGTTGCGGGCAGCTGTTCAATCTGGCGCACCGCATCGTAAGCGAAAAAGCCAACCGCTCCGGCCGTGAACGGCGGCAGGCCGGGAACCTGGGCCGGCGTGTGTCCGGCAAGCGAGGCCTGCCGCACCTCGAAAATGTCCCCCTCGCTCGCTTCGACGTGACCATTTTCCGTAGTCAGCAGCAACCGGCCCCGGGCCACGATCTTGCGAAATGGCCTCACCCCAATAAACGTGTACCGCCCGATGCGTTCGCCGCCCTCAACCGACTCCAGCAGAAAGCACTCGCCCTGCTCCCCGGCCAAGCGCAAAAACGCGGTCACCGGTGTTTCCAAGTCCGCATTGAGCCGCAACGATAGCGGTACCAGCGTGTGCGTCGCCGCGAGCGCGAGGAAGCGCTCGCGCGAGGGCTCGGATGGCGGCAGTGGGTAGGGGGGCATGGGTCTGGTCCATGGTAAACGGGGAACAGGTGGCTCCCTCAAAGGGCGTGTTAGAAGTTCGCTCGTATCAGGTCAAGCTCTGAAATAGAAGTCATCCTGAGGAGCAGAGCGGGGTCCCCGGCGAGCTTGCTCGCTGGGGTGTCAAAGCGACAAACATTTGCTTTTCGCGCTCGGATAGAGCAAAAAGCAGCTCCTTCGCTGCGCTCAGGATGACTCATTCGTTGGTGGAACCTTTTCACCGCCTTCTCAGCCATGTGACCTAAGTTGCGCCGACGGTCGCCCACACGGTTGCTGCCCCCTGTAGCCGGGCCTATACTCGGGGACGTTTGGCTTTGCGAGGGATGGACATGGCGGCATCGGTCTCACTGGAACAGGAAATCAACCCGTGGGAGGCGCAGGCAGCACGATTCGACTACGCGGCACGCCGGCTCAACCTAGATGACGGCATCTGGAAGGTTCTGCGCCAGCCCTCCCGCGAGATCATCGTCCACTTCCCGGTCCAGATGGACGATGGCCGCTTTGAAGTCTTCACCGGCTACCGCGTGCAGCACTCGCAGGCACGCGGCCCCGGCAAAGGCGGCATTCGCTACGCGCCCGACGTGACGCTCGACGAAGTACGCGCGCTGGCCAGCTGGATGACCTGGAAGTGCGCGGTCGTCAACATCCCCTTCGGCGGCGCAAAAGGCGGCGTCATCTGCGACCCCAAAAAGCTGTCGCAAGGGGAGCTCGAGCGCATCACCCGCCGCTACACAGCCGAGATCATCGACTTCATCGGCCCGGAAAAAGACGTACCCGCGCCCGACCTCGGCACCAACGAGCAGACCATGGCCTGGATCATGGACACCTACTCGATGCACATGCGGCAAACTGTCACCAGCGTCGTAACCGGCAAGCCGCTGACCATTGGCGGCTCGCGCGGCCGCCGCGAAGCTACCGGCCGCGGCATCCGCAAGGTCTGCGACGAGGCTCTGCGCTTTCTTTCCATCCCCCGCGACGGCTGCCGCGTCATCCTGCAGGGCTTTGGCAACGTGGGCGCCAACGCCGCCCGCCTCATGATGGAGTCCGGCTACACCATCACCGGCATCGCCGAGTACGACGGCGCCATCTTCAACCGCGACGGCATCGACATCCACGCGCTCGCCGAGCACCAGCTCCGCAACGGCACCATCCTCGGCTTTCGCGGGGCCGAAGCCGCCGACCCCGACGAGCTGATCGTGGCCGACTGCGAAATCCTGATCCCGGCCGCCATGGAAAACGTCATCAGCAGCCGCAACGCCGATCGCGTCCGCGCACGCATCATCGCCGAAGGAGCCAATGGCCCTACCACCGCGGTCGCCGACGAAATCCTGGCGGAGAAGCGCATCTTCATCATCCCCGACATCCTCGCCAACGCCGGCGGCGTCACCGCCTCCTACTTCGAGTGGGTGCAGGACCGGCAGGGCTACTTCTGGAAGGAGGACGCCGTCAACGAGCAGCTGGAAGCCATCCTCGCCGCCAGCTTTGAAGACGTGGTCCGCTACGCCGAAGCCCACGGGGTCAACAACCGGATTGCCGCCTATATGCTGGCCATGGATCGGGTCGCCTTCGCCATCAAACAGCGAGGCATTTACGCCTGATCCCGCGCCCCAGCTGTCAGATCAGATTCTAGAAACAAGGGCGCGATGTGGCGCGTGTATAGGTTTTCCCGGACATTCCTCGCGATAACCGCTTCGTTCTCGCGAAGCATTGCAAGATAGCGGTTCCCCATATGTGCCGCGATCTTAAATCCGACATGCAGCAGCTGCCGGAAGCCGGGATCGTAGCTCGCGGCAGTTTCATCGTGGCGCAGAGCCCCAGTAAACTCCGCTGGGCTCCAAGCGGCTACCGTTTCAGGCTGGGGCAGCCTCGCCGGGTCAAT
Organism: uncultured Acidobacteriaceae bacterium; assembly: GCA_964245455.1. Classification (GTDB taxonomy): domain Bacteria; phylum Acidobacteriota; class Terriglobia; order Terriglobales; family Acidobacteriaceae; genus EB88. The sequence goes on from CAXTMW010000058.1 coordinate 8,935, forward strand.
GTCGATCACCGCCGCGTAGGGCGCGCACAACTCCTCGCGGCGCGCATACGCTTCCCGGTACATCTCTCGCGCCATCTCCAGGCCCGCGCCGCCCGACTCGGCAAGGCCGATCAGTTCCTCAAGCCAGGTGGTGCCCGCTGTTTTGATGTGGACGCCGGCGCCGGTCCTCCGCAGCGCGTCCCGCACCGGTTTGTAGATGCGGAACTTGTCGGAGCCGGAGTGAATGCTGAGCTTGAGCGTTTCGGGAAGCCCATACTGCTGCACGGCATAGGCAATTACCGCAAGATCGTCCGAAAACTCGCGGGCAAACTGCGGGAGATCTCCCGCGTAGTCGACGCCCTTGTTGAAGCGCCCGGTAAACTTCGGCGCAATGGTTGCAATAGGGACCCCGCAGTCTGCGATGGCCGCCAGAATGATCAGCAGCTCGGCCGGGGTCTGCGGCGAGTCGGTCTCATCCATCGACACCTCCGTCACAAACGTCCCTTCGCCCTTTTCGTTCAGAATCTTTCGATAGATTGCCGAGGCCGCCTCAACCGCCGCAAGATACTTCGCTGCCGTTGCTCGCAAAAACTCCGATGAAATAGTTAGCTCGGCGACGCCGGGCAGCACGAGAG
>CAXTMW010000058.1:9558-10345 GCA_964245455.1 uncultured Acidobacteriaceae bacterium
CGTCGACAGATTGATATGATCCGCGTCACAGAAGTACGGCTCCTTCCAGCCGAGCGCCGCGACGGCCGCATCGGCAGCCTCCCGCGTGGCTTGCGGTTTGGAGCCGACGATCAGGTGTTCGCGATTGCTTTTGTTCCACACCGGCGCGACCAGCACCCCTGCCTCGAGCGCACACATGCACGCCTCGAGTTGTGCCTTTGCCTGGTGTGCAAAGCGATCTCCCACCCCGATCGTGAACCGTGGAAGCGTCCGTCGCGTCTGCGTCATCGATCCACCCTTTCCTGATGTGCCTGGTGCCCTGCACTGTTCGATGCAGGCGCTGAAAACACATGTGCGAGGGCGCGAGTTTCAGGGCAACGGGTAGCCGCCATAAACAAAAGTAATCTCCGCGATTGCAGAAGGCGAGCCGCGGCCAAAGTGCCGATAACCGATGCTTATGCGCGTCATTCATCGCAGCGGCAGCTGCTGTTTTTTGCTTGCATCGGTGACGAAAGTACCCCTAAGTTGGCGCATGGAAATGAGAACAACCGCCCCCGCCCTCGTTCGATTTGCTACGGCGCTCCTGGCTTCCTCCTTTCACGCCTGCGACAGGCATCGCTGGCGAGCCGCTGCGCTGCTGTTGGTGTGCGCCCCCGGGTCCGTCGCGGTCGCCCAAACGTTTCGCGGCAGCATCGCCGGCACGGTGACCGACAGCACCGGCGCCGCGGTGCCGAGTGCGGAGGTGGTTGCCCTGGAAACGGCAACCGGCGCGGAACACAAAACCGTCTCCTCCGGCGCGGGCGAGTAC
>CAXTMW010000058.1:10355-19254 GCA_964245455.1 uncultured Acidobacteriaceae bacterium
GACCTGCCCCTCGGCGCATACACCGTCACCGCGACGGCCCCCGGTTTCGGCACCGAGAAGATCGACAAGGTGCCGGTGTCCGCAGGCGTCGTGTACACACTCGCGGTCAAGCTGAACGTCGCGCAAACCGCGCAAACGGTTGAGGTCTCGGCGGCGGGCTTGTCGCTCGACACCACCTCAACGACCCAGACGACGCTGCTGCCCAGCACCACCGTGCAGAACACGCCCATGAACGGCCGCGACTTTACGCAGTTGATCGCGGTGTCGCCGGGTTTCGCCGGCTATTCCGGCGGGGCCGCCGGGTCCGTGAACGGCACCCGTGCCAATCAGTTGAACTGGCAGATCGACGGCTCCGACAACAATGACCTTTGGCATAACATCCCCGCCGTCAATCAGGGAGGCGTAGAAGGCATTGCCGGCGTCACACTGCCGCTCGACTCCATCGAGCAATTCTCGGAGCAGACCCAGTCCAATGCGGAAACGGGCCGCAGCGCCGGCGGCACCGTCAATGTCGTGACAAAATCCGGAACGAACCAGATTCACGGCTCTGCGTACTACTACAACCGGAACGAGTTCTTCGCGGCGAATTCACCCTTTGCGACGCCAAACGCTGCCGGCAAGATTCTCAAGAACAAACTTCGCAATGAGCAGTACGGCGCCTCAATCGGCGGTCCGGTTCTCAGAAATCGCTTCTTTTACTTCGCGAATTATGAGAAGCAGCAGTTCATCATCGAAAGTCCTGCTTCGGCGACGGAGCCGTCCACGGCCTATCAGGCGCAGGCCAAGCAGCTGCTGACGCAGTACAACGTTCCTGTCAACACCGCTTCGCAGAACCTGCTGAATACACTCTGGCCGCAGTACGCGCTGACCGGCGGCGCGAGCACCGAGAACTACTCGAACGCCTCTCCCATTACCGGCTATAGCTACAACGGCGTCGTGAAGCTCGACTACACCATCAATGACAAGAACAGTCTGTCCGCCCGTGGCTACGGCGGGCAAGGCAACCAGATTGCCCCGGTCGGCACACAGCTTCCCTACTATTTCGAGGAAGGCCCGATTCACGTCTACAACTACTCCGTTGTGGAGAACTCTGTTCTGTCGCCCCGGCTGACAAATCAGGTGCTCGCCGGCGTCAATTACTTCAATCAGATTTTCTTCGACCAGAACCATAGCTTCGACGTCAACGCGCTCGGTTTCAATACCGCCGTCGGCCCAACGCTTACCGGCGCACCCGGCATCCACATCAACGGCTTCGACAATCTGCAGAATGCCACCCCACCTTCGGGGCGGAACGACATTACCGGCCACATCACCGATGCCGTCTCCTATGTGGTGGGCCGCCATGAGTTCCGTTTCGGCGGTGAGTACCGCAACGCGCAGGTGGACGAGTTTTACCATCGCAAGGAGCGCGGCAACTTCACCTACCAGGGCACTCTGGGACCATGGGCGGATCCTGAGGACGCGCCGGGAAACACCACGCACCAGCTCTCCTCCTGCGAAACCACCTTCAACACGGCGTACGGCGGCAAAGCCCCGCTGTATACCGACACGCAGACCCTCTCGCTCGCCGACTTTCTTGCCGGCTGCAGCCAGTCCGCGGTGCTGCAGCGCGGCGATACGACCCGGCAGGTTTTCGTCAACACCTACGACCTGTTCCTGCAGGACGCCTGGCAGATCACCCCGCAGCTCAACATCAATTACGGCGTCCGCTACGACTATCTCGGGCCCATGCACGAGCCCTTCAAAAACCTGTCTGTGTTCCGCCCGGGCACAAACAATGCGCAGGCGCCTGGCATCGCGTTCCAGGGGAACCAGATCAGCAGCCTGTATCCTCCGGCGTATAACAACGTAAGTCCCCGCATCGGTTTCAGCTTTGCCCCGAAAAGCGACCTGGGAACCGTGGTGCGGGTAGGCTTCGGCGTGTTTTTCGACGACCCGAACCTCAACCCCTTCCTTGACAACCGGCCGCCGAATGGCGGCGCTGCCGGCGCGGAAAGCAACCCGGGCGGCCCCACGCCCGTGGTGACGTACTCGCAGAACAACAAGGTTATCCTACCGAACCAGCTGATCTTCCCGGCAACTGCTTTGTTTGAACCCTACGGTGCCGACGCTGCCGGCAATCCTCTACCGATTAATCTCGCGGTCACGCCCACCAACAGTTATCCGCTGTTTTCCATCAGCCCTAACTTCCGCAGTGCTTATAATTACAACTACAACCTGAATATCGAAAAGAGCCTCGGTCCAAACTTCATTGCGACCGTCGGGTATGTTGGTTCGCAGGCGCGGAAAGAATTAATTATCCGCGACATTAACCAGGCGGCCCTCGGTACGACAGGGAAGGGGACCTTTGCGCAAAACCTCAAGCGCCCCTACGGCCCGGCGTTTCCTTACTACGGCGTCATCAACGAAGTCGACAGCGCCGGCACCTCCAATTACAACTCACTCCAGGCGACCATTCGCACAGTCAATTACCACGGCCTGACCTCCCAGTTCGCCTACACATGGGCGCATGGGCTGGATGAAATGACCGACTATCGCGGTACGGTGCCGCAGAATAGCTTCGACCTCCGGGGCGAGTACGGCAACATGAACTACGATGTCCGCAACACCTTCATCACGTACCTCAACTACGCTGTTCCCGCCTTTGCCGGGCCGCATTGGCTGTCGCATGGGTGGTCAGCCAACAGCCTGCTCACCTTCCGCGGCGGCACACCCTTCTCGGTTTTCAGCGGCACTGACTCGAGCGGTACCAACGAGGGTGAAGATCGCGGCACACTTAGTGGCCCAGTTGTTCGAGGCAACAGCAGCATCCTCAATCACTCAGGCGTCGCCCAGTACATCACCTCGGCTAACTTTGCGATTCCAGATGCAGGCACCTACGGCAACATGCGCCGCAACCAGATCTACGGACCCGGCTACGAAGACGTAGACCTGTCCATCTTCAAGGACGGCCACATCAACGAACGGATCAGCGCGCAGTTCCGCGTGGAGATGTTCAATCTGCTGAATCACACGAACCTGGCGCCGCCGGACAACAGCCTGAGCGATGGATCGTCCTTCGGCCAGGTCACGCAAACCATCGGCAACTACAACGGCGCGCCGGGGCTTGGACCGGGCGAACCCTTCAATACGCAACTGGCCCTCAAGGTCATCTTCTAGCATCCCTCGGGGCGCGCCCGTTAGGCCGCGCCCGTCGGTCCATTTCTCCGCTACACGTCGTACGAAGGAGTTGTTGTCCATGGGAGTCAGTCGTCGAGAGTTTCTTCAGCGGGGCGGCCTCGCCGGCGGTGTCAACGCGGCGTTTCTTAGCATGCAGTCGCTCGGCCTGATGGCGCCCATGGGCGACGCGGCCGCATCGCTCGCGGTCGCGCCAGGCGCAGGTGCGGGCGTCAAGGTCGTCATCCTGGGCGGCGGCATTGCGGGGCTGGTCGCTGCTTATGAGCTCAAAGCCGCGGGCTTCAGCTGTACGGTGCTCGAGGCGCGCGGGCGCCCGGGCGGACGCAACCACACCGTGCGCGGCGGTGACACGATCGAGCTTGAAGGGTTTGCGCCGCAAACCTCCGCCTGGGATCCCGGCCACTATCAGAATGTCGGCCCCGCGCGGCTTCCATCCATCCACCGCACCATCCTCGGCTACTGCCGCAAGCTTGGTGTGGAGCTGCAAGTCGAGATCAACACAAGCCGCTCGAGTTACCTGCAGAATGACAAAGTCAACGACGGCAAGCCCGTCGTGCAGCGCCAGGTTATCAACGACACACGCGGGCATGTCAGCGAGTTACTCATGAAGTGCATGAGCGCGGGCGGGCTTGACGCAGAATTCTCAAAAGACGACCGCGACCGGATGCTCTCTTTCCTGCGCATCTACGGCCCGCTTGACGCAGCCGGCAAGTATAACGGCAGCGACCGCGCCGGTTACGCAAAACCTGCCGGCGCAGGTGAAGACGCCGGCATACTGAGCCAGCCCATCGACATGCACACACTGCTTGCCGAGGATTTCTGGCAGGGCATTCTGTTTGAAGAAGCCTTTGACATGCAGGCGACCATGATGCAGCCTGTCGGCGGCATGGACCGCATCCCGTACGCGTTTGCAAAAGCCCTTGGCGATACCGTGCAATACAACACGCCCGTTACGGGCATCCACAAAATCGCGAACGGCGTGCGCGTCACTTACACGCAGGGCGGCGCGGCAAAGCAGATCGAGGCGCAATACTGTATCTGCGCGATGCCGCTGACTATCCTGCGCAAGATACCCAATGACTTTTCGCCGTCGTATAAGAAAGTCATCGACGAGTGCCAATATGCGCACGCCTATAAGGTCGCCTGGGAAAGCCGCCGCTTCTGGGAAGAAGACTATAACATCTACGGTGGGCTCGAGTTTGTCAGCGAAGGCTGCAGCCCTATCTGGTTTCCGTCGGCCGGGTTATTTACGCCGCGCGGCGTGCTTGTGAGCGGGTACACCGATGAGAGCACCTCCCCGTTCGGCAAGCTGACTTTGCAGCAGAAATTCGATGAAAGTCGTAAGTCGATCGAGCGCCTGCACCCAGGTCACGGCAAGGAGCTCGAAAAGCCGCTCTATGTCGGCTGGGCCTATGTGCCGGAAAACCTGGGCTCATGGATCCAGAGCTACGGCCCAGGCCAGGAGCGGGCACCGGGGGCGGGCGTTGCGGCCACCAGCGGCGTCGCCCACCCGGCGGCCGCCAAAACGCAGACAAACCCCGGCTATGAAACGCTGATTGAGCCCGACGGCCCCATCTACTTTGCCGGCGACCACTGCAGCCATATCGTAGGCTGGCAGGAGGGTGCGGCGCTCAGCTCGCTGCGGGCCGTCCAGCGGATTGCCGACAACAGCAAAGCCGCAAAACTGGCAGGACGCGCCCTGCCGGCCCACGCCTGAGCCGCGCGGCGATACGCTACACAAAGAAAAAGGAGCACGCAGCAATGAGAAAGACATGGGCAACGGCGCTGTACTTTGCAGCGACACTCGCGGCAGCAGCAAACGGCGGCGCGCAGGTGGTGGTCAAGCACCTGCAACCCAACGAGAAAAGCCCGATCGCGAACGGCGTGTGGGCCGGAGACACGCTGTACCTGAGCGGCCAACTGGCTTCGCCCGTAACCCCAGCCGACCCGGCCAAGGGCACTGCGGCGATATACGGCGACACGCAGGCGCAGGCGCTCTCGGCTCTCGGCAAGATACAGGCGCTCTTAAAGGAGCAAGGCCTTGACATGAAGGACGTGGTCAAAATGTCGGTGTTTCTTGCCGGCGACCCGGCAAAGGGCGGCAAGCTTGACTTTGACGGCTTACAAACCAGTTACAAGCAGTTCTTCGGCGCGCCGGACCAGCCGAACAAGCCGGCGCGCAGCGCCTTCCAGGTAGCCGCACTGGCGGCCCCGTGGGCCCTGGTCGAGATAGAGGTGATCGCCGTCCGCTCGAAGTAGTTCACGCTCCACGCCGCTCTCAGCGGGCAAAGCGCGACGGCCCGAAGCGCAGTGCAGCCGGCTGCTGCACACTTCTCGTTTGCCCGCGCATCGAAGACTCGGATGACCCTTCTCGCGCCGGCAGCCCGCTCCGGAAAGCGCTACCTCAATCCCGTACCCACGGGCGTCGGTAGTCCGACGACCATCCTGAAAGTCGCGTACCGGTACTTCACTGGTCGCGAAGAACGGTTCCCTCCCCGACCCCTCGGTCCTTTCCATACAGACGCAAGCATTTACGCACAGCCGGCCGCGAGCGGCCTGCGCATCACCTGGCTCGGTCACTCGTCAACCCTGCTGGAGATCGATGGGACGCGTGTTCTAATCGACCCGATCTGGGAGCCGCGCGCTTCCTCCTCTGCCCGGCTCGGTCCGCGCCGCTTCTTTCCGCCTCCTCTTGCGATGCAGGCTCTCCCTCCCATCGATGTGGTCCTCATCTCGCATGACCACTACGACCACCTGGGCGCGGCCACGGTGCGGCTTCTTGCTCAAAACCCAAGCTGCCGGGCGGCGCAGTGGATCACGCCGCAGGGCGTCGGGCCGCTGCTGCGCCGGTTCGGCGTGCCTGCAATGCAGGTGCGCGAGCTGAACTGGACAGAACAGGTGCAGTCCGGCCCGCTTACGATCACGGCGTTGCCGGCCCGCCACTTCTCCGGGCGCGGCCTTTTCAATCGCTTCCAGACGCTCTGGGCTTCGTTCGCTATTGAGAGCGCCAGGCGCCGGGTCTTCTACGGCGCCGACTCCGGGGAGTGGGCCGGGTTCGCCGAGATCGGCCGCGCCTACGGCCCATTCGACCTGTCCCTGCTCGAAATCGGGGCATTCGATCCACTCTGGCGCGACATTCACATGGGTCCGGATGGAGCAGTCCGTACCTTTCACTCCATGGGCGGTCACGGCCTGCTCATGCCGATCCACTGGGGCCTGTTCAATCTGGCGCTGCACGGCTGGCAGCAGCCCATCGAGCGGCTGTTTGCCGCGGAAAATATAAAACTCTGGGCACCGGAGCCGGGCCGCCCCACCGAGCTCATGCCGGGAACAGACCTGCGTTCGGAATGGTGGCGTTGAGCGTGGAGGGCACCGCCGCACCCGCCTCCACAAAGCGGTCATCCTGAGGAGCAAGACGGGGTCCCCGGCGAGCTTGCTCGCTGGGGTGTCCAAAGCGACAAAGGATCTGCTTTTCGCGCCTTTGTCGCGTCGCTCCAAAGTCGGTCGATTTTCCCGCTTGCCGGCCGAGCAGCGCCTGATCTACGGCCGAGTCATCTCGGCAGCTTGCCGCAGCGTCAGGCGGGGCGGAAGATCGCGGTAATCGGAGCGCACCATTTCCAAATCCTGAGAAATGTTCTTCAACACCAGGAGCCGGCCAATCACGTGAAGCTCGACACGAGTGACCTGCCAGCTGCCTCCGGATACCTCGCTTCGTTCCACGTGCATCCGGCTGTCTTCTTCGAGTCGACCCAGAACGCCGTACCCGATCTCGACCGGCTGCCCGACTTTTGCGTCCACCGCAACCACGCGGTCTTCCGGTTCCTTGATCAGCATCGTGCCTTCAAGCGCGTGCACGATACGCTCCCTGTAGTTTGCCGGGCTAAACTCCGGGTTGGGGCGATAGCGCAGCAGCGTACCGTCCTTTGTCTTTCCATCGTAGGAAAACACCAGCGCCCGATGGATCGTCTCCACCCACGCGGAGCCGGAGTCTTCCTCGCGACCGGTTCGCCGCCGCGCGGTATCGGCATGTGCCACGCTTTTCTGGACGCGGTCGTCCTCCTCTTTGGCCTTTGCGGGAGAAAGCGGGCTGCCGTCGATCGACCACAGGCGCCGGACTTCCCCGTCCTCGGTTTCCACCACCTTCTCAACCCACAGGTGTCCGCCCGTGCGTGAAGATTTCTCCTCGGACTTGAAGGAGACGTGCTGCGCCTGCTTGATCTGGTTCATCTCGTTCACAAGCGCCTGTGCCGCGAGCGTACCGGCAGGCTACTGCTCGTCGCCTGCAGCTGCATGTACAAAGAAGCATGCGGCAAGGACCGAGGATAGGACCTCGATCGCGCGGCAGCTTCTCCGCTGCGGCGGCGGTGCCGGCTTTCGGGGAAAGAGGCCTCCAACTTCAAACGTCATGGCGGGGTTCCTCAGTGGATCAAAGAGCCGAACCGCTAGCTCGCGATTTTGAAGCGGGAACTTTACGACAGCTCATACACTCTGACCCTAGTCCTGAACGCCGCCTACGTACCGTTCATCGTCGCCTTGCACCGCCGGGGAGCCCAGGGCAGCTTCCATAGCCATCCTGCGCCATCGAGCGGTCAGAGCGCCCGTCTCCGGGCGATTCCCTGAGACCGGTTTACTAGCGTCGCCGGTAAACTCCCGCCAAAGATGCAGAAATGGGAATCCTTCCCGACTCCCCGCACATACCACTCTAGAAACGCCCCGCGCCGCCGATACATTCCCCATGTTTGAACCATCGAGCGCACCCGTATCCAAGGCACCAGTCGCCGCCATCACCGCCGCGCCGGCCCGGCCTGGGCATTTTCCTGTTGAGCTTGAAACCGAGTTCGCCGAACTCCAGGCGGCAGCGCCGGCCGGCGGCATTGTGCCCGCTCTGCTTGCTGCCGGCGGTCTGTTTCACGTTCTGCTCATCGCCGAGCGAAACGCGCTCGCCCTGCCGCCTCTTATCTTTGCAGAGCGGGGCGGGCCGGCTACCGTGGTGCTTGTCTGCCTCCTGCTCATGCCCTCTGCTTTTCGGCAAAAGGAAACGGGCCGCGCGTGTCTGGTCCTGTTCATGATGATCCTGATCATGGCTCTGCTTGCCGGGGTGCCCTTTGCCGGAGCGCAGCAGCTTCTGCCTATGCAGACCGGCGTCGCGGTCCTTCTGCTGCTGTTCGGGTGGCTGGCGGCATTGCCGCGGTCGTGGGTATCGCTCCTGGCCGCAGGCGCGCTGCTGGCAGACAGCGCCTCACTCCTGCTAAGCCCGGCCATTCGGTCGATCGGCGCCGCGGTCACGCTTGAAAGCTTCTGGGCACCGGGCTTTGCCGCCGCACTCTTGCTGCTGCTCGCCGGCGTTCGCCAGAGTGAGGCGCGGCGTGACTTCCTGCTGCTTCGCAAGGCGGCGTTTGCCGGGGTTCCGGGGGCGGCCGGTTCATCCGAGGACACGCGCCACCTGGACCCGGAAACCGGCGTCGCCAACCGCCTGGCCTTTGACATGCGCTTCCGCGCTGCCTGGGAGCAGGCCGCGGGGCGGCGTCACTCCGTAGCCCTGCTCTTTTTCTCGATCGACAGCTTTGCCGAACAGAAGCGAGACCTGGGCTATAAGTTCTCTGAGCTGCTGCAGTCCACGGTCGCCGGCCTGCTCAAGGATGGCCTCCGCCGCTCGGACGATATGGTTGCTCGCTTTGACAACCAGCACTTTGTCGTCATGCTGCCGGGCGTCGGCACGGAC
>CAXTMW010000059.1:0-13661 GCA_964245455.1 uncultured Acidobacteriaceae bacterium
CAGCACGGCGGTCACAAACGGGATGAGGATGCTGGTGCCGCTCGCGGCCAGCGCGGTCGCCCGTTGCCGCACCAGATGCCGGTCATCGAGCTCCATACCTACCATAAATAGGAACAGGATAAGGCCGACCGTGGAAAGCTCTTCCATGGCGCCGAGCGACGCTTTGGGAAAGAGGTTTTGGCTGATGGAGGGCGCAAGGCGGCCCAGGACCGAGGGGCCCAGCAGGATGCCGCCGATGATCTCGCCGATGACCCGCGACTGGCCGAGCCGGGCCGCGGCCCAGGCGCAACCCATCGTTACGAGCACGACAACGGCGATCTGAGCCAGGAGCAGGTGCATGGGTTCCTTGAAGCGGGCTGATGTGTGCCGCGCCCGCAAGATACTGTGTACCACGGGCGCAGGGGAGAGGATGCCGCGCGGCAGGTTAGTCGGGCTGGTTTAGGCCAGTCTGGTCTGTGCCGCGCAGCTTCCAGAGCATCTGGCGCAAAAAGCCGGTGACGAGCCCGCCGTCGCGCTCGGAAAGCGCGAGCCGGCGCAGGAGGGCCCGTAGTTGCCGGGTGCGCGCGGCCGGGCCGATGCCGGGGTAGTCGCTTGCAGCAAGCGTTTGCTCCAGAAGAGTCGTGATGCGTTCGAGCATGTCGGCGCTTGCCGGGGTGCTTTGCTCAGCAGCACGCGGGAAGTTCTGGGGCAGCTCCCAGCGTGGCTGCGCGGGGACCACGCCGACAGTGCCGGAAGGTGCCGCGTCAATCTGTACGTCCATACGGGCCAGCTCATACAGGCAGAGCGCGGCTGCCTGCCCCAGGTTCATCGAAGGGTGCTCGTCGCGCGTGGGGATGCGCAGCAGCAGGTGACAGTGGCTCATGTCGTCGTTGGACAAGCCGAACTTTTCCGAGCCGAAGAGCAGCGCCACACGCTGCCCGCGGTCGAGCGCGGCGCGCACGGCGCGAGCGCCTGCTTCCAGCCGCTGCACCGGCTGCAGAAACGGGCGCCCGGCGGAAACGCCCGGAGCCCCGGTCGTCACAGTTGCGCCGGTAGTGCCGACGACCAGCTGCGCGTCCTCGACAGCGCCCGCCGCGGACGGGTAGTCACGCGCGGAGCGAAGCAGTGCGGCCGACGGGCCAACCGCCGATGTAGCCGAGCGAAACTCCTTGTAGAAGATGTTCGCAACGCGCAGGTCGTGCGCGCCGAAGTTGCTCATCGCGCGAGCAACGGCGCCGATGTTGAGCGTGTTGCGCGGGGAAACGAGCACGACCGCGAGATTGTCGAGTGAGCGGATTGGAAGCAAATGGTTTGAGGCGAAAATCTGTGGCATGGTGCGTTGGCTCAGTGTAGAGCTTTGCGCCACGGCTTTCGCAGGCGGCCTGGTGAGACATCGCCGCAGAGCGGCGTGCGCCCCTTCCGGTCGACGTAAGTCGACGTACAGGAGGGGCTGCCTTTTCGTTCAGCAACGTCCTGCAGGGATTTATTGCAGGCCGATCCAGAACGCGTACACCTTGTTGTTGGTCTGACCGTAGTTTCCGTAGCCCGACGCCCAGTAGAGCACCCCGTCCACAATGGCGGGCGCGGAAATGCCTGCGCCGCCGCTCTGCACGGTGCGCAGGATCTGACCGTTTTCCGCATCCAGCGCTACAAAATTGCCGGCCGTATCTTCACCGTACATGACTCCATTGGCCACGCTGACTGCACCCGGCGCCAAAGCAGTTGCGCCGTCAGGAGGCGGGACTGGGTAGAACATGTTGAAGGAGGGAGCCGAGAAGGTAGCTGTCTGCCAGATGATCTTGCCGGTCGTCGCATCGAGCGCCGTCCAGAAGCCGCCTTTGACGCTCTGCCCTGAAGGCGTGAGCGTAGCCGGAGCATAATCCGCATTACTGACGCCCGTGTAGATGCGCTGGCCGTCCGTCGCGGTACCCCATTGAATGCCCCCAAGCGCGCCGCCGGGTCCAGCCTGCGTCTTCCAGATGACCTGCCCGGTGTCGCGATTGAGGGTGTAGTAGAAGCCTGCCTTGTTGCCGGCTCCGATTACGTCAGTAGAAGTGCCGCCGGAATTGATGGTGAAAAGGTTGGGGCCGGAGCCGAAATCGCTGTCAAGGCCGGTCGGTATGGGGCAGGCCGCGGGGAAAGCCGGAGTGATGCAGGCTACATTCCAGGTGTCAGCGGGCTGCGTGCGCACGCCCCACTTGATCGCGCCCGTGGTCATGTCAAGCGAAACGATGCTGTCGATGTGGTCATCCGTCGGCAGGCATGCCTCTGTTTGCGCGGTTGTTGTCGCCGCGGCCTGGCAGGCCGTGACTGAGGCGGGAACCGAGTAGTTGTTCCCGGTCGCCGCATAGACCGCTCCGCGTGCGAGATCGACGTTGAGATTGCTTCCCCAAACAGAACCACCTGTGTAGCCGGTCGGGACGGTGTAGGTCTGCCAAAGGATACGGCCGTCGGTATCGTCCAAGGCCGCCACGGAACCGCGGAAGTCCGGAACATAGTTCGGTATAAACGACGGCTTAGCTTCCTGAAGCGAAGCGACGCCGACAAAAATCTTCCCGTTCACATCGACCGCGGAAGAGGTGAGTAAAGCTCCGCTGTTGGTGGCGAGTGTCTGCTTCCAGACCAGCGAGCCGTCTGTCTTCGACAGAGCTATCAGGGTGGCAGAGGCTTGGTCGCCGATGATCACGATGTTTGCGCCGAGAGCCGGGCTGTTGCGTGAGTAGGACCCGGTAATGCCGGTGATGGCGGGCAGCTTTGTTTGCCAGACCGGCTGGCCGGTCGCTGCATTCAGCTGCCACACCGAACCGCTGGTATCTGCCACATACGCGTAGTCGCCTTCGACGGTGGGCGTACTTTGCACTTCTCCCTCGGCCGTAAAAACCCAACGCTCCGAGATAAAAGGCAGTGTGTATTTGCCGAGGATGAACTCATTCGACGCAAAGTGAGCATTCGTCATGCCGTTGCCGGCACTCATCCAGGGCAAGGCCGTTTCTAACTGGAATCCGAAAGGATTGGTAATGGCGGCTTCCGGTTAAGTGGTTGTCATGTCTGCGTTTTTGGGCGGGGGCGGGTTGACGGCGGCCAGGGCTGGGAGAGCTGAGGCAAGGTACAAGGCTGGAGCAAGAGCGCGGAGCTTCATGCGGGGGACCTCTGCGGGTTATGGTACGGCGCGCCTACGACTTCAGTAAGTTATTTGTTAGTCATATGAACTCTGTTTGGCAGCCCCCCCCCCTGTTCTCGGCGGCTTGTGAAAGCTCACAACGCGCCTTGGCGCTCAGGGCGAAATCTGAAAAACTGAGTGCATGAGTGCTTCCGCCGTTGCCACGCCCGCTGCCCGCAAGCTGTTTTCCGACAGGATCAACCGTATCGAGGTGTCCGCGACCATGGCCGTGACGGCAGAAGCGGCGCGGCTCAAGGCCGAGGGCGTCAACCTGGTCGATTTCGGCGCGGGCGAGCCGCATTTCGCGACGCCGCGCCACATCAAGGACGCAGCCATCGCGGCGATTGAGGGCAACTTCACCCGGTACACGGCGGTTCCCGGCATTCCGGACGTGCGCAAAGCCATTGTGGAGCGGCACGCGGCCGACTTCGGCACAGCGTATGCGCCGGATGAAGCGGTGTTTACGACTGGCGGCAAACTCGCCATCTTCAACGCGATCCAGGTCCTGGTCGACCACGGCGACGAGGTGATTGTGCCGGTGCCGTTCTGGGTGTCGTACAAGGACATCATCCAGTACGCGGGCGCGACGCCGGTCTTTGTCGAGACCAGCGAGGCGGACGACTTTCGCGTGTCGCCTGAGGCGATTGAGCGGGCGATCACTCCGCGCACCAAGGCGATCCTGCTCAACACGCCGTCAAACCCAGCCGGCTCGATCATCGCGAAAGAGGACCTGTTCGCCATTGTGTGCATGGCGCATGAGCGCGGCATTTACCTCATGACCGACGAGTGCTACGTCTACCTGCAGTACGAGGGCGAGATCGTTTCCGGAGCGTCGGTCATCTCAGAAAACCCGGAAGCGAAGGAGCACATTCTCGTGCTCGGTTCGCTGTCAAAGACCTACGCCATGACCGGCTGGCGCGCCGGTTTTGCGCTGGGCCCGAAGCCGATCATCGCGGCAATGAGCAAGCTGCAGTCGCAGTCCACCTCAAATGCGGCATCCTTTGTGCAGAAAGCCTCCGCGGCCGCGCTTGCCGGTTCGCAGGCGTGCGTAGCCGAGATGCGCACCGACTATATCGCGCTGCGCGACCGCATCCTTGCGCGACTTGCGGAGATCCCGGACATTACCTGCACCAAGCCGCTGGGCGCGTTCTATGTCTATCCGAATATCTTGAAATATCTCGGCCGCCCGGGCGGTCCCAAGACGGCCATGGAGCTTTCGAAGCGGCTGCTGAGCGAGGCACGGGTGGTCGCGGTGCCGGGCGAGGCCTTCGGCACCGACGAGCACATCCGGCTGTCGTATGCGGTCTCGCATGACGCGGTGGAGGAAGGCACGAAGCGGATGCGCGAGTGGTTCGCCTCGCTGGGATAGAACGGTAAAGATCAAGACCGCCTGCGCGGCTTTCCTTTCTCCCGATATTTCTCGTAGTCTGGCGATCGTCAGTGTGGCCCTTCCGTAAAGAAGGGCCATGTGCAAAGATGCGTAGCGCGGAGTGTCATCGGGAGAAAGGAACAAGCGGCCACTTCGTGGCGGGTCTTCTCTTCGTAAATGCGACTAGATGAGGGGGCGCATGGAACTTACGGCAAGCGGGATTCTGTTCGACATGGATGGGATCCTGGTTTCATCGCTCGGCTCGGTGGAGCGTTCGTGGATCAAATGGGGACGGATGCGTGGGGTCGACGGCGCGAAAGCGATCGTGACCGCGCACGGCAAGCGCGCGATTGAAACAATCCGCTTGCTGCGGCCCGACCTCGACGATGAGGCGGAGCTCTCTGTGATCGAGCAGATCGAGATTGACGACACCGAAGGCCTGCAGGCGCTGCCCGGCATCGCCGACCTGCTCCGGAGCCTGCCGGACGGCAGCTGGACCGTGTGTACCTCGGCCACCGAGCGGCTGGCGCGTATCCGCATGGAGTACGTCGGGCTGACGCCGCCGAAGCGGTTCATCACGGCAGACATGGTGAAGTACGGCAAGCCGCACCCGGAGCCGTACCTGCGCGGCGCGGCACTGCTCGGTTTTGCGCCAGGCCAGTGCATCGTATTCGAGGACGCGCCGGCCGGCTGCGCCGCAGGCAAGGCTGCCGGCTGCACAGTGGTGGCGACGCTGTTCTCGCACTCTCGCGAACAGCTCGGGGACGCAGACTACATTGTGCGCTCGCTGGAAGGGCTGCGTGTGACTGGCGAGGCTGGGTCGCTTGCGATTTTTATCGAGCCAAGTTCGTAACGGACGATCTGTGTAGTGTGTTGGACGGGAACGAGCCTGAGACTAAGCATCTCAGGCTCTTTCCCGTTCAGTGCACCTTTGGCGGATCTTTAAGGGGAGGAGCGAGAACGAGAGGTCATCCTGAGGAACGCAGCGACAAAGGATCTGCTTTTCCGCTTGAACAAAGGGAACAAAAGCAGATCCTTCGCTTCGCTCAGGATGACCCTTTCTTTATCTCTGAACTCTCTCCCGGTTGCTGGAGTGCGTCCTAATTCACTGCCCACTGCTGGGCAGCGGTGCCGTTACAGGTGTACACCTGGACCGCGGTTCCGCTGGTTGTTCCGGCGCTGCGCACGTCCAGGCACAGGCCGGTGTTGTTTGCCGGTTGCCAAGCGTAACCGCTGCCGGAGGCGACCGCGTTCCAGGCCTGCGCCGTCGACCCGTTGCAGGGGTCGAGCACGACATTGGCGCCGCTGCCCGTACCGGAGGCCGTCATGCAGTTTGCTCCCTCGGTTGCCAGGTTGTAGTAGCCGGACGGGTTGACGCCGGAGTTCGAGATCGCCCAGTTCTGCGCCGCCGTTCCGTTCGCCGTGTAGATGTCGATCGGGTTGCCGGCTGCCGTGCTGGCCGCGACGTCATCCAGGCGCAGCCCAGTTGCATTCTGCGGGGTCAGCGTATGGGTGCCGTTTAGTCCGGAGGCTGGGGGCGTGGAGCTCCCGCTGAGCTGGTACACGCGCACGTAGTCCACCAGCATGGTTGCCGTTGAGGGCGTGGTGCCGTCCGTGCCGCCGGGGAAGCCGCCATTGCCGATCGCGAGATTGAGCAGCAGGAAGAACGGACTGTTGTTGTACACCCACTGCGAACCGGATGGAATGCTGGACGGCGTGATGGTCAGAAAGACGTTGGATGGGTTGTCGCGGTAATACTGCAGCAGGTTGGGCGACCAGGTAAGGCCGTAGGTGTGGTAGCTGCCGTCGTCGACGCGGCCGCCGTTCGGGAAGGTGTAACGGGCACCAATGCCACTGCCGCCGGAGTAGCCGGGTCCGTGGGTCGTGGACGAGGTGGTCGTGGGACTGTAGGACTGTACCCACTCCATGATGTCGTCTTCACCGCACTGTGGCCAGCCGACTGAGCTTTCATTCGCGCCGAGCATCCAGAACGCGGGCCAGAAACCATCGCCGACGGGTAGCTTCATACGGGCCTCGATGCGGCCGTAGGTGAACTGGTACTTGCCGAGGGTCTTCAGGCGCGCCGAGGTCCAGTTGCCGCTTGAATCTTTGCGGGCCTGGATGACGAGATTGCCGTTGCCGTCCTGGTAGGCGTTGGGATTGCCGGCCACGCAGGGCGCGGCACCGGAGCCTGGGGTGCAGTAATCCTCGATCTCCGGGTTGCCGAAGCCGCTGTTGCCGGTGTCGTAGTTCCATTTGGTGGAGTCAGGGTAGGTGCCGGCCGCGGCATTGAACTCGTCGGACCAGACCAGGTTGTAGCTTTGGGCCTGGGCCGCCGGCGGGACGCCGGCGAGCAGCAAAGCCCCGCTCAACGGGAGAAGCAGGGAGAGAATACGGTTCGAGAGCGAGAAGCGTGCATTCGGTTTGAAGCAAACTGCGTGGGGGAGTGCTGAACGCATGGTAGGCGATCCTTTCGGGGTAGCGTGCAAAAGCAGGAGCACGCTAGCACAGCGGGATCACTCTAGTCATGGGGTCTTACGATTTTGTGAAACTCTGCGGATCGGCTGCGGCGTGCCTGCGGACCGGGCGGCCATTTACCGCGTTTGAAGAGCAGCCGACACTGGGTTTTCCAGCGTTGCTCGAAAATAGTCGAGCGACAACCGAAGTCCCTGCTCAAGCGAGACGCGGGGCTCCCAGCCGAGAAGCTCGGTGGCTTTGCTGATGTCAGGCTTGCGCTGCAGCGGGTCGTCCTGCGGCAGGGGCTCGAAAACGATCGAAGAGCGCGAGCCGGTGATGCGGCGCACTGTCTCAGCGCATTCGAGGATGGTCCATTCGACCGGGTTGCCGATGTTGACCGGGGTGTGTACGTCAGCCTGGGAAAGCCGGACGATGCCGTCGATCTCATCCGAAACGTAGCAGAACGACCGCGTTTGCGATCCGTCGCCGTAGACGGTGAGCGGTTCGCCGCGCAGCGCCTGCGTGACAAAGTTCGAGATCACCCGACCGTCGTCGCGGCCGAGCCGTGGGCCGTAGGTGTTGAAGATGCGGACCAGCCGCGTATCGAGCGAATGGTAGCGATGGTAGGCAGTGACCAGCGCTTCCGAGAATCGCTTGGCTTCGTCGTAGACCGAGCGCGGGCCGACCGGGTTGACGTTGCCCCAGTACTCTTCCGTTTGCGGGTGCACCAGGGGGTCGCCGTAACACTCGGAGGTGGACGCGTGAAGAAAGCCGGCCCCGTAGCGCAATGCGTATTCGAGCGCGTTCCGGGTCCCGGAGGAGCCGACCTCCAGCGTTTCGAGCCCGAGACGGTGGTAGTTGACCGGGCTTGCCGGCGAAGCGAAGTTGAAGACAAAGTCGACGCGGCCGAAGTCAAACGGCTTGCAGATGTCATGCTCTTCAAAGCGGAAACGCGACTCGCGCAGGAGATGCTCGAGGTTGCGTGGGGTGCCCGTGGAAAAATTATCGACGCCAAGGACGGAGTGTCCGTCGGTAAGCAGACGATCTGTGAGGTGCGATCCAAGAAAGCCGGCGGCGCCGGTCACGAGCATGTGCATAAAGGTTGATCCGGAGAAAGGGATAGCAGTCGATAAAGTGTGATCAGGCGAGCCGCTTGTCCCCGCGCTTGCCCACCGCCTTGTTGCTAAGAAAGTAGCACGGCTGCTCAGGCATCTGTCTTCAATCTCTTGCGGCGTTGCGACTTCTTCTCGGCCGCGACACTGGCCACCAGCGTACCGGTCAGCGCTTCTGGAGCGATTTCGGACACAAACTCGCGCGCATCCTTTGCGGTTTCGCTCGCTATGTCTGCCGCCGAGTCGCCTGCCGCTTCTGCCGCCGTGTCACTGACGGTCACGCTCGGCAGGTCGTTCCGAATACTCGGGAGCGGAGGCGGCGCCAGCAGCTCCAGGTTCGTGCGTGGAATGGCGCTCACGCCGGCGCGACCTTCCGCTACCGCCATCAGGAACTCCTGCACGGCAAAGGGCGGCAGCCTCTGCGCTTCCGCGGTCCCGCTCAGCTTCAGGTAGCGTCCATCGGGCTGGAGCAGACGCGACTTTTCTGTATCGGCCAGGTAGGCATCGAGGATTTCGGCGCGGATACGGTTTCTGAGCGCGGGGTCTCTGACGGGGAAAGCCACCTCGCACCGTTCAAACAGGTTGCGGGGCATCCAGTCGACCGAGCCGCAGTAGATTTCTTCGGCGCCGTCGTTGCCGAAGTAGAAGATGCGGGAATGCTCCAGATAGCGGCCGACGACCGAGCGCACCCGGATACGTTCGCTCACGCCGGGCAGGCCGGGCCGCAGCGAACAGATGCCGCGAATAATGAGGTCGATCTCGACGCCGGCCTCCGACGCCGCGTAGAGCGCCTCGATGACAGACTGCTCCAGCAGCGAGTTCATCTTGGCCACGATGCGCCCCGGCCGGCCGGCGCAGGCGTGCTCGGTTTCCCGCTGGATGAGGTTGATGGTGCCCTGAGCGAGCGTCAGCGGCGCGACCAGCAGGGGGGCATAGTCGTCGGACTCGGAGTGCGCGGTGAGGTAGTTGAACACCGAGTGGACACTGGCGGTGATGGCGGGGTCGGAGGTGAGGAAGCTCAGGTCGGTGTAGAAGCGCGAGGTGACCGGATTGTAGTTGCCGGTGCCGAGGTGCGCGTAGCGGCGCATCACGCCGTCGTCATCGCGCCGGACCACGAGCGCGAGCTTGCAATGGGTTTTCAGGCCGACAATGCCGTGGAAGACCTGGACGCCGGCGTCCTCAAGATTGCGCGCCCAGCGGATGTTGGAGGCCTCGTCGAAGCGCGCCGTCAGCTCGACGACGACCGTGACTTCCTTGGACTGTGCGGCTTCGGTGAGCGCGCGGAAGATCGGCGAATTGTCGCTCGTACGATACAGCGTCTGCTTCATGGAAACGACATGCGGGTCGGCGGCTGCCGCCTCGATGAAGCTGACCACCGCGTCGTAGGAGTCGTACGGATGGTGCAGCAGAATGTCGTGGTGGCGCAGCTCGTCGAACAGATCGGTCGATTTGCGATGGAGCCGCAGCTCGCGCCCGGTAAAGGGCGGGTACTTCAGGTCGGGCCGGTCGATCTCGCTGTAGAGCGTCATCAGCCGCGACAGGTTGACCGGGCCGTCGGTGCGGTAGATCTGCGACTCGTCGAGTTCGAAATTGGTGCCGAGCCGGTCGATGATTTCGGGATGGGCATCGCGCTCGATTTCGAGTCGAACCGCGTCGCCCTTGCGGCGATTGTGCAGCTCGGAGCGTACGGCTTCGAGCAGCGAGCGGGATTCTTCTTCCTCGAAATAGAGGTTGGAGTTGCGGGTGACGCGAAAGGCAGCGGTGGACACGATCTCGTAGCCGCGGTACATGCCGGCGGCCTGGTGTTCGATCAGGTCGTGGAGAAAAAGGAAGTCTTCGGTGCGGCTGCCCAGCGCGGGCAGGCGCACAAAGCGCGGCAGCGCGCGGGGCACCGTGACCACGCCGAGCACCGCGGCGTTGGCACCCTTGCGCTTGCGGCGCAGCAGCAGCGCTACGCACAGCGCCTTGTTGAGCACACGCGGGAAAGGGTGTCGCGGATCGATGGTGATCGGGGTAAGCAGCGGATCGACGTCGCGCCCGTAAAGCTCGCCCGCGGCTTGTTTCGCTTCGTCGGTTAGCTCGACCCAGGGCAGCACCCGAATACCCGCGGCGCACAGCGCGGGGTGAAGCTCGCGGTTCCAGCAAGCGTACTGTTCTGCGACAAAATCGTGCATGTCGGCGTTGATCTGGTCGAGCAGCGTTTGCGCGGTCATGCCGTCGGGGCCGGGCTCGCCCTGGCCTTCTTCGATCCGCTGCAGCATGCCGGCGATGCGCACCTCGATGAACTCGTCGAGGTTGGACGCGGTGATGGCGAGAAACTTCACCCGTTCGAGCAGGGGATTGCTCGGGTCCTGGGCTTCTTCAAGGACGCGGCGATTGAACTTGAGCCATGAGCTGTCGCGCGAAAGGAACAGATTGCGTTGTGCTTCATCCATACGGGTGTGGTGCGCGTGTGGTGGGAGTGCGCAAGCCAACATCCTATATGGCGCGGGTCACACTCCGGGAGAACCCGGGGAACTATGCTGCCGTTTGCGCCGCATGGTTTCCGCCGCGCTCTGCCTTGACCCCGCGCCGGGGTGGGATGAAGATGGGATTGAGGTTTTTCGGAGGGAAATGATGGGAAGCGATTGTGGCGATGCGGGAGCGGTGCAGGGCATGGCGGTGGAGTTGTTCCAGCTGGCCTCCCTGCTGATTGGCAACGAAGGGGGAGCGCTGCAGCTGATTGAACGTTCGCTGGCGACCATGGAAATTGATCCATGCCGTGACCCGGAAGCGGCCAAGGAGCAGGCGCGCAGCCGCGTGGTCCGTGGGGCGCTGGCGGAGTTGTCGGCGGCGCAGCCCGGCGCGTTCCGCTCCGCGCCGACTGGGGCCGTCGGCTACGCGCCGTGCGTGCAGGACGACGATTTGCAGGCAGCCGGAATTACGCCGGCGCAGCTGCGGCTATGGCTCGAGCAGCAGGGAAAGCCGGAGCTGCGGCGCGGCCTCAGGACGTGGCTGGAAGAGCTGCCGGTGGTGCAGCGAGCCATTTTTGTGCAGCGCGCGGTTCTGGGGCAGGGCAATGAGGCAGCGGCTTCGCTGCTGAGGGAAGCGGGCGGCGCGGAGGCCGGCGAGTGGACGCCGCAGATCGTAGGTGAATCGTTTCGCCAGGCGCTGTGTTCCCTGGCAAACTCGCTGGCGCACGCTCCGGCGTTAGACGCAGTCCCGGCCTGAGAGAGTGTGTGAGAAGTTCACTCATGGCAACTCAAGCTCCATAAAAGGTCACCCTGAGGAGCGAAGCGACGAAGGATCTGCTTTAAAAGGTCACCTGAGGAGCGAAGCGACGAAGGATCTGCTTTCATGTTGGAAACGAGCAAAAAGCAGATCCTTCGCTTGCACCCAAGCGAGGGATCTCGCCGGGGATCCCTCCCGCGCTCAGAGGATGTGTGCGAAGTTCATACATATCAAGAGAGGTCATCCTGAGCGCAGCGAAGGATCTGCTTTTCACTCCTTTCGAGCGAGAAAAAGCAGATCCTTCGTCGCTTCGCTCCTCAGCGATGACCCCTTTTAAGAGACTGATTTTGAAAGGAATCAACTTTGTATACAGCCTCTCAGGATGACCTCATTAATTTATTGAACTTCTCACACACCCTCTGAACGGAGCTTTTCCCGATTCCTGCAACAAACTTTCATCTTTCCGGAGAGTGCCGCATCCAAAAGGGCGCGGGCCAACCCCAGGGCGTTGTTCCGCGAGATCGGTAATCGGGAGTGTATGTGCCGCAAGGTGGGAAAGGCCGCGGGTCGGCCGCGATACGCTGGCTGATTGCAGCGGGAACAGCGCTCTTGCCGAGCGTGGGTTACACGCAGTTTGGGTCGGCAAGCGGCGGCACGGTCGTCAACCTGCCTGCGCCGGTGCAGTTGAACCAGCAGCAGATAGCCGCGGATAGCTACCAGGGAAGCGTTGCGGATGAAGCGCTTGTGCCCGGTACGCTCCCGCTGTCGCTTGACGATGCGGTACAACGCGGACTCCGGCGAAACCTGGGGCTGATTCTTACAGTGAACAACCGCATTTCCGCGCGGTCGACGCAGCTGGGGCAGCTGCAGAACCTGCTGCCGACGCTGAACGCCAACATCAAGGAAGCGCTCGCCGAGCAGGACCTGCAGGCGCAGGGACTGCGCATCCCTGGGTTTCCGGCGATCATCGGACCTTACGGCTACCAGGACTTTCGAGCGACGCTCGACCTGAGCCTGATTAATGTTGCGAACCTGCGGAATTATCTGGCGTCGAAGCACAACTTCACTTCGGCGCAGCTTTCCATCGAGGACGCCCGCAACGAGGTCGTGCTGAGTGTCGGCAACGCGTATCTTTTGGTGATCGCGGACCAGGCGCGGGTGCGCTCGACCGAGCAGCAGGTGCAAACCTCGAAAGTATCGTTTGACCAGGCGCACCAGCAGCACCTCGCGGGCACCTCGCCGCTGCTCGATGAGCTGCGCGCGCAGGTGGACTACCAGACGCAGCAGCAGAACCTGATTCAGGCGCAGGCGACCCTCGCCAAGGACAAGCTGGCGCTCGCGCGGGTGATCGGGCTAAACACGGCGCAGCTGTTTGAGCTGACCGACGCGGCCCCGTATGCGCAACTCGACGGAATCGACCCGGACACGGCCGTGGCGCAGGCGCTTGCCGGCCGCAAGGATCTGCAGAGCTTCGGTGAGCAGCTGAAGGCGGCCGATCTGGTCAAGGGCGCGACCCGGGCCGAGCGCTACCCGACGGTCGCCTTTACCGGCGATTTTGGCGACATCGGGCCGAACGTCCGGAAGTCGCACGCCACGGGAGACGCGAGCGGCACGATCGACATCCCTGTGGTCGAGGAAGCGCGTATCCGCGGCGACGAAGCGCAGGCACAGGCCCAGCTGGAGCAGAAGCGGGCACAGCTCAGCAATCTGCGCGGCCAGATCGCGCAGGATGTGCGTTCCAGCATCCTTGATATCGAGGCCGCGCAGAAGCAGGTCTCCGTCGCCGAAAGCAATGTGCAGCTTGCCGCCGAGGCGCTCAGCGAGGCGCAGCAGCGCTTTGCCGCGGGCGTGTCTGACAATCTGGCCGTTTCGCAGGCGCAGCAGCAGGCTGCGCAGGCCGACGATCAGTACATCGCAAGCCTGTACCAGCACAATGTTGCCAAGCTTTCGCTCGCGCGGGCGCTGGGCGCGGCAAGCACCAACCTGAAGCAATATGTGGGAGGCAAGTAGTGGCTGAGCAGACACCGGATACAGAAACACCCCAAACGCAGACCGGCGGAAACGGCGACCCGGCAGCCAAGGAAGAAGCGCAGAAGAATACGCCGCGCGCCAAGTCGCGCCGCCGCTTCGTCATCATTCTCGTGGTCGCGGTTCTGCTTGTCGGCATACTGCTGTTCTATTGGCACTCGACCTTCTTCGAGGACACCGATGACGCGCAGGTCGACGGCCACAAGATCCAGGTGTCGTCACGCATCAGCGGCAATGTGTTGAGCGTGCCTGTCCAGGAAAACGAGCGGGTCAAGGCCGGCGATGTCATTGTCGAGCTCGATCCGCGGGATTACCAGACGGCGGTCGCGCAGGACGAGGCCAACCT
>CAXTMW010000059.1:13671-18663 GCA_964245455.1 uncultured Acidobacteriaceae bacterium
GCGTCAACACGAACCTGGCGGCTATAGGAGCGACGCTGCAGCAGGCCAATGACTCAGTGGTGCAGGCGCAGCAGCAACTGAACGCCAATCGCTCAGCGATTGCGCAGGCGGATGCGAACTACATCAAAGCCAAGCTGGACGTGGAGCGCTACACGCCGCTGGTGCAGCGGGATGTGATCTCAAAGCAGCAGTTTGATCAGGCAGTGGCCACGGCCAGGGCCGACGAAGCAGCGGTCGAACAGGCAAAGCAGAACGCCGCCGGCGCAGAAGCCAACGTGCGCGTGGAGCAGGCGCGGGTGGTGCAGACCAAGGCGCAGCTTGAAAACGCGAAGACAGCGCCGGAGCAGATCCGGATCCAGAAGGCCCGGGCTACCCAGGCCGCGGCCCAGGTAGACCAGAACCGCGCCGCCCTTGACCAGGCCAGGCTGAACCTGAGCTACTGCCGCATTGTCGCGCCGGTCGACGGCATCATTACAAGTAAGAGCGTTGAGGTGGGGCAGAACGTGTCCATCGGGCAGAACATGACAACGCTGATCTCGCTGAACGACGTTTGGATCACCGCCAACTTCAAGGAAACACAGCTGAACCACATGCATGCCGGCCAGGGCGTCACCATCGCGGTGGACGCCTACGGCGGGCGCAAATACGACGGCGTGGTGACGCAGATCGGTGGGGCCACGGGTTCGGTCCTGAGCCTATTTCCACCTGAAAATGCGACCGGCAACTACGTCAAGGTAGTGCAGCGCGTCCCAGTCCGGATCGACTTGAAGGACAAGGGTGAGGACTCAGACCACCTGCTGCGTCCGGGGCTTTCCGTGGAGCCCAAGGTCCGCGTCAAGGATTAGGGTGCATGCGCAGCGGGTCTGAGGATAGGCTTAGGTGGTTCCAGAGGCTACATACGGAATCATCCAAGGATTCCAGAAAAGGGTCATCCTGAGGAGCGAAGCGACAAAAGATCTGCTTTTCGCGCTTGGATAAAGCAAAACAGCAGATCCTTCGCTGCGATCAGGGATGACCCCTTTTGTTTCCTGGAACTTCTTAGGCGCTCTCTCAGGATGATTTCATCGGTTTGATGGATGTGCGCCGCTCTATCCAGCTAAGGCGTTTTCGCGTCCGAGTCGGCCCGCCTGACATCTATACTGCAGCACATCCCGCTGACAACAGCAGAAGGGAGCTTTTCACTGGATGCCCTTCACCCATATCTTTCTCGCGCACGGCTACACCGTCCTGTTTTTCTGGGTGTTTCTGGAGCAGATCGGTTTGCCCGTGCCCTCAGCTCCGCTGCTGATGGCGGCCGGCACGCTGACTGCCACGCATAAGCTGCACCTCGCGCCGGTGCTGGGCTCTATTCTGCTCGGGTCCATGGTCAGCGATTGCATCTGGTATTTCCTGGGCAAGCGCTATGGGCACGCGGTGGTTCGCCTGCTGTGCCGGTTTACCCCGGAACGCAACGCTTGCGTGCAGCGCACGGAAGGCTACTTCGGCAAGCATGGCGCGAGCACACTGCTGGTCAGCAAGTTTTTGCCGGCGCTCAACACCATGGCTGGAGCGATCGCCGGCCAGAGCGGTATGCGCTTCCGGCAATTTCTCCTGTTTGACGCGGGCGGCGTGCTGCTGTGGGCGCTGGCGTTTGTTGTCGGCGGACGCTTCTTCGGCGATCTGCTGAAGCAGCACCCTCATGCGCTGGCCTGGTTCGCGCATTTCGCGGTGGCGGTCTTTATTCTGCTGCTGCTCGCCTTTGTCATCACGCGCATGGTGCGCAGGCGGCGGTCGCTGGCAGAAATCCGCATGGACCGGTTGTCGCCCGAAGCACTGCGCGAGCGGATGGACCGCGGGGAGCCCTTGTTCCTGGTCGACCTGCGCCACCCGCTGGACTACCTGCCGGACCCGCGCACCCTGCCGGGCGCCGTGGTGATGACGCCGGATCGCCTGATGGAGTTGAACCACAATATTCCCCGAGACCGCGATGTGGTGCTGTTCTGCACCTGCCCGAACGAGGAAACCGCGGTGCGCATGGCGCTGACGATCCGGAAGATGGGCGTCTTGCGAGTCCGGCCGTTGCTCGGTGGTTTTGACGGCTGGCGCAAGCTTGGCTACCCGCTGGTGACGATCGTTGAGGTGCAGGAGCCCGAGGTGCAGGAGCCGGTAGCGAGCTGACCGTGGTACCGGGAAGCGATAGTTTGCGCGACGGTTTTCTGGGCGGTTGGCGGTGAGCTTATGCTAACGTGCCAGCAACGGCGCTCGAACGAGACCCTCCCGTGATGAGCTGGACAGGATGAGCTGGACAGAAAGTTACCACTGCGACGTATGCGGCAAGGCGAAGAGCGACACAGGCGGCAGCTGGTGGCTTGCCTGGATGGGAACAACCGCGGGCGAGCCTGGGTCGGAAGGCGAGCCCATGCTGAAAATGACCGGGTGGAACAAAGTGCTGTCGCACGCGGCAGAAGTACGCCATCTGTGCGGCGCCCGCTGCGCGCAAACCCTGATGGACCGCTGGATGAGTAATGGAAGCGTGTAGCATTTCAGCCTGGGAAATCTGACGAATCCGATGAAGGTTGCCGACCTAAGAACCCTTCTCGTATGATAAATATTATTGAGAGGTGTTGGTATGGCGCAAGAAAACGGCAGCAACGGAGCTGGGCAGATAGACGCGGGTGGGAAGGAAGATAACCCCACACTGACAATGAACAACGGTCGCCCAGTGGGCGACAACCAGAACTCCCTGTCGGCAGGGCGGCGCGGACCGCTGCTGATGGAAGATTATCTTTTGTTTGAAAAGATGGCCCAGTTTAACCGGGAGCGTGTGCCGGAGCGAGTTGTGCATGCGAAGGGTTCGGGCGCGTTCGGCAAGTTCACCGTGACGCACGACATCTCGAAGTACACGACGGCCAAGCTATTCGCGAAGGTCGGCAATACGTGCGAAACCTTCGCACGCTTTTCAACTGTCGGCGGCGAAAAGGGTTCGGCCGATACAGCGCGCGACCCGCGCGGCTTCGCGGTCAAGTTCTACACCGAAGAGGGCAACTGGGATATGACCGGCAACAACACGCCGATCTTTTTCATCCGCGACCCGCTGAAGTTTGGTGACTTTATTCACACGCAGAAGCGTGAGCCGCAGACCAATTTGAAGTCTTCGACCATGATGTGGGATTTCTGGTCGCTGTCGCCGGAGTCGCTGCACCAAGTTACGATTCTGTTCTCGGACCGAGGCATTCCGGACGGCTACCGCTTTATGAACGGCTACGCCAGCCATACCTTCTCGCTGATCAATGCAGAGAACGAGCTTGTCTATGTGAAGTGGCATTTCCTGACCAAGCAGGGCATTCGCAACCTGACCCCGCAGCGCGCGGAAGAGCTGGCCGGTTCCGACCCGGATTACTCGCAGCGCGACTTGTTCCACGCCATCGAGACGGGCAATTTTCCGAAGTGGCGTGTCGCCATCCAGGTCATGCCGGAAGAGCAGGCTACGCAGTACACCAGGTTCGATCCGTTCGACCTGACCAAGGTGTGGCCGCATGCTGAGTTCCCGCTGATCGATGTCGGCGAGCTCGAGTTAAACCGCAATCCGCTCAACTATCACCAGGATGTGGAACAGTCGGCCTTTAACCCGGTGAATGTGATACCGGGCATGAGCTACTCGCCGGACAAGATGCTGCAGGCGCGGCTGGTCAGCTACCCCGACGCGCACCGCTACCGCATTGGCACCAACTACGAGTCGCTGCCGGTAAACGCGGCGAAGTGCCCGATGTTCAACTACAACCGCGACGGCGCCATGCGCTTTGACGGCAACGGCGGCTCCACGCCGAACTACGAGCCGAACAGCTTTGGCGGTCCGAAGGAAGATGCGAAGTATCGCGATCGGGCAATCAAGCTTTCGGGCGAGCCGGCGGCGCGGTACAACCACCGCGAGGGCAACGACGACTACACGCAGGCAGGCGACCTGTTCCGGTTGATGAACGAGGACCAGAAGAACCTGCTGTGCGAAAATATCGCGAAGAGTCTCGGACAAACGCCAATGCGAATCCAGAAGCTGCAGCTTTCTCACTTTGAGAAGGCTGATCCGGATTACGCGAAGCGCATCATGGGCTTCCTGCTGGAGAATGAGCATCCCGAGTTTGCGCACGAGCCCGCGCAGGCCGAGCACGAGATGCACCTGGTTGAGAAGTAATCCTCCGCACAAACAAACAAGAAGGGCCGCCGAGAGGCGGCCCTTCTTGTTTGCCTAACAAAACCGCCTGCGCGGCTTTCCTTTCTCCCGACACACCTCGTAGGCCAACGATCGTCCGTGTGACCCTTCCGTAAAGAAGGGTCACATCCAGAACCACTCCGCGGGGGATGCTTTCGGGAGAAAGGAACTCGCGGCCACTTCGTGGCGGGTCTTCGTTGGAGCGTGTGCGGGGTCAAAGCGGTGCTTGCCTGTGGCAAATGGCGGTAAGTCGCTCACCTAAAATCGAGAGGTAGCGTTGTTTGCACGCGCAAGGGGGGAACTGACGTGCCGTATCGGGATTTGCGGGAGTGGATCAAGGCGATGGATCGCGCGGGTGAACTGGTAAGGGTGCGCGAGGAGGTCGATCCCATTCTTGAGATCACCGAGATTACCGACCGGGCCTCGAAACTGGGCAAGCAGGGCGCGAAGGCAGGCGGGCCGGCACTGCTGTTCGAGAAGGTGAAGGGCTACCCAGGCGCGCAGGTGCTGATGAACCAGTTCGGCTCAGAAGACCGCATGAAGCTGGCGCTCAACGTGGACTCCCTCGATGAGATTGCGGAGCGCATTCGTTCGCTGCTTGGGACAAAAACGCCGGAAGGGCTGCTGGGCAAGCTGAAACTGCTGCCGATGCTGGCCGAAGTCGGCAAGTTCTTCCCGAAGACGATTGCAGCGAAGGACGCCGCTTGCAAGGAGGTCATCAAGATCGGCAAGCGCGGCGATCGGATTGATGTACTGGAGTTTCCGGTGCTGCAGTGCTGGCCCATGGACGGCGGCCGGTACATCAC
>CAXTMW010000060.1:0-15094 GCA_964245455.1 uncultured Acidobacteriaceae bacterium
ACCTGGCGGTGCGTTTATTCGAGGCGTCTTCGAGGAATCGAGGCATCGGGCGGTGAGGTTCGCATCGCGGGTACCAGCGGCGTCGCCCTATGCCGAGCTGTCTACAGCTACCTGCGCGAACAGTGCAGCGCCATGGTCACCTGGAGCGGCCGCCACGTCGAGCTGCCGTCGCCCTTGCCGCCGCTGACCAGGACGCGTGTCACCTGCCCCTACAAGCATGTGCAGTATTACAATCCCTGCACCTTTGGCTACACGCTGGCATTTTGAGCCTGGCCGCGCTGGGAGCGCGAACTCGACTGGATGGCGCTCCACGGGATCACGATGCCGCTGGCGATGGGCGGGCAGGAGTGGGTGTGGCAGAAGGTGTGGCTCAGCTTCGGGCTGACGCAGGGGGAAGTTGACGCTTTTTTCACCGGACCCGCCCACCTGCCCTGGCATTGGATGGGCAACATAAACGGCTTTGAAGGGCCGCTGCCGCAGCACTGGATCGAAGAGCATCGCTTGCTGCAGCGGCAGATCCTGACCCGCATGCGCTCGCTCGGCGTGACGCCGGTAGCGCCGGCTTTTGCGGGCTTTGTGCCGCAAGGTTTTTGCGTGTACGCCCTGAGGCCGAAACATTTACGCTGCTGTGGCTGCCCCAGGCGTTTGCGACGATTCCGCGCTCTACGCGCACCTTTATTCTGCATCCTGCGCAGGAGGAGCTGTATCGCGAGATCGGCCGTCGCTTTATCGAAGCCTACGCCGCCGAGTACGGCCCGATTGACTCCTACCTCGCTGACACCTTCCATGAGCTTGCTGTACCGGTAACAGCCGGCCACCGCTACGACGACCTCGATCGTTTTGGCCGCACCGTGTATGCAGGGATCAAGGCCGTCAATCCCAACGCCACCTGGGTGATGCAGAGCTGGCTCTTTGTCTCAGACCCCTTTTGGAACCCGCCCTCCGTAGAAGCACTGCTCCGCGGCGTGCCCAACGACCGGATGCTGATCCTCGATTACTCAAACGACGTGAAGCCGCGTCCAGGCGATGGCTTCACCCCTGAGCCGTGGAAGCGCGACCACGCTTTTTTCGGCAAGCCATGGGCGGTCGGCATGGCCCACACCTTTGGCGGTAACAACAACGTAAAGGGGGATCTCGCGCGCATGGCGGCTGAGCCCGCGGCCACTCTTGCGAGCCCGAACCGCGGCAACCTGACTGGCTGGTACATGTGCCCGGAGGGCATCGAGACCAACGAGGTAGTGTACGAGCTGATGACCGATGCCGGTTGGCAGTCCGCACCGATCGACTTCCTCACCTGGATCCCTGCCTACACCCGCGCCCGCTACGGCCCTTGCCCGCCGGCGATGCAGCAGAGCTGGCAGCTGCTGCAGCAGAGCGCATACAGCGCGCACGTGTGGATGACCAGGCAGGCCTGGCCGGGCGAGCCCACGCTCACGCCCGCAGCCGTCTCGGTAGATGCCGGCCCGGTGTTTGTGCGCGCCACGGAGCTGTTTCTCTCCTGTGCCGACGCGCTGGGCCACCAACCGCTGTACCGCAACGACCTGATTGAGTTTGTCGCGCAAGCAGCCGGCGGCTGGATCGATGAGCAGCTTACGCTGGCCACCGAAGGGATCCGGAGCAAGGAGCCGGCCGCTGCGCGGCTCCACGCCGAGGCGGCCCTGGCGATGATGCTCAAGATCGACGCGATCATGCACCTGCACCCTGATCGCCGCCTGGAAACATGGGTGGACGCGGCCCGCGCCCAGGCTGCGGCACCTGACGAGGCTGCCGCTTACGACCGCAACGCGCGCCAGCTGATTACCACCTGGGGCTGGCCCGAGCTTTACGACTACGCTTCGCGGGTTTGGTCTGGACTGACCCGCGACTACCATGCCGCGCGCTGGCGCGCGTTTTTCGCTTCCCAGTTCGACGCAGGCGACGGCCCTGCTTTCTCGCTGGACGTCTGGCAACAAAGCTGGCTCGCGCGCCCCTACACGCCCAGCGCGCCAACCCCTGTGACGGACCTTATCGCCGTCGCGCGTGGGATGATGGCAACGTGCCGCGGCGAGCAAGCAGACCTGTCTTTCACGCGGAAACCTCCGCAGGAAAACGCATGAGCACCTATCCCGCGACCCCTATTACCGAATCACTTCCGCGCCGTCTCGTTTCCGTGGACCTGCTGCGCGGCCTGACGCTCGCTTTCATGATCCTGGTGAATGATAACGGCGATGAAGCGTCGGCTTACTGGCCGCTGCGGCACGCCCAGTGGAGCGGCCTCACGCCGACCGACCTTGTTTTCCCCACGTTTCTGCTGCTCGTCGGGGTTTCGATCGTGCTTTCTACCCGCAAGCGGCTTGCGGCCGGAGCCGGCAAGTCGATGCTGCTCGTGCACGTTCTGCGCCGTGCCGTGATTCTGTTTCTGCTGGGGCTGGTCGTAAACAGCGCACCTTTTTTCAGGGTCGCTACGATGCGCTATTACGGCGTGCTGCCGCGCATCGCGCTCTGCTACCTCATCGTGGCGTCGTTTTACAGCCTGTTTCCGGGCTGGCGCAGCAAGGCCACCGCTCTGCTCGCGGCGCTGGTGGGCTACTGGCTGCTGATGCGCTTCGTGCCGGTACCCGGCTATGGCGTGCCCGGCCGGGATATCCCGCTGCTGGACCACGATCGCAACCTGGCCGCGTGGCTGGACCGTCAGATTTTTTCAGCACGACACTTATATGAAGGCACCCGCGACCCCGAGGGGCTGCTCAGCACGCTGCCCGCACTCGGCACCACGCTGATCGGGCTGCTCGCCGGCATCTGGCTTACCACCACGCGGGCGCTCGGCGTGAAGGCGCGTGGACTCGCCGGCGCCGGCGCAACCGGTGTTGTGCTGGGTGTGCTGTGGAATCCTGCCTTTCCGATTAACAAAAAGCTTTGGACGAGCTCCTACGTGCTGGTAGCGGGCGGGGTCAGCCTGCTGCTGCTCGCGCTCTTTCTGTGGTTTGTCGACTTACGCCGGAACTTAGGCCAAGCTCAGAGAGGTGCCCTCGCGCAAACTACCCCGGCGGCCTACACCGCGCTGCTGGTTTTTGGCACTAATGCTATCTCGGCCTACGTGCTTTCCGAGGTCCTCGCCAGCTGTCTTGGCTCGATTCGCCTGCGGGGTGGGCGCAATGTGCTTACCGCCGCCTACGCGACGATCCACGGCATCGTTCCGGATGCCGCGTTCGCCTCGCTGCTTTACTCCGTGGGCTATGTCGCCGTTTGCTGGCTGATCGTCTACTTTGTGCTGTATCGCAACCGCATATTTTTAAAAATCTAGAGCAGCTCGCTTCGAACTGTACATGTAGCGGGTTGCAAACACCGAGGCAGAACCGGGAACAGCGCCGATCCGAACCAGGATAACCGACAACTTGACTCGTTCCTTTCCGGATTAGACGGATGAGCCGCCAGTATGCTGAAACAACAGCCGGGCGATGGCCGGGTGCTGGCTGGCATTGTGGGACAACAAAGGGTCCGAGTTACACCACTTCGAACCGCCATTGTTTTCGAACGAAGGGCAGAAAGCGAATGCGACTGAGTTCTTGTCCACAATGTGAGCAAATCGTAGCCTGATGTGGAGCAGGGGCCGCATTCTCGTTGTTAGCTAATCCGAGCGAAAGTGCTAATTTGCAACTTAACATTTTGTGCTTGTACGCTCCGAAATCTAGCCCCCATACCTGATTGGCTTAGGACAGGCTGCTTTGCGGCTGGTGACACGATTATTGGGTTTACCCCTAACAGGCGCGCTCTCGTTTTTTCGCGAGTAAGACGAAATGAGTTCTCACAAACGCACTTGTCGGAAGTAGGCTGTGCTTAGCTCTATGGCGTTAGCGTACGACTTTTGACGTTTGGTGTAATGACCCCCTCTGTACCGCGCGCTGGTGATTAGAATTCGGGTCTGATTGCGGCGGAAGTCGCCGTGACGGTGCCAAGCTGCGGAGAGGGCGGCTCAAAGCGGTGCTTGAGCCGAAGAAACGGCCCCTCGTAGAAGCGTCGCGATAGGTACGCGACCGCCGTGGACGCGGCCACGCAGCTCAGCACGACCTCTGAAAAAAATGCGAGATCGTTGACTCGCGCAGGTATGTGGGTCAACACATACTGCTGTGCCAGCAAGTACACGAGCATGTGGACCAGGTACAGCCCGTAGCTGATATAGCCGAAGAACGGCAGAAAGCCGCGGCTTGCGGCCCGGCCTGACTGGACCCAGTGCGCGTGGTCGCGCGCGACCCCGAGCAGGAGCAGCCCGCAGGCGGCCCAGGTAAACGGCAGGTCCTGAAGCACTGTCATGGTGGGGCCGGAGTGGAACGCCAGAATCCATATGGAGGCCGCGCCGAGAACCCCGCCCACACCGAGCAGCGCAAGGCCGAGCCGTCGGATGTTGTGTGCGCCGATGCGTCCCTGGTCCATCAGCAGCGCCAGTAGCGCGCCATAGGCCAGGAAATCGAGCACAAAGGGTGTTTTGTAACGAACGTCGATATGGGTGCTGATGTGCACGGCAAGGAGTCGCAGCAGCGGTTCAGCCACGATGACGGCGGCGAGACTAAGGGCGAGCGTACGCCGGCGCAGGCGTCGCACACAGGTCGGCCACAGCAGGTAGAACTGCTCCTCGACCGCTATGGACCAGAGCGGCAGGTACTCGGTAAGCGGCGCGCCGAAGAGCCGGGCAAAGTTGGCGATGAAGAGCACGGCTGCCAGCGCAAAGCGGGTGTCAATGACGTGCAGCAGGCGCAGCACGAGGAGAAGCAGCAGGTACGCCGGCAAAATGCGCAGCGAGCGCCGCATGTAGAAGCGGCGATAGTAGCCGGGCTCTTCGCGGCTGCGGAGCAGAATGCCGGTGATCAGGAAGCCGGACAGGACGAAAAAGCCGTTGACGCCGAACCGCCCGGTGCTGACCACGGCAAACAGAAGTCGCCCCCATCGCTCGCCTAGGTTGGGCACCCACGCGTAGGCGCCGAAGCCGTGGAAGAGCACGACCATGAGGATGGCAACGCCGCGCAGAGCGTCAAGCGAAGGAAGATGGCGCAGGGTGAGCGGCTGCCGGGGCGTCAGGGCTTGCGGGGGTGAAGGCACGGGCCGGAAACCTTTCAAACGAGGGAGAATAATAAAAGCTTTGCTCGTTCCAGGCCAACAACACCTTTGGCGCCAAAGCCGGAGCGGGCGTGCTCGAGCGCATGCGGCCGCGGTTCCACGAACTACTTACCAGACTGGCTACACGGCGGCATGAACAACCGGCGGGGGTGGCGGTGCGGATGGTTCTGCGAAACGACTCTGCCATCGGTCTTTGAGGCTAAGAATCGGACCCTCGAAAAAGCGGCGCGACAGGTAGGCCAGCAGCGTCGACACCGCGATACAGAGCAGCACGACCATGGCGTAAACCACCGGGTTGGTGGCAAGCGCCGGGGGAAGGTGTCTGCCGATCGTCAGCCCCAGCTCGGCAAAAATGAATACGTTGATGAGATAGAGCCCATAGCTGATGTACCCAAAGAACTGCAGCAAGCCTCGGGTCTCGGTGCGGCCGGTGCGCTCAAAGCGTGCATGATCGCGGCACAAACCCAGCAGCAGCACACCGCAGGCGCCCCAGGTAAAGGGGAGATCGGCAAGTGCCTGGTAAGTGGGTCCTTCGCTGAAGCTGCCAACCGAGATCACCAAGAGCGACAGGAGCACGCTGACGCCGAGAACGAAGCGGCCGATGCGGGCAGCATTGCCTAGGTGAATGCGGCCGCTGTGGATCAGCAGCGACAGGAGGGCCCCAAAAGATACGAAGTCCAGAACGAACGGCGTTTTGTAGTGGATGTCGATGTGCGCGCTGATGTGTGCCGCGATCAGCCTGAGCAGCGGTTCGCCGATGACGGTGAGCAGCAACAGACGCGTGAGCGTTCGGTCCCGCAGGCGCCGCACGCAGGTTGGCCAGAGCAGATAAAAATGCTCCTCGACGGCCAGTGACCATAGGGAGCCGTACTCATTGAGACTGGCTCCAAAAAGGCGGGCGAAGTTCGCCAGGAAGAAAAGCGCGGCCAGAACGAAGCGAACCTCGATGACGTGGGTAGCCCAAAGAACTGCAAGCACCAGCAGGTAGGCGGGCAGGATCCGCAGCACGCGCCGGAGATAGAAGTTGCCGTAGAAATCCTTGCGCTCCCGGGCTTTCAGCAGCAGCCCGGTGATCAGGAAGCCGGACAGAACGAAGAAAACGTTAACGCCGAAGCGACCGCTTCCGATCAGGCTCTTGAGGAAGAGGCCGGCGAGCGGCCCGAAAAGCCTGACCCAGGGAAAGCCGACAAAGCCGTGGAACAGCACGACCATCAGCACGGCAGCGCCGCGCATCGAGTCGAGTGACGGCATGTGGCGCAGGATGAGGGATCGCTCGGGAAGCACCCGCGCAGCAGTAGTTGCCATAAACTCCTCAAAGCATAGGCTGGACTAGCCACCGCGTCGAATGAGCCCATTATTACCTGCGTGTGGGCGGGAACAAACAGTATTGCAAAGGCAAGTACGAGATTTGGACACAGCCCGGCTAAACCGGCCTGTGTCCAGTAACTTCAGCCGCTGCCTAAGCGTCGGCGTGCTCAAAGACCTCATCTCGCACGCCTTCATCCACAAGCTCTTCCAGCGCGTTCTTCGGCAGGGCTATGGCAAGAACGTCCTCGATGCGCCGCGCATAATGGATCTCGACGCCCTGGGTCTGCGCGGCAGTCAGGTCTTCCTCAACATTCTGCCGCACGTCCGCCGGGAAGATTACGCGCTTGACTCCGGCACGCTTGGCGGCAAGGAACTTCTCCTTGATGCCGCCGACCGGCAGCACATTGCCTGACAGCGTGATCTCGCCTGTCATCGCGATCAGCGGATGAACCGGCCGGTCGGTCAGGAGCGAAACCAGCGCGGTCGCCATCGTCACGCCCGCCGAAGGCCCGTCCTTAGGAATCGCGCCTGCAGGTACATGGATATGCAAGTCGATCTCCTTCGTGAAATCCTCGCTGAGGCCAATCGACTGCGCATTAGAGCGAACCCAGGTCAGCGCGGCCTGCATCGACTCCTGCATCACTTGGCCGATCTGGCCGGTCATGGTAAAGCCGCCCTTGCCCTTCATCCGGTTCGCTTCAATGAAGAGCACATCGCCGCCCGCCGGCGTCCAGGCAAGGCCGACCGCGACGCCAGGCCGTGAGGTCCGCTCGGCGATCTCGGTGTTAACCCGCACCTTGATACCGCCCAGGAACTCCTGCACGACCTCGCGCGTGACGACAAGCTTGTCCGGCTTCCCTTCCGCGATACGGCGCGCCTGCTTGCGGCAGACCGTGCCGATGAGCTGCTCGAGTCGGCGCACACCGGCCTCGCGGGTATAGTGGCGCACGATGAAACCGATCGAGTCTTCCGGAATCTCAATCTGCTCCGGTGTGAGACCGTTCTCCTTGGTCTGCCGCGGGACGATGTAGCGGATTGCAATGTTGCGCTTTTCCTCCTCGGAGTAGCCGGAAAGCTCGATGATCTCCATGCGGTCGCGCAGCGGCTCCGGGATGGTGTCGAGCTGGTTCGCGGTGCATATAAAGAGCACCTTCGACAGATCAAACGGCTGGTCGAGATAGTTGTCGCGGAAGGTCGCGTTCTGCTCCGGGTCGAGGGTTTCAAGCAGCGCCGCCGAAGGATCGCCCCGGAAGTCGCGGCCAAGCTTGTCAATCTCGTCGAGCAGCAGCACCGGATCATTGGTGCCGGCACGGCGGACATTTTGAATGATCTGGCCCGGCAGCGCGCCGATGTAAGTGCGCCGATGGCCTCGGATCTCTGCCTCATCGTGCATGCCGCCGAGCGACAAACGCTGGAACTTGCGCCCCAGCGAGCGCGCAATCGAACGGCCGAGCGAGGTTTTGCCGACGCCCGGAGGTCCGACGAAACAGAGGATCGGTCCCTTCATGTCCGGCTTGAGCCGGCGCACGGCCAGGTAATCGAGGATGCGGTCTTTCACCTTGCTGAGCTCGTAGTGATCCTCGTCAAGCACGTCTTTCGCGACTGTGAGGTCGATCGTGCCGCCGGTGCTCTTGGCCCAGGGCAGCACAGCCAGCCACTCAATGTAGTTGCGCGTCAGGGAGTAGTCGGCGGCCATCGGCGACATGCGCGCGAGCCGGTTCAGCTCCTTCGTGGCTTCCTTGCGGGTCTCCTCCGGCATGCCGGCGGCATCAATCTTCTCGCGCAGTTCCTCAATGTCGCGCTGGCCGTCGTCGCCCTCGCCCAGCTCCTTTTGAATCGCCTTCATCTGCTCGCGCAGGTAGTAGTCGCGTTGCGACTGCTGCACCTGGTCCTGTACTTCGGACTGGATCTTGTTGCGCAGTGACTGCACCTCAACTTCCTTGGCGAGATGCTTGTTGATGCGCTCCAGACGCTTCTGCACGTCTGCTGTTTCCAGCAGCTCCTGTTTGTCGGCAGTAGACAGGAATGGCAGCGACGACGCCACAAAGTCGGCCAGGCGCGCTCCGTCTTCAATCTGCGCGGCAATGGCTTGCAGCTCATCAGACAGAGTCGGCGAAGCGGCAACAATCTGCTGGAAGTCGGAAACGATATTGCGCTGCAAAGCCTCAAGTTCCGGCCCAGGCGCGGGCGCCAACTCGGGGATAGGCTCAACCGAGGCCGTCATAAACGGCTCAATCTGCTCGAAATCATCGAGCTTCACGCGCTCGACGCCTTCGGTAAAGACAAAGAGGCTCTGATTCGGCATCTTGACGACCTTGTGAATGGTCGCAACCGTGCCGTAGGTGTGAAGATCCGAGGGCTGCGGCGCATCCTGGCGCGCATCCCGCTGCGCCACGACGACGATCGTCTTCTCCTCGCCAAGCGATTGGATTAGCTGGATAGACCCTTCACGGCCGACGGTGAGAGGGAGAACAGCGTGTGGGAAGAGAACGGTGTCGCGCAAAGGGAGTACGGGCAGCGTGCGTGCTTTATCTGAGGCGCGCTCGCCCCGCTCCTGCCGCTGTGCAGAGCCGCTCGGACGAATGATACTGAGGAAATCATTAGACATGAGTGTACCTTTATCAACTTCCTTCTATTCGACGCCGCAGGTAGTGAAAAGATGCAGGCAAGAGAGCAGGCTCGCCGCGCGGGAAAGCTCCCGGCACAGAAAAGCCTGCTACTGAGGGGGCACTGCTTCGGAAGCCTGTCCGTTGGCTACTCTCATGTTTCCTCTCCTATCGACCGTCCTGCGGAAAGCTTGAGGCAAAAGCTCGCGAAAGCGCACCAAGGTACTGCATTGTCTTCGCGCCTGGAATCTTCGCGCTGGGCATTCAGGGGTGGCAAAGCAGCTGAATTGCCTGTCAGGGCGTTGGAGGCAGCGCCGCGCGATAACGGCCGAGCTCCTTGAGGAAAAGGCAGCGGATGGCGAGTTCAGCCAGCGCGAAGTCGGCCGCTTCCACGTGGTCCAGCTGGTAGTCGGTATAGAAAACGTACTGCCAGGGAGAGCCTGGGACCGGCCGGGACTCAAGGCGCGTCAGATTGAGTCGATGCCGGGCAAAGATCTCCAAGGCTCCCACAAGCGCGCCCGGAGTGTTTGGAACCGCAAAGGCGAGTGATACCTTGTTTGCGGGATCTGCAGGGTTGTTGAACGGGTTCGAGACCGGCCGGATCAGCAGAAAGCGGGTGTAGTTTTCCGCGTGGTCCTCAATACCCGAGAGCAGGACCTCGCCGCCGTACTGAACCGCGGCTTCCCTGCCGGCAATCGCAGCGACCGGGCCGCCGCCCTGCACCGCGTGCGCGGCCGCCCCGGCTGTGTCGTAGAAGGGCAAAGCCTGGAGGTGCGGGTGAGCGGCAAAGAAATTGCGGCATTCCGCGAGCGCTACCGGGTGGGAATAGACCTGGCGAATCGCTTCGAGCAGGACTCCCGGCGCAACGACAAGATGATGGCGTATTTGGAGCAGCAGCTCCGAGCGAATCTCGACCGGGTGCGCGAGCAGAAGGTCGTAATGCTCGAGCACGGAGCCGGCCAGCGAGTTCTCTATCGGAATGACCGCTGCGTCGGCTTGGCCATTCGTAACCCGCTCGAAAACCTCGGAGGAGTAGGCACAGGACTGTAATTCGGTGAGCGCCGGGACAAGCTGCAGGGCTGCCTGATGGCTGAAGGAGCCCGGTTCGCCCTGAATTGCGACACGTGTTTCGAGGTTTTCCATGTCAAAGCAGCATACCTGCCGGTAGGCTCAATCCTCGGCAACCGAATGTTGCTGTGCCGCAACCTAATCTTTCGAAATGGTAAAACCTGCTTTGAGGAGAGCCCTATGCTTTGGACGATCTTTGTGATTCTGCTGGTGCTGTGGCTGGTAGGTCTGGTCAGCTTTCACGCGATTGGCGCTTACATCCACATTCTGCTGGTACTGGCGATTGTGGTGCTGCTGATTCAGATCATCACCGGCCGGCGTTCCGTACTGTAAGGGTAGCCGGACGGGAACAGGGGCGGCTTAGGCAGAATGGTGCCGCCCCATCAGTACAGCAGTCGCGACGCCCACGAAAAAGACGAACGAGATGATGCCGTTCAGCGTGAAAAAAGCCGCGTTCATTCGCGACAGATCTGTCGGCTGGATGATGGAGTGCTCATAGGCAAGCAGGGCGGCGACCAGCGCTACCGCAATCCAGCCGGGCGTCCCTAGCGCGAACAGGGGCACGAGCCAGAGCAGGAGCCCCAGCATCAGGATGTGCGTGGCGCGGGCTACAGCAAACGCCGCGGGTATACCCAAGCTCGCCGGGACGGAGTGCAGACCGGAGCTGCGGTCGTGCTCCGCGTCCTGGCAGCTATAGAAAACGTCAAAACCGGCAACCCAGAACAGAACAGCGCTGGTGAGCACCAGGATGCGCGGGTCAAGCGAGCCGCGGACAGCAATCCAGGCGGCAGCGGGGGCGATGCCCAAGGCGAGACCCAGCACCAGGTGGGACCAGCGCGTGAACCGCTTGGTGTAAGAGTAAAGCAGGACCACCAGCAGCACGATCGGCGACAGAAGCAGCGTAAGCCGGTTGAGCTGCGCGGCCGCGAGCACGAACAGCACGCACGAGATCGCGGTAAACCCGCCCACGAACCCACGCGTCAGCGTGCCGGCGGGGATCGCGCGCATGGCCGTTCGCGGGTTGGCGGCGTCGAGGCTTGCGTCGGCCCATCGATTGAAGGCCATCGCCGCCGTGCGCGCCGCGACCATGCACACGATGATCCAGAAAAGCTGCATGGGGCGCGGCCAGCCGTTTGCCGCGAGCACCGCGGCGGTAAGCGCGAATGGCAGGGCAAAGATTGAGTGCTCCCACTTGATCATTTCGAGCGTGACGGCGACCGAACGCAGCATGGCCATGCCTTTATGGTACGCGTCGTGCCGCTGTTCTCCAGGCACACTTGGGATCACGGAGTTTGCATAGTTGTCCTTTGTAAGCGGCGCCCATTCGGGTTTGCTGCGTCCTGCTGTGTTGCTCGCGGTTTGTCCTTTTGGTGGAAAGACGAATGCAGAACGTGGTACCAGGTGTCACCACATCTAGGGTTAACATCCTACGCCGAGATTTCGTTGCGCAAGCTCTTGCCAGTGGAGACGCAACGGCAACAGCTTTTCCGAAACGGTATGCTGATACTTCGCTCGATAAGCGTCCGCTTACGTAGAGATTCGTTTGCGCAAGCTAGACGGCGCCACCCCCGTCTTGTCATCCACACCGGTAGCTTCTGCCGATGCGACTTACAGAGAGCAACCGAACCCCTTTGCATAAGCACTTATGGAGATGGTAACGTCGGGGTCCATGAAGCGCGGTTTGGGTACGCAACTTCGGCACCTTATCGAACTCCTTGACGAGGCGGTCGCCGAAGAATACAGACGGGAAAGCCTGAACAACTATCGACCGCGGTATACCCCTGTGATGCGGGCGCTTATGGCACGCAGTCCTCTCAGTGTGACGGAGATCGCTGAGACGGCCGGGATCACCCAGCCTGCTGCCACGCAGACCATAGCTCTCATGATCCGAGAGGGTCTTCTCGTCTCAGAGTCGAGCCTAGAAGACAGCAGGCAGAGAGTGATCACGATGACGCGACACGGACGTGATCTGCTGCCGCGTCTGCAGGCATGCTGGGAGGCGGTAACAGCAGCAGCGAACAGTCTGGATGCCGATCTGCCATTTCCTC
Organism: uncultured Acidobacteriaceae bacterium; assembly: GCA_964245455.1. Classification (GTDB taxonomy): domain Bacteria; phylum Acidobacteriota; class Terriglobia; order Terriglobales; family Acidobacteriaceae; genus EB88. The sequence goes on from CAXTMW010000060.1 coordinate 12,122, forward strand.
TGTCACAACTTCTAGACCTCACCATTCAAGCGCTTGCGAATAAGCCCTTCGAAACGCGTATTCAAGCTGCGATAAAGACCCAAGTTAGAACCACGATGGAGGAACGTCGAAGCACCAATGTTCGGAACCGCACCGCGACAGTCAATAATGGAGGTAGTAACCATGAATGAGCCGTTTCTTTCTCGCATGTTTAGAGTTGTGCGCTGCGGAACCGTCCTTCTCTCACTTACATCGATTCTGCTGATTCCACAGCCTTGCAGGGCTCAAGTCTCGGCGGTCCATCCTGTCAATGACACTCAGGACGCGCCCCCTGAACCTGCGATCCCGGCGATCCTGAAAGCTTTTGAGACTTTTGAAATCGTAGGGATGCCGGCGGCCCATGGTGAGAAAGATATCGACGACTTTATTCTGTCCCTCATTCGTGACCCACGCTTCCCGGCATCGGTGAACGACATCGTCGTTGAATGTGGGAACATGCGGTACCAACCGATCTTGGATCGGTACATCGCCGGCGAGAACGTTCCGTTCACTGAAGTTCAGCATGTTTGGCGAGACACGACGGTTCAACAAATGTGCGGGGCATCCGGTTTCTACGAGCAGCTGTATCCGCTCGTCCGCTCGCTCAATCAACGGCTTCCTGCCACGGGCCGTTTGAGGATCGTTGCTGCAGATCCACCGATCGATTGGAGCAAGATTCATTCCTATGATGACCTCAGGCCGTTTTTCGACCGGGATGGGAACATTGCGTCTGTGACGGAGAGAGAGGTGCTTTCTAAGCACCGCAAGGCACTAATGCTCTTCGGAACGTTCCATCTGTTGCACGGAGGCGGCCCGGGCGAAGGGGATGCCGTCACAAGGTATGAGCGCCACTACCCCGGCAGAACCTTCGTGATCAGCGAATTTTGGGATTACGATGTCAGCAACGAACGGCTTGGAGCCTTGAACGCTCTGGGTTGGGTTTGGCCGTCGCTCCTGAGAACAAAGAACAGCAGACTAGGCTCGTTAAGCCTTGACTCATTCATGGAGTCCCCTCTCACAACAGACCAGGACTGCAACGTCAACGACGCGTTCCCAGCTGACCCTACTAAGACGGTGGCAGATCGAATTGACGCTTTTCTCTATCTAGGTCCTCAGAAATCATCATTAATCGAACCCCTTCCAGCAAATATCGCTCTTGATCGGGCCTATAGATCCGAATGGCTGCACCGCATGAAACTTGTTGGCATGCCTGGCCCTTCCACTCTGGAAGAGCTGGATGCTGAGATCGTCGCGAGTGCGGCCGACCCCATGTTGGCTCCTCCTCACAGACAATCGGTTTCGCGAGAAATGAAGTCGCGGATTAGGCAAGATTGTTTGAGCAGAAAGCAGCCTCCCGCAAACACAGCAAAGTGAAGGTAATGGACTCCTCACTATGAGGTATTTGTAAACAGCGTTGGTTATATGAGCAGATTAGTACTGAGAAACCCCTTCTTGGAAGTTAGCTGTGCTCAGTCTGGCGTTCGCGTACGCTTTCGACGTTTGGTGCACGCGACCCTTGATCTTCAGGATGACGCGGCGTTCTGGCTTCTTGCGCTCGGACTTGCCCTGAGTAGCTGGGAGCACATTCGCTGGGGAAGAATCAGGAGGCCGCTGGGAGATCCGTGTAAGACTGGGGCAGACCTATGCGAAAACCCCTGATCGCACTAGCCGTTTCGGCGTTCGGCATCGGCACTTCTGAGTTCATCATCATGGGGCTGCTGCCGGACCTGTCCCGCGACCTCCACGTCAGCATTCCCAAAGCAGGGCTGCTGGTTTCGGGGTATGCGATCAGCGTCACGGTCGGCTCGCCCGTGGTGGCGCTGCTGCTGTCGCGGATGGATCGCAAGCGGGCTTTGCTGATCCTGATGGGCATCTTTCTGCTTGGCAATGCGTTGTGCGCCCTGGCCCCCAGCTATTCCCTGCTGCTGGGGGCGCGCATTCTTACTGCGCTCTGCCATGGGGCGTTTTTCGGGATCGGCAGCATCGTCGCTACCAACGTGGTGCCGCGAGGGGAGCGGGCGCAGGCCATCGCGCTGATGTTCAGCGGGTTGACGCTCGCGAACGTGCTGGGGGTGCCGGCTGGGACCGCGCTGGGGCAGGCCTTCGGCTGGCGATTCGCATTCTGGGCTCTGATCCCGGTCGGTTTGGTCGCGGCACTGGGCCTGCTGCGCCTGGTACCGCACCAGCCGGCCGAGCGCATTCATCTCAGGCACGAGTTCCACGCCATTGCGCGGCCGGAGGTGCAGCTGGTGCTGCTGCTCAGCACGCTCTCCTCAGTCTGCCTGTTCTGCGTGCTCACCTACATCGCGCCCATTCTGGAGCGCATAACGCACCTGTCGCCGCACGCGGTGACGTGGGTGCTGGTAGTCTTCGGCGTCGGGATTACGGGCGGCAATCTGCTGGGCGGCCGCCTGGCCGACTGGAAGCAGATGCCGGTGATCCTGGGCGGCATCGTTCTCCTCATCGCTATCTTTATCGTGATGCCCTTCACCGAAGGCAGCGCGGCGCCGGCAATTGTGATGGTGTTTGTGTGGGGCTTTGTGCAGTTTGCCGCGGGCGCGCCACTGCAGGCGCGGGTGGTCGAGCAGGCCAAAGGCGCACCTAACCTCGCGTCAACCCTGAATCAGGGCGCGTTCAACCTGGGCAATGCGCTGGGCGCGGGGCTAGGCGGGCTGCTGCTGACCGCCGGCGTCGGCTACCGATGGCTGCCGAGCGCCAGTGGAATTGTTGCCTGCGGATCCCTGGGTGTGGCCCTGCTGGCCATGCGGCTGGAACGCCGCACGGCCCGGCAAGCCGAGGCCGCGGAGCTCGCCCCGGTTTAGGCCATCCGCCTACTTGCCGCTGCGCTCGCCACCCGCGACCTGCAGATTATTGACGACCGAGAACACCCCAGGCACGGAGTTCGCGCGGATGCCGGCTGCATCCTTGTCGGCCTGCGAGTCGACCGCGCCATAG
>CAXTMW010000060.1:15104-18573 GCA_964245455.1 uncultured Acidobacteriaceae bacterium
CCATAGAGCGTCAAGTGGCCGTTCTGGACGGAGATGCGGATCGGCTTGCCCGGGTCGACCGCGTACTTATTCAGGGACGGAAAGCCGTAGATGGTGCGGAAAGCCTGCAGCCGGATGCGGTCGTCGTTGGGCGAGACCGGGTCGACCTGGATGTCGTTGATCACATCCTTGACGCCCTTCGTGTTGCTCGCGACCGCGACGGCGGAGTCGGCGTCCACCGGACCATACGCCTGACCGCCAAGAGTCACGACGCCGTCATGGACGCCGACGGCGATCGCGTTGAAGGCGGTTGTGCCATAGCCGACGCGGTCGTACTCGATCGCGCGGGAAAGTTTTGCCTGCAACTCGGCATCCGGGACCTCCGGGCCGTTCACCTCAATCTCGTTGTCGACCGCGGAAATGCCCTTGACGCGCCGGGCGCGCTTCCCTGCCTCCTCTTTCGCGTCAAATACATCGACCGAGCCGGTGAGCACCGCGGTGTTTGAGCCGCCGGTGTTCCTCACGGTTCCTTGCACGCCGCTCAACTCTTTCTTGCTGAGTGCCTTGGTCAGCGCGGGCTGCAGGCTGCTCGCCTCCGTTTGCGCGTACCCTGCCGGCACGCCGGCAGCGAGGAGCGACGCCACCAGGGTCGCCATAGTGCGGGTATGGAGATTGTTTCTTGCTGTTCTTGTCTTAGTCACGGTTCAGCTCCTTACGGAGGCCCCTTGCAACGCAGTGCAAGAACCCTCACTGCCATAAGAACCCGGTCCGCGGAAAAAAGCTGCTCTAGCGATACCGCCGGTGCAGCTTCACCTCGAAGCTGTAAACTCCCGACTCGTCGCGCAGCGCGAGCACGGAAACATCGGGCGTGAGGTTGTACTGGCCCTGAATCAGCTGCTGCGCGGTGGAGTTGACGTTGGTCGCGTACAGGACTGTTCCGTTCTTGGAGATTTGCTGCTGAACCGTGATGCGCGCGGTGGAGTTGCCGGTGCCGGAAACAAAGTTGGGATCGATCTTGACGCTGCCGCCGCCGAAGAGCTTATTAATGCGGCTCGACAGGGTGGCGTTGAGCGCGCCGCCCAGGATGGAGTCGGCGGTTGAATTGACGCCGGCCTGCGCCTGCTCTTCCGAGTTGATCTGCGCCTCCTCCTGCGTGCGGCCGAGCGCAAGCAGCGAGAAGATGTCCTGCTCGGATAACGGCGGATTGGAGCGGAAGGTTGGCGTCAGCTTGCTCGTGGTGCCGTTCAGGGCGATGATCACGTCGTAATCTTCGACGTGCGCGCTCGCCTGCAGGTCGATGGTCGGCTCGATCTTGACCGGATTGGTGAAGTAAATGTCGCCGTGCTGCAGCACGTAGTGCGTGCCGGCAAAGGTGGCGTCGCCTTCTGTGATGGATACATGGCCGAGGACGGAAGGCTCGACCGCGCTGCCGCGGACGAAGAGGTCGACGTCCCCGGCGAGCTTGGCGTAGCTGTTGTTGATGTCGAGCTGCGGCGCCGAGTTGACATGGACATTAAGGCGGATGTGATTGCCGAACGCCGTTGGATCGGGCGGCGGCGAGATGCCGTTTGAGGAGAAGGCGGCCGCATCGAGCCCGGGCAGGATGGAGAATTTGGTGATAAGCACGCCGCCCGAAACCAGGATGTTCTCAAGCGTGCCCTGGATGCGCAGTTTGGAGTCAAACACGGTACTGACGCCGCCCGGGTAACGCACCCGAACCTGCTTGCCCGTGATGGACAGGTCGGCGTACACGCCTTGCTGGTAAGTGACGAAGCCGCCGAAGACAAGATCGCCGCCGCCGCTGGTCGCCTTCAGGTCCCGCACGGTAAGCCGGCCCTGGTCAAAGACGAGCGAGCCATTGAGGTGGTTGACGCCATTCGGGAAGTCGCCGTAGGCGAGGTTGACATCGTGAAAATCGGCCGCGCCTTCCAGGTCGGGCTTTTCAATCGTGTTGCCGGCGGTGAAGTGGAAGCCTATGGAGCCGCTGCTCTTGATGTCGGGGACGAAGGTATGCGCGACCTGGAGATTGAGCGTGCCGTTTGCCTTAGCGTCGAGCAGCCGGTTGGTGCCGAACAGAGCAGCCCGGCCTTCCGCGATCAGGTCGGTACCGGCCCCGGTGATGTGTACCGGCTGCAGCTGGGCGATGCCCGCACGCAGCGATGCACGCAGGCCGCCTTCCGTCCCGATGGACACGCCTTGCGCGCTAACCGCGATGCGGGACAGGTCGGCGTCGCCGGAAAGCTGCCGCGGCTTGGTGAGCGGCCCGTTGACAGTGACGGTGCCGGCCAGGACCGAGTCGCCCTTGACGCCGCTGACGTTGAAAAGTTGCAGCAGCGGATCGATGTCGAGGTTGGTCAGCGTCAGCTTTGCTGCTGTCACGTAGTCGCCGGAGAGCGCTGTCTGCGCGTGGAGCGCGGCCACGGCGCCGTTCAGGTGGGCGTTCAAGTCGGCGAGCAGGTTGCCGCCCGCGGTGTGCGCCGTCAGGTCGACCGCGCCCGTGGAGGCGGGACCGCCCGCGGGGTTGGCCAGCGCCAGGCTTGACAGGTGCACGGTGGCCTGTGCGGTTGGCGCGGCAACGGTGCCGGAAGCCTGCACGTTGAAGGCGAGCTGCCCGTGGATCACCAACGGCGATTTTTTGAGTGCCTGGAAGTTATCGAGGTTAAGCCCGGCGGCTTCGGTCTGCGCGTGGAAGCGCTTGGAAGCGAGATTGTAGCCGCCGTTGCCGGTGATCTGACCGCCCGCGATCAGAAAGGTGAACTGAGACGCGCCGACATCCTGCCCGGCGAAGGTGAGGTCGGCGTTGAGGCTCTTGTACGGCTCACCGTAGACCTGGCCGCCGGTGACGGCGACGTGGCCGCCGCCATTCAGGTTGCCGAGTGTGCCGCCCACGGTGGCGTTCAGGTTCAGCGTGCCCGAGACGGGCAGGCTGGACTGGCCGGCAAGCGCCAGCAGGTCAGGGATGTTGGCGTTGTTGACGCCGGCGGTCGCATTGATGGCGGCGTCGTTGTCAAAGGCGTATCCATGGCGGCGGGTGCGGTGCGCGTGCAACTGGCCGGCGAGGTGCACCTGCGTGTTGCCTCGGGTGATGAGGGCGCTTTGGACCGAGATCAGCGCGGGCGAGTACTGAGCGTCTGCGGCGAGTGAGTCGATGTGGAACGCGGCGGGCGCGCCGGCCTGGGTCCCAGCCTGCGCAGTTGCGGCCGCCGGTACGGGCGTGGGCTGGCCGTTGGGAGCAGTCGGCTGCACGGCGCCGGCCGTTGCAGCGGCAGGCACAGCCACAGCAGCAGGGGTGCTGTTTAGCAAAAGATCAAAATTGTTGACTGCGAGATGCCCGGTCACATCAGGCGCGGCCAGGTTACCGGTGACCACGCCGTTGAACGACGCCTGCCCGTGCAGCGCGACCGGCAGCTTGCCGCCGACGCCGAAGGCAACGAGCGCCTTATTGAACTCGCCGAGGTTGGAGACCGTGAGCTGCGTTTGTAGCGATGAG
>CAXTMW010000061.1:0-1613 GCA_964245455.1 uncultured Acidobacteriaceae bacterium
GGTGCGGATGCCGCGCTCGCACAGGATGACCTCGTAATTGCCCTCGCTCAGGATGTACTCGGCCGCCATGAGCAGCTCTTCGAGTGTCGCCGACATGCCGCGCTTGAGCAGCACAGGCTTGCGCTTGCGGCCGGCCGCGCGCAGCAGGGAATAGTTCTGCATATTGCGCGCGCCGATCTGGATGACGTCCGCGTACTCGGCGACGAGATCAAGCGCGTCTCCATCAATCGCTTCCGTCACAATGCGCATGCCGGTCCGGTCGCGGATCTCGGTCATGATCGTGAGCGCTTCCTCGCCGAGACCCTGGAAAGCGTAGGGCGAGGTACGTGGTTTATAAGCGCCGCCGCGAAAGAACTGCGCACCGGCAGAAGCAACAGCGTCGGCCGTGCGGAACGCCTGGTCGCGGGTCTCAATCGAGCAGGGGCCAGCAATGATCATCAGGTCGCGGCCGCCGACCGTGATGCTCGTCCCGGGAAAGCGGATGATCGTGTCTTCTTCCTTGACGTCGCGCGAAACCAGCTTATAGGGCTTCGACACGCGAATCACGTCGGCGACGCCCGACAGCTCCGACAGGCTGCTGTGGTCCACTTCGCCCTTGTTGCCGGTAATGCCAATCGCGGTACGCTGCGCACCGGGCAGCGCGTGCGGGCGCAGGCCGAGCCGCTCAATCTGGTCGCACACGGCGGCAATCTGCTCTGGGGTCGCGTGCGACTTCATGACAACCAGCATGGGGCACCTCTATCCCAGAGTGTAACGCGCTAGTTGTCCGTGGCTGCCCGTCCTTCGCGCCGGGCGTCACCGCGCGTTCCGCTTCGGTACTGCTTCCCGAAAAGCTATACCGCTGCGGCCGTCGTCCCTGCGGCGCTGCCCGCCAGCTCGGCGTCGCTTGCGTTGGCCTGCGGGCGCTCGTGGAAGCTGGCCGCAAACAGCACGAGCACCAGGGCGGAACAGCCCGCGGCCACCAGCCAGATGCCGCGCCACGCGACCATCCCTGCCGCGCCCGCGGCGCCGTGCAAGGGGTAGTGATCCACCACCGGGCCCGACAGGGATGAGCCCAGCAGCATGCCTGCGCCATAGGTGATCTGCGTGATGAGACCCTGCGCGGCCGAGCGCACCGCCGTCGGCGCCTTGCGGTCCACGTAAATTTGCCCGGTTACAAAGAAAAAGTCGTAGCAGATGCCGTGCAGCAAAATGCCGAGCCATAGCAGCCCCATGCCGCTGCCGCTGTTGCCGAACGCAAACAGGACGTAGCGCAGCGTCCAGGCGGCCATGCCGCCCAGCAGCATTCCCTTGACGCCGAGGCGGCGAAAGAACCAAGGGATCAGCAGCAGGCAGCCCAGCTCGGAGAACTGGCCGCCGGTCATCTTGCCTGCGGCATCGGCAACACCGACCTCGTTGAGGAACAGGTTGGTGAACGCGTAATAAAACTGGAGCGGGATGCAGATGAGCAGTGACGCCCCGGCAAACACCGCAAAGGGACGATTGCGAAACAGCCCGAGCACGGCCGGTGAAACCATGTTCGCAAGCGGCCCTTGAGCGCGCTCGCCGGCCCCAGCCCGGCCCAGCGGCGGCGTGTGCGGCAGCGTAAGGCAGTAGCCGGCCATGGCGAGCGA
>CAXTMW010000061.1:1623-16551 GCA_964245455.1 uncultured Acidobacteriaceae bacterium
GTTGGCTCCAGCTCGAGCTTGCCCACCAGCAGCCCGGCGACGATCCAGCCGGCAGTGCCCAGCACCCGCAGCGGCGCGAACTCCACGCCCGGATCGCGCATCTGCCGAAACGCGAGCGTGTTGGTGAGCGCGAGCGTCGGCATGTAGCAGCACGCGTACAGCAGCAGCAGCGCGTACACTGGGCCAAAGCTCCGCTGCAGCGAGGCAGCCCACAGCAGCGCGCCGCCGACAAGGTGCAGCCCGGCCAGCATCTTTTCGGTCGCAAACGCCCGGTCGGCCAACGAACCGGCCAGAAACGGCGACAACAGCGCGCCGATGGCGGTCGTGCCCGCAACCCACGCAATCTCAGTCCCGCTGAACCGGAGCGTGCGGCCCAGCCACGTGCCGACAGTCACGTACCAGCAACCCCAAATGAAGTACTGGAGAAACAGCATGGCCGCCAGGCGCACCTTGATGCCGCCGCGCGTTCGATACCACGGGATCATAGAAACCAATTCTGCGGGCCACGCAGCCCGGCCGTCAAAGCGTGACCTCCTCCGTGACACTGCGAGCGTGCCGGCGAGCCAGCTCCAGAAACGACCGGTGCAGCGGACCTTCCCGCTGCGGGCTCCACGCCACCACCAGGTCGATCGACGCATGCGGGTTTCGGATGGAAGAAAAGGCGATGTCTTCCGAGGCGAGCTTTTGCGCCCCCTTCGGCAGGATCCCGATGCCTTCGCCCGCGGCTACCAGCGTCAGCACGCCGCTCGCGACCGAGGCCGTGGCTCCGATGTTCGGCGAAAACCCGGCCTCGCGGCACAGCGCGATTACCTTGTCGAACAGAACCGGTGAGGTATGCCGCTGCGCGATGACGAAGCGTTCCGTCGCGAGCTCGCGCATGTCGACCGGTCGACTCGCAAGTCGATGCTCGAACGGCAGGGCGATCACGAGTGGTTCCACATAGAAGCGCTCCGCGCGCAGCTGGTCGTCCTGCGGCGGCTGAAGCGCGCGGGTAAAGCCGATGTCGATGCTGCCGGAAAGCAGCGCCTCGTGCTGCTCGGTCGGCGTCAGCTCCACCAGGGCCACGCGCACCCCGGGCGAGTGCTCTCGAAACGCGCGGATCAGCCCCGGGAAGAGCGAATCGGTGCCCCCGACGAAAAACCCGATGGTCAGCGTGCCGACCTCGCCCCGGGCGGAGCGCTGGGCTGCTTCGCGGGCGCGCTCCGCGGCGGCAAGCGTGCGTCGCGCCTCCTCAAGAAACACCTCACGGTGCGCCGTCAGGCGGGCGCGGCGCTCCCGCCGATTGAACAACGGCACACCCAGCTCCTCTTCAAGGTCCCGCAGCTGCTCACTCACGGCCGACTGCGAGACGTGGATCAGTGCAGCGGCGCGGGCAAACCCGCCCGCATCGGCAACCGCACAAAAGTAGCGCAAGTGGCGCAGCTCCATGCAACAAGCGTATCGGCAAAAGCGATGACTTTGGTCGGAATAAACTGTTTGGCAATCGCAAACATGCGGCGCACACTCAGGGTGTCGTCCGCGAGGGACGCCGACAGGAAGCTCGCGTATGTGGATTGTCAAGATCGCGCTCGAACGTCCGTACACGTTCATCATTCTCGCGCTGCTGATCCTCATTCTGAGCCCGGTGGTCATCCTGCGGACGCCGACCGACATCTTCCCGGCCATCGATATTCCAGTCGTCGCGATCAACTTCTCGTATACCGGGCTTTCCGCCGAAGACTTCGAGGGCCGCATCACCAGCCCTTACGAGAAAGCGCTCACCACGCTTGTCGATAATATCGAGCATATCGAGTCGACCACTTACAACGGCCAGGTCGTCGTCAAAGTGTTCCTGCAGCCGGGCGCGGGCCTCGACACCGCCAACGCGCAGGTGACGGCCGCCTCGCAGTACCTGCTCAAGCAGCTGCCGCCGGGCACCCTGCCGCCCGAAATCATCAACTTTTCCGCGTCGAGCGTGCCGATCCTGCAGCTCGGCATCTCGGGCGAGGGCCTGTCTGAGTCGCAGTTGAACGATTACGCCACCAACTTCATCAGAACGCAGCTCACTACGGTACCGGGCGCGGTCATCCCGCTCACCTACGGCGGTAAGCAGCGCCAGATCAGCGTCAACCTGCAGCCTGAGCTCATGCAGGCCAAGGGCGTTTCACCGGGCGATCTGCTGAACGCGCTCGAAGCGCAGGACCTGGTGCTGCCTTCCGGTACGGCGAAGATCGGCCTCAGCGAGTACGACGTCACGACAAATGCCTCACCGCAGTCCGTTGCTGAAATCGCCGACATTCCAGTCAAGCAGGCCGGCGGCAGCACAGTCTATGTGCGCGACGTATCGACCGTCAGCGACGGCTTTGCTTTCCAGACCAACGTGGTGCGGCAGGATGGCCGGCGCGGCGTGCTGATCAGCGTGCTTAAGAACGGCCAGTCCTCGACGCTCTCGGTCGTGTCGGGCGTGCGCGGCATGCTGCCCAGGGTCGCGACGCTGGTGCCGCCGCAGTTGAAGATCGCGCCGCTGGCCGACCAGTCCGTATTTGTGCGCGGCGCGGTTTCCGGGGTCATCCGCGAGGCCATCATCGCGGCCGCGCTGACCGGGCTCATGATTCTGCTGTTCCTGGGCTCGTGGCGCTCCACGCTGATCATCGCGATCTCGATCCCGCTCTCGATCCTCAGCTCCATCATCGTGTTGAGCCTGATCGGCGAAACGATCAACACGATGACGCTCGGCGGTCTTGCGCTCGCGGTCGGCATCCTGGTCGACGACGCGACGGTCACGATCGAGAACATCGAGCGCTTTATCGAGGAAGGCTACCAACTGCGCGAGGCGATCCTCGACGGTGCTGCGCAGATCGCCGTGCCCGCGCTCGTCTCCACGCTGTGTATCTGCATCGTGTTTCTGCCGATGTTTTTTCTATCCGGCGTGTCGCGCTTCCTGTTTGTGCCGCTGGCTGAGGCGGTGGTGTTCGCCATGCTCGCCTCCTACATCCTGTCGCGCACGCTAGTGCCGACGCTCGCGCTGTACCTGCTGCGCATTCACCATCCGGGCCCCTCGCGCAACCCGCTGGTGCAGTTTCAGCAAGGGTTTGAACGGGGCTTCGAGCGCGTGCGCACCGGTTACCAGGGTTTGCTGACGCGGCTGGTGCTGCGACGCACAGTTTTTATCCCGGCGTTCCTGCTCGCCTGCCTGTGCGTGTTTCTGCTGGTGCCGTTTCTCGGGCGCGACTTCTTTCCGGCGACCGATGCCGGCGAGTTCATCCTGCACGTGCGCGGCAAAACCGGCCTGCGCATTGAGGAGACCGCCCGGCTCTGCGACCTGGTCGAAGCAGAGATCCGCCGCACCATTCCCGCCGCCGAGCTTGATAGTGTCCTCGACAACATCGGCCTGCCGTACAGCGGCTTCAACACCATGCACGCGACCTCGGGCCTGGTCGGCGCGAGCGACGCCGACATTATCGTGAGCCTCAAGGAAGACCACCACCCCACCGCCGAGTACATCCGGCGTCTGCGCGCAACACTGCCTGCTGCGTTTGCCGGCGATCTGTTCTATTTTCTCCCGGCCGATATCACGACGCAGATCCTCAACTTCGGCCTGCCCGCGCCGATTGACGTGCAAATTACCGGCACAGACGTGTACCAGAGCAAGCGCATCGCCGATACCATGCTGAAGCAGCTGCGGCAGGTGCCGGGGCTCACCGACGTACGCATCCAGCAGCCGCTTGATTACCCGACCCTGAACATTCAGGTCGACCGCACTAAGGCTTCGCAGGGCGGCTTTACCGAGCGCGATGTGGCGCAAAGCTTGACCAATAGCCTGAGCGGCTCGTTCCAGATCACGCCGATGTTCTTTCTCAACCCCAAAAACGCCGTAAACTACAACCTGGTCACGCAAACGCCGCAGTACGCGGAAGAGTCAATGACCGATCTCCAGAACATCCCCATCCATGCGCAGAACAGCGCGGCTACGGGCATCCTCGGCGACCTGGCCACGATCCAGCGCCACACCGAAATGGCGATCGTTTCGCACTACAACATACGCCGCACCATTGACATCTACGGTGCGGTGCAGGACCGCGCCCTGGGCGCGGTCGGTGCGGATGTGGAGCGCGTAGTCGCGCACAACAGCGTTCACCTGCCGCGCGGAACCTTCGTCGAAGTGCGCGGGCAGCTCAAGACCATGCAGAGCGCCTACATTGCGCTGCTTGCCGGTCTCGCCTTCGCGATCGCGCTCGTCTACATGCTGATCGTGGTCAATTTCCAAAGCTGGCTCGATCCGTTCATCATCATCACCGCACTGCCGGCCGCGCTTGCGGGCATTGTGTTGTTTCTGTTTCTTACGCACACCACGCTCAGCGTGCCCGCGCTGATGGGTGCGATCATGTGCATGGGCGTCGCTACGGCAAACTCGATCCTGGTCGTTTCTTTCGCGAAAATCCGCCTCGGCGAGCACGGCGAAGCACTACGCGCCGCGATCGAAGCAGGTGCGACGCGCTTTCGCCCCGTGTGCATGACCGCGCTTGCCATGATCATCGGCATGATCCCGATGGCGCTCGGCGCGGGCGACGGCGGGGAGCAGAATGCGCCGCTCGGTCGCGCGGTGATTGGAGGCCTGCTGCTCGCAACCGTGGCCACGCTCACATTTGTCCCCACGGTGTTCGCCCTGCTGCACGGCCGTCAGCAGCCGCGCCAAACAGAGATTGTCGCCGTGCCCCGGCCTGGGAAGGAAGCTGCGCACCATGCCTGATCTGACGACCTCTCCGCACCTGAACCAGACCGAGGCACTGCGCGACACGGGTGCGGAGTCTTTGCCGATCGGCGCGCTTACCGGTGATACCGCACCCACGCCGCCGGTCAACCGCAGGCGCGGCGGCCTCGTTCTGGGCATCGTTGTTCTGCTGATCCTTGCCGGGGCTATCGCGGTCGGCATACGTTCGCGCGCAAACCACGAGTCCGCGCTGACCCGCAGCACGGATGCCGCCGCGACGCCGACAGTGCGTGTGACCAGCCCGACCGCCGCGGGAGCGGCGCCCGAGGTCGTACTCCCGGCCAACGTTGCCGCTTTCGTCGACACGCCCATCTACGCGCGCACCAGCGGCTACCTGCAGCGTTGGTACGCCGACATCGGCACGCACGTCGATAAGGGCGCGCTGCTCGCCACCATCGAAACGCCCGAGCTCGACCAGCAGGTCGCCCAGGCGCAAGCCGATGTCAAAACCGCGCAGTCAAACCTGCAGTTGGCGCAGAGCACCGCCGCACGGTGGGAAAAGCTGCTCCAGAAAAATGCCGTCTCGCGCCAGGAAGCGGACCAGGTCACGAGCGACCTGGCCGCGCGCCAGTCCACGCTTTCCGCGCAGCAGGCGAATTTTGGCCGCCTTCAGCAGCTGCAGGGTTTTGAGCACATCTACGCGCCGTTCGCGGGCGTGATCACGGCGCGCAATGTCGATGTCGGCTCCCTGGTTGAGGCCGGCCAAAACACGACGCAGAAAGAGTTGTTCCATCTCGCCTCAACCGGGCGCCTGCGCGTGTTTGTGCCTGTGCCCGAGGTTTACCAGAGCGCCGTGCACGATGGCTCGCACGTGCCCATCACGGTCGATGCCTTCCCGAATGAACGATTCTTCGGCGTTCTCACGCGTAATTCACGCGCCGTCGACCCTGTGTCCCGTACGCTCAATGTTGAAATCGACGTGGATAACACGACGGGCAAGCTGCTGCCCGGCGCCTACGCGTTTGTGCACCTCCTGCTGCCCGGCGACCTGCAGGCGCTTCGCGTTCCGTCAGACACGCTGCTGTTTCGCCGGCAGGGCATGCAGGTCGCCGTTGTTGAGAACGGACACGCGATCCTGCGCGACGTAAAGATCGGGCACGATTACGGTGCGACGGTTGAGATTACGGCCGGCCTGCGCCCATCTGATCGCATCGTGCTTGACCCAAGCGATTCGCTGGAGGACGGTGACTTGGTGCGCGTACAGCCGGAGGGCGGGGCGGGCGAGCGGAAAGGCGTGGAATGAACCGTCGCTTCTGTAGCGCGTTCGCCGGCGCGGCCGCTTGGTTCTCACTGCTGTCAGGCTGCACTGTAGGCCCGCAGTACGCGCGGCCAACCACGCCGATCGCCCCGGCGTTCAAGGAGCAGCCCCACCCCCAGCCGACGCCCGGCGACGGCTGGGCCGTGGGCGACCCGCAGGACGCAGCGCTCAAAGGCGACTGGTGGATGCTCTACGGAGACCCGCAGCTGGACGCGCTGGAAGCGCAGATCGACACCGCGAACCAGACGCTCAAGCTCGCGGAAGCGAACTTTCGCTCGGCCCGGGAGCAGGTCAAGTACAACCGCGCCAACCTGTTCCCGACCATCGGCGTCGGTCCAACCGTCGGTGCCACTCGCGCCTCGGCGAACCAGCCTTATTTCAACGGCAACCTCGCCAACAACGGCGTCGGAAACTTCAATCTGCCGTTCGATCTGAACTACGAGGTCGACCTGTGGGGCCGCATCCGGCGCTCGGTCACCAGCGCGCGCGAGCAGGGCCAGGCCTACGCGGCTGACCTTGAAAACGCGCGCCTGAGCCTCCACGCCGAGCTCGCGATGGACTACTTCGACGCCCGGGCGACCGACGCTCAGCTGAAGCTGCTGCGCGACACGATCGACGCATACCAGCAGGCATTCGACCTAACGCAGGACCGCTTCCAGGGCGGCGCCGCGCCACAGTCTGATGTCGCGCAGGCGGGCACGCAGCTCAACTCAGCGCGCGTGCTTTCGACCGATCTCGGCGTGGAGCGCACCGCGGACGAGCACGCGATCGCCGTCCTCATCGGCCGGCCTCCAGCCAACTTCACGCTCCCGCCCGACCCCATCAATCTCCAGCCGCCCGCGCTGCCCGCGATCCCCGGCACCCTGCCTTCCGTGCTGCTGGAGCGCCGGCCCGACATCGCAGCAAGCGAGCGCCGCATGGCGTCCGCGAACGAGCAGATCGGCATCGCCGACGCGGCGTTTTACCCCACGCTCACCATCGGCGCGCAGGGCGGCTTTCTCGGCACCTCCGCGCTCAACTGGTTTACCTGGCCCAGCCGTTTCTGGGCCGTGGGGCCTACGTTTTCAGAGACGCTCTACGACGCGGGACGCCGGCGCGCTTCGGTCAACATCGCCGTCGCCGACTACGACCAGACGGTTGCCAACTATCGGCAAACGACGCTGACCGCTTTCCAGCAGGTGGAGGACAGCCTGGCCGCCATGCGCATTCTGGAAACCGAAGCGCAGCAGCAGCACGACACGACGGCAAGCGCCGAGCAGTCGCTCGATCTGTTCAACATCCGCTACGAGGGCGGCGTCGACACGTTTCTCCAGGTGGTGACCTCGCAGACGGCCGCGCTGGCTAACCAGCGCAACGACATTGAGATCATGCTGCGGCGGCTCGACACAAGCGTGCTGCTGGTCAAGGCGCTTGGCGGCGGCTGGACGACGAGCGATCTGCCTAGGCTTTAGCGTCGGCCTTTTCGCCCGGACGCCGAGTCGTATTCTTGAGGCAAACCGCCGCGAACGCCCCCAGCAGCGCGACCGCTCCCACCGAGTACAGCCCGCTCGCGTAGCTGTGCGAGGCCGTGCTCAGTTTGCCGACTGTCACCTGACCCAGAAACGCGCCGAAGCCGCCCACGCACGTGATGATCGCAATTCCACCGGCGGCGGCCGTGCCTTCCAGCATGCTCGTGAGCCACGTCCAGAACGGGCCCTGCAGGCTGAACACCCCGATGGTCGCAAACGTAAATGCCAGCAGCACTGCCGCGGGCGTATGCGCGTGTACGGCCGCCCAGAAGCCTGCGGTAGAGACCAGCAGGCAGGCTGTGACATGGAAGCGCCGATCGTTGGTGCGGTCCGAGCTCCAGCCGATCACCGTCATGACGATCGCGGTCACCAGGTAGGGCAGCGTCGACCAGCGCGCAATGGCCGAGGCGCTCAGGTGACTCGCGCCGCGCACGCTGTTCAGGATCAGCGGCAGCCATAGATTGATCACATATACGCCGACCTGGCTTGCGAAAAACACCCCGGCCAGCAGGTAAAGCGCCGGTAGCTTGAAGGCGTCCACGAAGTTATGGTGCTCGCCCGAGCCCTGCTCCTCGCGGTCGCGCGCAATCTCGTTCTCCAGCCACTCGCGTTCTTCGGGCGCCAGCCATTTCGCTTCCGACGGGTGATCCTTCAGCACAAACAGTACCGAAACGCCGAACAGCATCGTCGGGATGCCCTCTGCGATGAACAACCATTGCCAGCCCTGGAGGCCGCCGAAGCCGCTCAGGGAAAGCAGCCCCCCGGCGATGGGACCGCCCACGACCCCGGCCAAAGCGGTTGCCGTCATAAAGCGCGACACCGACCGCGCCCGCTCGCGCGAAGGGAACCAATAGGTGAGGTAAAGAATCATGCCGGGGAAGAAGCCGGCCTCGGTCACGCCAAGCAGGAAACGCAGGAGGTAAAACGACATCGGCGAGTGCACCAGCGACATGCATGCCGCCACGATGCCCCAGCTGATCATGATGCGCGCCATCCACTTGCGCGGGCCCACTTTGGCCAGGATGAGGTTGCTGGGAATATCAAACAGCGCCGAGCCGAGGAAAAAGGTGCCCGCGCCCGTCCCGTACACGGCATTGCTCAGGTGCAGGTCTGCTTCCATCTGCACGGCGGCATAGCCGACGTTCACCCGGTCCAGATAGGCCAGGATGTACAGCAGAAACATGTAGGGAATCAGGCGCAAGGTGATCTTGCGGAAAACCTGATCGCCCGGGACTCTCTGGCCCGGTTCGGAGTTCATCGCTGCTGCAGTCGGCATAACATCACTCTAACTGCTCGGGAGTACTCCCTCTAAAGGCGCGCCTGTGCGCGCCTACCAACTGCCCCGCTCCCCAAACACTTCCATCACCCTGCCCAGGCGCTCCGAGCCTTTCATCCAGTTCAGCTGCAGAGACCGCTCAAGGTTGTCCGCGTCGCCCGCGCGGACGGCCTCGATAATGGCCTCGTGCTCTGCCACGGAAAGCTGCAGGTCGTGGAGGATGGACGAAGCATACAGCCGCCAGTAGCGCTCCGCCTGCGGCTCAACCGCGCGATGGAGCGCCAGCAGACGAGGCCCCGCGCCCGCATCCACAATAAGCGCGTGGAACTCGCGGTCCAGGTCGAAGATGGAGCCCGGCCCGGTTGTGCTTTGGGTGACCCCGGCGAGCCGCCGGTTGAGCGCCGACAGCTTTTCCGCGAGCGCCATGCGGTCCGGCTCCGGTTCCGCCGCCAGCATGCGCCCGGCCAAGCCTTCGGTGTGGCCGATGATGCTGTATAGCTCGCCCGCATCTTCCTTGGTCAACGGCGCCACAACGATGCGGCACTTGTTGGCCGTCCGATGCTCATGGACATAGCCGTCGCGCTGCAGCCAGTGCAGGGCGGCACGCACGGGGGTGCGGCTGATGTTGAGCCGCTCCGCCAGGTCGCCCTCCACGACCCAGGAGCCAGGCGAAAGCCGCCCGAGCACAATCAGCTCGCGGATCTGCTGGAACGCTGTAATCACGCTTGTGCCGTGTTCAGGTTTTGGGGGTGTGACGTGGGAAGGAGCCGCGTGTTTTGCCATCGTATTCATAGTCACCGGGGGAGTTCGAGCTGTTCTCGCCGCTTGCGGCGTAGACGCTCCATTGAGCCCACTCGTTATAGCAGAACACGCTAGCGATTTGTATGTACCGTCCGCCTTGCTCCCTACCGGCGGTTACCTTCATCTGAAAACAAACAACTGCAGCAAAGGGAGAGTATGCGCAAACAAGTAACCGGCGGCATCGAGGCTTCGGCGGACGGAACAACCTGGCTTGAGCTGGAAGCGATCGCGGAGGTCGTAGTCAGCTCCGAGGCTCCGGCGCACCCGATAGAAAACGCGCTGGTCGGCCCAGGCACCGTCCACTGGCAGGCAGCTGTTGCGGGTGCTTCCACCATCACACTGCGCTTTGACACGCCTATGCTGCTCACCGCAACGCGGCTCGAGTTTGCGGAACCGGCGCACGAGCGCTCCCAGGAGTGGGCCATTTCCGCCGTGTTTGCCGATGGGACGGCGCGCGAGCTGCTGCGGCAGGGCTGGAACTTCAGCCCGTCCGGCTCACGCGAGCAGCGCGAGCAGTACACGCTTTCTACGGCACCGGTACGCTCGCTTACCTTGTGGATTGATCCGGACCGAGGACAAAACCGGTACCCAGCGACACTGCAGGCGTGGCGGCTGGCCGGCCGGCATATCTAGCCAGGCCGGCTAGGCAATTCCGCTAAGAACACGGCGTGCTCTACACCGGGTTTGCCCACCCACCCACGTCGCGCACGAGTTCATTGGCTTCTTCCGGGCCCCATGAGCCCGGCCGATATGTTTGGACTTTGGGCAAATCCTTGAGCAGCGGGTCGAGCAGGCGCCAGCTTTCCTCGACGTAGTCCTCGCGCGCAAACCACACCGGGTTGCCGCGCATGGCGTCTTCCAGCAGCTCCTCATACGGCAGCAGATCGCTGGTGCCGCACTGCTGCGAGGCTTTCAGCTCAACCATGCAGCCGCGCAGCGCATCGCCGGCCTCCTTGACCGAGCCGCCCATCGCGACCACCGGCTCCGGGCTTAGGCGGAAGCGCACGTAATTCTGCGGCGTCAGCTTGTCTGAGAACACGGCCGGGGTTTGCCGCAAGGTTGCGATGATCTCGGTCGCGGTCTTGTTGAGCAGCTTGCCCGTGCGAATAATGAACGGCACATCGCGCCAGCGCCAGGAGTTGATGTTCAGCCGCATCGCCGCGTAGGTTTCCACGTTCGAGCTGGGCCGCACGCCCGGCTCGTCCAGGTAGCCGTCGAACTGGCCCAGTACCACGTCGTCCGCGGTAATCGGCTTGATGCTCTTCAGGACTTTGACGCGCTCATCGCGCAATGCTTCCACATCCGGGCATGGCGGCGCCTCCATCGCGATATTGCTTACCAGCTGCATCATGTGGTTCTGCACCACATCGCGGATCGCCCCGACCCCATCGTAGAAGCTGCCCCGGCCCTGAATGCCGAAGCTTTCCGCCATCGTGATCTGCACACTTTCCACGTACTGCCGGTTCCAGATCGGCTCAAGAAACGAGTTGGCAAAGCGGAAAAAGATCAGGTTCTGCACCGGGTTCTTGCCGAGATAGTGGTCGATGCGGAAGATGGATTCTTCCGGAAACACGTCGTGAATAGCGTTGTTGAGCGCGGCTGCTGTTTCCACGCTGTGGCCGAAAGGCTTCTCCACAACGATGCGCCCGCCTTCTGCGTTGCCGGACTGCTTGAGCTGCTGGACGACGCGGACAAACAGGGACGGTGGAATGGCCAGGTAGTGCAGGGGGTGCTTGGCATCTCCAAGCTGCTGCCGCACCTCGGTAAAGGTCGCAGGGTCGTTGTAGTCGCCGTCCACGTAGCGCAGGCAGTTCAGCAGGCGGTCCAGCCCTTCCGGATCGACGCCTCCGTGTTTGGTGACGCTGTCACGGCATCGATTTTTCAGATCGTCGAGTGTCCAGCCGGCTTTGGCGACCCCCACGACAGGCCCCTTGAGCTTGCCGCGCTTGGCAAGCCGCTGGAGGGACGGAAAGATCTGCTTGTACGCCAGATCTCCCGTGGCACCAAAAAATACCAGCGCATCCGACACTATCTGCTCCATGAAGCTCTCCATTTCTTGAAGGAGGACGGCATCGTCCTCAACACGCGAGCGCTTAAATCGCAGCGACCACCGTTTCCCATGATTCCACCACTCTTCTCCCCGTGCAAATAACGGCAGTACTCCCGCGCGTCGGCAGCAATGGAGATTGCACAACGGAGATCGCACAACAAAGGCAAACGCGTGAGATCTCTATACCTCTCGCAATACCGGCACATTCCTCTGTGCAAGCGCCGGATACTGAGGATCTGGGTGGGGACGTACTTTCATTTTGTTTTGACATGCGGCGTGAGAGGAGGCATCCTAGAACTCGTTAGGCGAAGAAAAAGCGAAGAGCTATGCATCCCACTTCACTTTTCATTTTGCTTAACCGATGAACAAGGTTGAGAAGGGCGGGTTATGGTGAGCAAAGTTACGCAAGTGCAGGCACTGCGGCAACGACTTGCCTGCTTGAGCATCCGCGGTCTGTCGTTTTGCGGCCCGACCGCGAAAGGCGGCCTGAAACATCGCAGCCCGCGTCTCTCTTCGACTCCCGTTTCACCCTGGCGCACAGTGTTCTCAGCAAGGCCACACGTTCCTGAGGCGGGGTAGGCCGTGGCTTCGCGCGCGGGCCTTCCCGCTTCCTGGTTCCACGCCGGCAGCGGCACTGGCAGTGCAGAAGCGCTGTTTGCCTGCTGCCATGCGTCTGAGTTCCCGGCGCAGGCTCTGCTCCGGGTGCGGCCGCAACTGCAGGGTCCGGTTGCTGTGCTTGAAGGCAATCCGCCGCATGAACGCGTGTGTGCCGGCAATGCCGCAGCCCGGCGAAGCGGCTTGTTGAATGGCATGTCGAGGGTGGAAGCAGAATCGTTTGCAGCAATAACCTTGCTGCGGCGGTCTGAGCGTGAGGAAGCAGGGGCGCGTGCAGTCATGCTGGCCGCAGCCGGCCGCGTTTCCCCTTATGTAGAGCCACACCACACGGACCTCGCTGCCATGTGCGTGCTCGACATTTCCGGTATGGCGCGGCTCTACCGTGAACCGCACACGCTGGCCCGGGCGCTCAAGGCAGCCCTGCAGGCGCACGGCATCCATGTTTCGGTCGCCATCAGCTGCAACTTCCACACAGCCTGCCTGCTTGTGCAGGGCAAGCCGGGCATCACGATTGTCGCGCCCGGCGAAGAAGCAGCAGCACTCGCGCCGTTGCTGCTCGCGTGCCTCCGGTTAGAGATGCCCGACTTTGGAGAGGAGCAGCTGCAAACGCTGGCGCTGTGGGGAATCCGCACCTTGGGCGCGTTGGCTGCTCTACCGGAAAAGCAGCTTATCGCGCGCCTTGGCCTGGCTGCCCGGCAGGTGCGCGAGCTGGCGCGCGGCAAGCACCCGCACCTGTTCGCACCGACTTCCGTCACGCGAGAGCTGCGCGAGGAGTTCACTTTTGAGGCGTTGATGCGCCGGGCAAAGCCGCTCCTGTTTGTGCTTTCCTCCATGCTGGAAGAGCTATTGCTGCAGGCCCGCAAGCAGGCTCTGGCATTGGCGGCTCTTACGGTTACGTGGCTGCTGGATGCCCGAGCAGTGGACAGCGAAGATGACGGGCGATCAGATCATAATCCAGACCCGCATGGAAGCCTTATTCCAGGAGGGTCAAGAAGCATGGGCACCGTCGGGGTCATCCACCTGGTGCCGCAGTCGGCGCCCTGTCGAGAAAAGCCGGTGCTGCCGGAGCGCACGGGCCTGACCGTCGCAGCGTGTGCAACTGAGCCTGAGGCTTCGCCGCTGAAGCAGATATCAACCGAGGAGCGCCCGGTTGCAGGCTATAGTGGAACCGGGCTCACCACCGGGCATCACCCTTTGTACCTTCAGCGGCAGCACCTGGAGCGAGCCGGTGTTCTTACCGCGCGGCAGCTCTCGTGCACGCGGGACGGCGTGTATGTACAGACCGCCGGCTGTGTCATTGCCAGGCAGCGACCCGGAACAGCGAGCGGCTTTATTTTTCTGTCGCTCGAGGACGAGACCGGGATCAGCAATGTGGTTATCCGGGCGGAGTTGTACGAGCGGGAAAGAGTCCTGATTACCAGCGGTAAACTCCTTCATGTGGAGGGACGCCTGCAGAATGGGAATGGCGTTACACATGTACGTGCCGATCGCGTGCAGCTACTTTCAGTCGGCGGGGCGCCCGTGCAATCCCACGACTTCCATTAAGGTGCCAGACGCATCAAAGTTTAAATCTATATGTGAGGACTGATACGTGGAAGCGGTACACACGGTGCGCTCTCGAAAATTACGATGCGCTCTCGATTCTTGCCTGTCGTGCTTCCGCCGGCGTTATCCTGAGAAACACGTCGGACCAATTTTGTAACCAGCAATCCCGGCACATTTGCAGCAGGAGGTTTCCGTGTCCCTCATTCGCGCGCGTAGATTGAAAGTAACCTTATGCACGTTGCTGATAGCGACCCTCCCTGCGGCACGTGCATCCACACCAGAGACTGGATCCGGTACCGCGGCCATTCCCGAGGTTAAGTCAGAGCTTTCGGCATCTCTCGTCGAGCCGCTTCATATCGCCCCGGCACCCGATCAGCAGTATCACTTGCACATGTACCACCTGCACACGCATGAGTCGCTCGATGTGACCTACCGTGTGGGCGACCGATACGTGCCGTCGGCACTCGCTATGTTGAACCACTTTCTGCGGGATCACCGTACCAACGATGAAGCCAACTACGATCCGCACGAGTTTGATGTGCTGCATGCCATCATGGACAAGCTTGGTAAGCCGAACGGCGTGATCCAGATTGTCTGCGGGTACCGCACACCGTGGAGCAACAGCTACCTGCGCGAGCATAGCAAGGGCGTCGCCGAGCACTCGCAGCATATGCTGTCCAAAGCCATTGACATCCGTGTTCCGGGCGTTCCCACGCGGACCCTTCAGTTGACAGCGCTTTCGCTCGGCCAAGGCGGTGTGGGGTACTACCCGCATTCCCAGTTTGTGCACGTCGACGTGGGCCCGGTTCGGCAGTGGACTCTTATGTAACCGCTGCCGATGCAGAGGAAAGGCCGATGCCTGCGCATCGGCCTTTTCGCTTGCAGGCGGGTCTACTCCGTATCCGAGGACTGCTGTTTCGGCTCCGGCTGCGTCGGGAACGGATCGCCGTGCGCCAGCACCGCTTCCATGTCCTTGTCGTACCCGTAAATATCGTCGAAAAAGTGCACCTTGCCGTCCTGGTCGACCCGGGCGGTTTCGTAGAAAATCAGCACCGGGATCGGATGCGACAGTGAAACGTTCTTGTTGTCCTCGCCGTTTTCCATCGCGTCGTGAATCTTGTCGGG
>CAXTMW010000061.1:16561-17980 GCA_964245455.1 uncultured Acidobacteriaceae bacterium
CAGTCCGGCTGGTCGCGCAGCACCCAGTCGGCCAGCTTTTGCGGCTCCTGCAGCCGAATACAGCCGTGAGAAAAGTCGCGCCGCGAGTGGTCGAACAGCTCCGTCGCGGGCGTGGAATGAAGGTAAATGTTGAGCTTGTTCGGGAACATGAACTTGACCAGGCCCAGCGAGTTCTTCGGGCCGGGCTTTTCACGGACCATGTACTGACCGTGGGCAAGCGCGTCCGCGGTCCAGCCATCGGTCGGCTTGCCCGAGCGGTCCACAACCTCGAAGTTCTTCGAGGCAAGATAGCCCTTGTTTGCTTCGACATGCGGCAGCAGCTCTTTCTTGACGATCGTCGGCGTGACATTCCAGTACGGGCGCAGCACGATGTACTTCATCTCCTGCACCAGCACCGGCGTTTTGTGGTCCTCCTCGAGCGACTGGCCCACAACAACGCGCATCTGGAACTGCTCTTTCTCGCTGTCATCGTAGGCGCGCAACACGAACTCAGGGATGTTGACCAGCACACCGGGGTTCTGGTACTCGGGGGCGAGCCAGCGCATACGCTCAAGCGTGTCCTCGATCTGCTGCACACGCGCATCCAGCGGCACATTCAAGGCCGCCACGGTTTGCGGCGTCAGCCGTCCGTCCGCGGTGAGGTCGTGTGTGGCCTGAAAGCTCTTGACCCCGTCCGACAGGGCTTGCGTGTACGTACTGCCCTCGCTGTTCCCGGCGCTCACGTCGCCCAGCAGCTGCAGCCGGGCCGCCAGCGCCGCGGACCCGGCGTATGAAGCACCGGCGCTGAGCGGTTGCGCGGGTACGGGCAAGGCCTCGGTCGGTCCTGCCTGCTTGGCGAGGTCCTGGTAATGAACCAGCGCCTGCTCGGTATCGCGATACGCTGCCGAATCCGGTTCGACGCCTTTCAACGCATTGCCCACATCGCCCGCGCCCACAACCTGCTGCGCGACAAAGTTCGGCAGGTCATATTTTTTTGTCTGGACATTGACCCCAAAGGCAAAATGCTGCGGATTGACGCGCCCGATGTGCAGGTCGGAGATGTAGCGCATGGTCGCGACCGTCATCGCGGTGTCAACCTCGGCCCGCTCGGCATCGCCTGACGAGCTTAGCCGGGCAACCCGCCCTCCCCAGAGGGAAGCGTCATAATCGTCCGGGTTCAAACCTTTGCTCCCGCTGGTTGCAAACAATTTCATCAGCGCCAGTGCCTGCCTGGTTGCGGCCTTTCCATCGACCCAGGCCGGGTTCCAGCTGCGCTGTGTGTAGAAGCTCTCAACCAGCGGTTTGTAATCGGAGAAGTCAGGCCAGTGGAGAGACGCCAGATGTCCGGCATCCACATCCGCATGCAAAGCCTGCTCCAGGGGGCTGGTCGTCGCGTGCGGCGAGGCGGTTTTGTTCCGGCAGCCGGCCGGAAAAAGCAGC